>CAJOLJ010000012.1 GCA_905235445.1 uncultured Bacteroidales bacterium
GGAACTCGGCTATACCTTCGACAAGAAAGCCACCGGCAAGATTGGCATATCCTCCCTGAGGCTATACCTCCAGGCCACGAATCCCATCACCATCTCGGGCCTCAAGAACTACGACCCGGAAAAGTCCTCTTCGGATTCCAGGGGTGACTTTTATCCCAACGTCAAGTCCTACTCCCTCGGGGTAAGCGTCAACTTTTAATCATTATGGCCATGAAAGCACTGAAAATATACACTAACGTCCTCACAGTCTTCGCCATCATCACACTGTGCGCAGCTTGTTCCGATGACTTCCTCCAGAAGGATTCATTGGACTCCGTATCCACCGGGACATACTGGCAGACTCCTTCCGATGCCTTCAACGGGCTGGCAGCCTGCTATGACGGGCTTCAGAGCCCCTACCTGTACAACGGCGGTCCTTGGGAGTGCGGCCCGCTTAACATGGACTGCATGACTGACAACGGCGGTCACTTCAACTGGAGCGGTTGGATGTGCGGTTATGACGTCGCCAACGGAATCCACAATGCCACTTCGTGGATGATCGAGTCCTACTGGTCGGCCAACTATGAGGTGATAAAGCGCTGCAACTCGCTTATCGACAACATCGAGAGAGTCGATATGGACCCCGCCACCATAGCCCAGTACAAGGCCGAGGCAATCGTGCTGCGTTCCCTGATGTACACGAACCTCACCATGACCTTCAACGATGTCCCTTACCTCACTCACGTTGTGGGCATGACGGAAGCCAACACCCCCAAGACTTCCAGGGAGGAAATCGTGGACGGAGTCATCACAGACCTCAAGAACGTCATCAATGACCTTCCCACCACGGCTCCCGCCCTCGGCAGGATCACCCGGGGAGCAGGTCTGTCCGTCCTTGGAAGGATCGCCCTGTACAACAAGAAATGGGATGAGGCCATCTCCGCCTATGAGCAGGTCCTTGGTCTCGGTTACTCCCTGCACGGGGACTACAAGGAACTCTTCACCCCTGCGGGACAGACCAGCCCCGAAATCATTCTCACCGTTCGCTTCGAAGGTCCCGGCCTGGGTGAAGGCAGCGCCTTTGCCGCACACTGGTGGACACCTCTTGAGGCCCTGAACGGAACCGTGGACCTTGCCGATGAGTTCTACACACTGGACGGAAAGAAGTACACGGCAAAAGATGCCTGCCCGGTCGTAGGCGGAGCCCCCGACCTGTGGGGTGCCACCCCTGACAGGTACAAGAACAGGGATCCCCGTCTTTTCACGACCCTCTTCGTCCCTGGAATGACCTGGGGATGGACGGATGTCCTGTACGGAGGAGCCTCTGCATCACTTTCCACCGTATACGTATTCAAGTACTTCTGCGGAGTGGACCAGGACGGCACAAACTGCTGGGACTGGGGACAGGATTTCTATGTGATACGCTACCCCGAAGTTCTCCTCTCCCTTGCCGAGGCATACGTGGAGAAAGGGACCGACCTGGACAAGGCCACCAGCCTGGTTGACCAGGTGAGGGGCCGCGTCGGAATGCCTTCCGTCGGAAATAGCGAGGGAAGCGTAACCCGTGACCAGCTCAGGGAAATCGTCCGCCATGAGCGCCGCGTCGAGACTGCTTTCGAAGGCCTGAGGCTCTTCGACCTGTACCGCTGGGGAATTCTGGAGGATGCAGTAAGCAGGATCAACAAAGAAGCCTCCGACTACGGATTCGCCTATGAGACGCGCAACTTCCGTGGCCAGCTGGAATATGAGTGGCCCCTGCCCCAGAGCGAAATCGACTCCAACTTGGAACTTGTCCAGAATCCGCTATGGGCATCAGTAGAATAACACTCCTCCTTCCCGTCCTCTTTCTCGCAGTGTGCTGCGGGAGAGGGGAAGGAAAGGCTTGGGGGAAAGAAGTGAACAAGGACTCCGCCGAGGCGGGGAAGACGGAACTGACCGCAGAAATGCTCCCCACGCCGAAAGGTGCTGCCGTAACCCAGTATGAAGGGATGACTCTCGTCTGGCATGACGAGTTCGACACCGACGGACCCCTCTCGGACGAATGGTCCTACGAGGAAGGCTTCCAAAGGAACGAGGAACTGCAGTGGTACCGCAAGGAAAACGCTTCGGTATCGGGAGGCACCCTTGTCATTGAAGGCCGGCAGGAAACCGTTCCCAACCCCAACTTCATATCGGGGAGCCAGGATTGGAGAACCAACCGCCCAAGTGCCCAGTACACCTCCTCCTGTGTCACCACGAGGGAGAGTTTCTCCTTCCGTTACGGAAGACTTGAAGTGAGGGCGAAGATCCCCGTGGACCAAGGGGCATGGCCTGCCATCTGGACCCTCGGCAACACGTGGAACTGGCCCTTCAACGGAGAAATCGACGTTATGGAATTCTACATCCGTTCCTATCCGGGGATCCTTGCCAATGCCTGCTGGGGTGGACGTTCCACCTTCGATGCCGTATGGGACGACAGCATAACCCCTTTCACCCATTTCACCGACAAGGACCCGCAGTGGGCGAGCAAATACCACATCTGGAGACTTGACTGGGACAAGGACTGGCTGAAGTTCTACCTTGACGGGGAACTGTTGAACGACGTGGAACTTTCCAAGACCGTCAACGGTGAGGGCGGCCCGGGGAAAGGCCAGAGTCCTTTCTCGAACGATGTCGAAGGGTTCGGGCACTACATCCTGCTGAACCTGGCCATAGGTTCAAACGGCGGGGACCCGTCAATGACGAAGTTCCCCCTGCAGTACTTCGTCGACTACGTAAGAGTGTACCAGTAATGGAAAGCCACCGAGGGCACACACCTCAGTGCCGGAGGGTTTCAATTAAAAGGTAACGACCGTCCCTTTCCCCCATCACGGGAGAGAGGGGCGGTTTCCCTTTTCCAGGAACCCGGGAACGGGCAACACTTCCTCATAATTTGGAACTTCCGGCGCTAACAGTGGCCGGTTTTTTGCTGAAAGGGAGTATTTGAGTATTTTTGCAAATCACACGATAAAGACATGACAAGACAACACTTCAATATACTTCCCCGGAACATCTGTGCAGTCCTCCTTTCAGTCGTCCTCCTTCTTGGCGGAGTAGGCGGCAGGCTCTGTGCACAGGTCCTTCCCCGCATCTCCGGCCCCACAATAATAGATGCAGTACAGCTGTACTCCGAGGGCAATTTTACCGAGGCCCTCTCCGCTCTGACGAAACTCATCGCGGCCAACCCCTCCGACGATGCAGCCTGGTACTACAAAGGGCTTTGCGAAGCCGTTTTGAACCGAAACGAGGATGCCAAGAAGTCATTCTCCAAGGCCGTGGAACTTGACGGGTCCAACTACTGGTACAGGGACCGCCTGGCCACCATCTATGCCATGGACGGGGAGGAAGACCTTACGATTGCACAGTACGAGGCCCTTCTTGAGGAGTTCCCGAAGAAAAGGGACATCCACTACAGCCTCATCCAGCTCTACGCCCAGACGAACCAGCTGGACAAGGCCCTGAGGTCCATTGACGAGGTCGAGGCCATCCAAGGCAAGTCCGACCCCACCGTCCTCACCAAGTACCGCATCCTGCTGACCCAGAAAAAGAACGAGGAAGCCCTGGAGTGCCTGAAGTCCTACGTGGCGGAGTACTCCTCCCCGCAGGTTCTCTCCATCCTTGGGGACTATGAGATGGGCATGTACAATGACACAACCGCCGTCAAGTACTACCGCGAGGCCCTGTCCCTTGACAGCGGATACTCCCCCGCCCGCCTGGGCATCGCCGAAGCCTACCGCATGACCCGCCGATATCCCGAGTACTTTGCCTCGCTTGACAGCCTTGTTGAAGACAGCTCGATACCTGCCGAGGCAAAGAAGAACTACCTCAGCGCAATCCTTCAGAATACCGATCCCAGGTTCCTCCAGAGCCAGAGGCAGAACCTCGATTCCACCTTCGTCCTTGCAGCCAGGACGCATCCCCAGGACACTTCCATACTGCAGACCGCAGGGTTGTATTTCTACCAGACAGGGAACCAGGACATGGCCAAGGAGTATTTCAGGAAAGGGATGGAGGCGAACCCGCAGAGCGCCTACGCAGCCGGGACCTACGCCCAGTTCCTGGGAATGTGCGAGGACTGGGACGGGATGAGGGAGGTCGCCTACGAGAGCGCAAAGAAGTTCCCCGAGCAGACGTACTTCCTGGAAATGGCATCTTCCGCAGAGTTTTCCCTGAAGAACTACGACAAGGTCATAGAGAACTCGGAAATCCTGCTCTCCAAGGCCCAGGGCGACAGTGCAAGGACACTCTCCGCCCTCTCCACCCTCGGAGACATGTACCACATGAAGGGTGACAAAAAGAAGTCCTACAATTACTACAAGAAGGCCCTGAAGATAAACCCCGACTATGCTCCCGTGCTCAACAACTACGCCTACTACCTCTCCGTCGAGGGGAAGGACCTGAAGAAGGCCTACAAGATGAGCAAGAAGACAATCGAGAAGGAGCCTGACAACGCAACCTACCTGGACACCTTCGGCTGGATCCTCCATCTGATGGGAAAGGACATCGAGGCCAAGCCCATTTTCAAGCATGCCATGCTCTATGGCGGGAAGAACTCAAGGACCATCCTCCTGCATTACGCCAGGGTCCTTGAGAAACTGGGAGAGAAAGACCTTGCCGAAGTCTACCGCGGCCAGGCCGACAAACTTCCCAAGGAGGAAGATTAATCCCTCGGTTCGTCATGGCTACTTTCCGGCATTCTCACATTCTGCTGCCACTTCTTCTGGCGGTGCTGTCTCTTCTTCTGTGCATCGCCCCCGCCGAAGCGCAGAACACCCGCTCCCAACGGGAGAAGAGACAGAAGCTCGAGAAGGAAATAGCCATACTGGATTCCCAGATAAAGGAGAACAGGAAACAGAGCGCCAACGCCCTTTCCACCCTCAACCTCGTAAGGGAGCGGATGGACACCAGAAGGACCCTTCTTCAGGAAAGCGAGAAAGAGGTGTCCGCACTGCAGGAGGAGATCGATGAGTGCCAAAGCAAGATTGACACCATCCAGGGACGTCTCGACACCCTCACCTTGTACTATTCACGTCTCGTAAGGTCAGCCTACAAGAACCGCGATTCCAGGATCTGGTACATGTACATCCTCTCAAGCGACAACCTCGGACAGGCCATCCGGAGAGCTTCGTACCTGAGAGGCCTCTCCCAGAGGATGAATGTACAGGCCACCAAGATCAAGCAGACCAACGACCTCCTCCAGACCCAGCTGGTACACCTGGGGTCCCTCAAGGACTCCGCCGAGGCCCTTCGAAATCTGAACCTCCGAGAGTTCCAGGCTGTCCGTAAAGAGGAGGCTGAAGCCAATTCCATTGTAAAGCAGCTTGACAGGGACAAGAAAAAGTACCAGCGTCAGCTTTCCGACAAGAAAAAGCAGGTCGATGCCCTCAACCGTGAAATCGAGAGACTGGTACGGGCTGCATCGAAACCTTCCACGGCAACCTCCTCCAATAAATCTTCATCGTCATCCTCCTCCACTTCCAAACTTGTCATAGACGAAGCCCTGGACAAGGAGTTCGCCTCCAACAAGGGCAAACTACCCTGGCCTGTCGACGGCCCCATTGTGGAGCGCTACGGCAAGAGGTCCAACCTCCAGAATTATTCCCTCCCTTCGAGCAACGGCATCAGCATAGCCGTCACCCCCGGTTCCCGCGCCCATGCCATATTCGACGGGGAAGTGAAGAACATAATCGTGGTGGGTGGTTACAACCAGTGCGTCCTGATTCAGCACGGACGCTACTTCTCCTTCTACTGTAAACTGAGGAATGTCACCGTCAAAGCCGGTGACAAGGTGAAAACGGGACAGGCCATAGGCACAGTCGACACCATCGACTCCGAGACCCAGATCCACTTCCAGATATGGAACGGAACCACGCCCCAGAATCCTGAGACGTGGCTGAAGAAGTAACATTCACTATCCTTTATCTTTCGGTTTTCCTACCTGAATTTGACAAGCGGCACCGTTCCGGGGATGTCATCCTCCACAGGTTTCCCTTTCAGATAGATTATCCTCTGGTTCGGGCTTCCCCGAAACAGGAGGTTGGTGTCCCTCTCTTCCAGCACGAAGGGACCGTCGACAAGGACGTCGATGTAGGGCAGAAGCTTGCTTAGCCTCTCATCCGCATCTATCTCCTCTTTCGTGAATCCCGTCCAGCACCAGATTGTCTTGTCCGTCTCCTCCTTGATGCGTCTGGCCAGGTTGGTGAATGCGTCCACCTGGAAGAAGGGGTCGCCGCCGGAGAAGGAGACGTTGCTCATGTCATCCGCTTTTATGATATCGAGAAGCTCCCCTACCGAATACTCTTTCCCTCCCTTGAAATCCCATGACTGGGGATTGTGGCAGCCTTTGCAATGGTGGAGGCAGCCGGCACAGTATATGGAGGTGCGGAACCCTGGTCCGTCAGCCATCGTCTGTTCCAGGATATCGAGGACCCTGATGTGGTCCGGGTCCTGGGGAGGAAGTTGCCTTGTTGACATATGTGATGACGATTATCTGGAGGAACTGCTTCTGTGTCTATGAAAAAGAGGGAAGGCAAGTGGCCTTCCCTACTTGATTTTCCCGGAATGCAGGCAAGGAACCCTACTTGTGGACAATGCGGTCCTTGAGCTCGGCGAGCTTGCCGCTATTCCACCTGCTTGTCGTACCGACCAGGTAACCGGTGATTCTCTGGAGGGTGTCGATATTGTGGCTGTGGCAGTGAGGGCACTCAGTGAGTCCGTCCGTGGCATCCTCGTAACCGCAGTCCATGCAACGGTTGCGGTTGTGGTTCACTGAACAATAGCCGATATTGTACTTGTCCATCAGGTCCACGATGTTCATTATGGCCTCGGGGTTGTGAGTGGCATCTCCGTCAATCTCCACGTAGAAGATGTGTCCGCCGCCCTCCAGTGCATGGTAAGGTCCCTCGACCTCGGCCTTGTGCTGGGGTGTGCAGTGATAGTAGACGGGGACGTGGCTGGAGTTGGTGTAGTAGTCTTTGTCGGTAATGCCGGGTATTACGCCGAACTTTTTCTTGTCCATCTTGGTGAACCTGCCGGAAAGACCTTCGGCGGGAGTTGCAAGGACTGAGAAGTTGTGATGATAGGTCTCGCAGTAGCCGTTTATCTTGTTCTTCATGAACCCGACTATCCTCAGACCCAGCTTCTGGGCCTCGGGGTCCTCGCCGTGGTGGTGTCCGACCAGGGCGATTAGACACTCGGCCAGTCCGATGAACCCTATTCCAAGGGTTCCCTGGTTGATGACGGACTCAACGGTGTCTTCCGGTTTGAGATTCTCGCTTCCCTGCCACAGTCCGCTCATAAGCAGGGGGAACTGCTTGGCGAGAGCGGTCTTCTGGAATTCGAACCTGTCATTCAGCTGCCTTGCGGCAATGTCGAGTATCTCCCCTAACTTCTCGAAGAACTTGTCGATCCTCTTGTCCTGGTCGCTTTCACCCATGCACTCGATGGCGATGCGCACTATGTTCACGGTAGTGAAAGAGAGGTTGCCCCTGCCGATGGAGGTCTTGGGTCCGAAACGGTTCTCGAACACCCTCGTGCGGCAACCCATGGTGGCTACCTCGTGGACATACCTCCTGGGATCGTCGGCCTTCCACTCGGGAGAGTAGTTGTAGGTGGCATCCAGGTTCACGAAGTTGGGGAAGAAACGTCTTGCGCTCACTTTGCAGGCGAAGCGGTAGAGGTCATAGTTGCGATCCTCCGGCAGATAGCTCACGCCCCTCTTCTTCTTCCAGATCTGGATGGGGAAGATGGCGGTGGAGCCGTTGCCCACGCCCTCATATGTGGTGTTGAGGATCTCCCTGATGATGCAACGTCCCTCTGCCGAGGTGTCGGTACCGTAGTTGATGGAGGAGAACACCACCTGGTTCCCGCCACGGGAATGGATCGTATTCATGTTGTGCACAAACGCCTCCATTGCCTGGTGCACCCTGCTCACGGTCATATTGATGGCATGCTGCTTCAACCTTTCATCGCCCTGGATGCCCACGAGGTCGCGCTTGATGTAGTCATCGATCTGGGCATCTTTCAGATGGTCCAGGTTCTGGCCCGTATAGAGGGCGAGTTTCTCGACCTCCTCTTTATAGGAAGCCCTGACGAAGGGAGCGAGATAGAAGTCGAAGGCAGGGATGGCCTGGCCACCGTGCATCTCATTCTGGACAGTCTCCATGGAGATGCAGGCAAGGACCGATGCAGTCTCGATCCTCTTTGCGGGACGGGACTCCCCGTGACCTGCCTGGAGGCCGTGGGAGAGAATCTGGTCCAGGGGATGCTGGATGCAGGTGAAGCTCTTGGTGGGATAGTAGTCCTTGTCGTGGATATGGATATAGCCGTTATACACGGCGGAACGGGCCTCTTCCGAGAGCAGGCACTCGTCCACATAGGTCTTGGTAGCCTCGGAAGCGAACTTCATCATCATGCCGGCGGGAGTGTCGGCATTCATGTTCGCATTCTCACGGGTAATGTCGTTGGCCTGGGCGTCGATGATTTCCTCGAAAATCTCGTTCGTCTTGGCACGGCGGGCGATGTTGCGCTGGTTCCTGTATGCGATGTACTTCTTGGCGACCTCCTTGCGGGTGCTGTTCATGAGTTCATTCTCCACACAGTCCTGAATCTCCTCGACGCTCATCTTCTCCGCATCGCGGCGAGAGATGACATCCGCTATCTGGGCTGCAAGGACGATGTCCTCGCCTCCCTCGGTGACATTCATTGCCTTGAGGATTGCAGCTACAATCTTCTGGTTGTTGAAGTCAACCAACCGACCGTCTCGCTTTACGACATATTTTACCATTGTGTGCTGTATATTAATTAAGTGTATTTTAAGCTTGACTCCTGAAACAATGGGAGGGAAATTATCCCTATACCGGAAACCTCGCGGATTCCGGGCCAGCCTTTTCTCATATTTGGAAATGCGTAGCCGGAGTCAGTATTGCTATTGCGGAAACAAAGATAGATAGTTTCTTCGTTAGATTGACATCTCAAAGCAACAAAAGTTATCAACAATATACACAAAACCCCGTCAAGTGCTTACCTGACAGGGTTTTATAAAATTTCTAATTTAGAATTCTTAAAAAATAGTAACTTTTTTGTTACAAAAATCCAAAGTTTTTAACCAACCAGCCAAACCAGTACATGGCGGTCAAAAGTCATGTATTCCAAATCGAATTCCTCCTCGTAACCACCTTTGCGAATGAAGGTTGCCTCGAGCTCTCCCTCGCCCCTGGGGCGGAAGCGCTCCACCTCGATCTGGGAGGCGAAGTCGACCTTATAGGTGGACACCCTCTTGAAGACCGCCTCCTTGGCGCACCAGTAGATGGCGAGCTGCTCGTTCTTGCGCTCTTCGTCCAAGTCATCGATCTCCTCCTCCGAGAGGGCCTTCTTCTCGACCGCGGAGAAGTCCCGGTCCAGGCACTCGATGTCTATGCCCACGTCCTCCTCGTCATGGAGGATGACCGCGACATATTTCTGGGTATGGGTTATGCTAATGTTCGTCACCGTGTTCTCCAGATAGGGTTTCCCGTTGTCATGATGGGAAAGGTATACCTTCTCGTCGAAAATCTGGTTGAGCAGTGCCCTCACCGCGAGCCTCTGGCGACGGAGCGACTCGCTGCGGATGAAGGATATCTCCTCCATCTCGTCCGTGGGGGTGGATGAGAGCTGTTTGAGCTCCTCCTCGGTCTCCGTGACCTGCCACACCGCAAGGGTGGCCCCATTATCCAACTGCTTCTTGAAGTAAAGTGCCATTATGCTGAGATTAGGTTATTCCATAATAAAAGACTGTCCGGTCAGGGCACACCAAAAAACCCAAAGGGAAAGGTCCTTTGAGGGAAGAGTCATTGCCGACCTGCACGTGAAAGGTTGCAACGGATCGTCCGAAGGGACGTCCGAAGGGTTTTCTATTATTTGAATAGAACTGGGAGGCTCCATATAAGGGTAAACTGTCAAGCGGGGGTTCTGGTATCGCCCCAAGTGACATGCAAATATAACACTTTTTTGGCTTACCTTGTATAAAGACCTGTTTTTATGTATTTTTTGAAATACACGGCGGGTTTTCCCAGCTTGACAAAGGGCAAAAGGGCGCATTTGCACACATCGTTCCCTCTTCCCGTCGGGGGACATTGCAGTGGAGCTTACCCGTCACATATACTCGGAGCTGCAACCTGTGCGCCGAAAACCATTTCAATACAACTCGTAACCATTGTAAAAAACAAGTTTCGATACATTTTATTGCAAGCAACATATTAAAATCCCGACAGTTATGGAAATCATCAAGTGGATAACCCCTGCGGCCTTCCTACAGGAAATGGGGAAAAAGACAAGGGCGTGGAGGAGAGCTTTAAAAAGGGCACTTCGGTGGGCAAATAATAGACAAAGATTTGCTAACTTTGCGACTTGCAATGAAGAGAACGGACCATCCCTTCCCACATTGCCACTTATGAATAAATCATAAATTAACTATATCTATCACATGGGATTCAAGACAAATGACAAACTCGTCATCGTCGGCGCTGCCGGAATGATCGGGTCCAACATGGCCCAGACGGCCATGATGCTCAAACTCACCCCCAACATCTGCCTCTATGATGTGTACGAGCCCGGCCTTAAGGGCGTCGTCGCAGAACTCAACCACTGCGCTTTCGAGGACGTGAACATCACCTGGACAACTGACCCCGCCGAGGCCTACAAGGATGCCAAGTACATCATCTCCTCCGGTGGAGCGCCCCGCAAGGCTGGCATGACC
Organism: uncultured Bacteroidales bacterium; assembly: GCA_905235445.1. GTDB lineage: Bacteria > Bacteroidota > Bacteroidia > Bacteroidales > UBA932 > Cryptobacteroides. The sequence continues at coordinate 10,733 of CAJOLJ010000012.1, forward strand.
CGTGAGGATCTGCTCAAAGGCAACTGCGAGATCGCAGAGGAGTTCGGAAAGAACGTCAAGGAGTACTGCCCCGAAGTCAAGCACATTGTCGTAATATTCAACCCTGCCGACCTTACCGGTTTGGTGGTCCTTCTCCACTCCGGCCTGAAGCCCGAGCAGGTGACGACCCTCGCCGCTCTCGACTCCACCCGTCTGCAGACCGAACTTGCCGCTGCTTTCGGCGTACAGCAGTGCAAAGTCACCGGTGCCTACACCTACGGTGGACATGGTGAGGCCATGGCAGTATTCGCCTCCAAGGTGAAGATAGACGGCAAGCCCCTTTCCGAGATGGGCCTTTCCGAGGAAGCCTTCGACGAGATCAAGCAGAAGACCATCCAGGGCGGTGCCAACATCATCAACCTCCGTGGCCGCTCCTCTTTCCAGAGCCCTGCATACAATGCAGTGAAAATGATCGAGGCCGCAATGGGCGGTGAACCCTTCACATGGCCTGCAGGCACCTACGTGAACAACGGAAAATACCAGAATGTCATGATGGCCATGCCTACGGTCATCGACAAGAGTGGTGTCCACTACGGCGAGCCCGAGGGAACTCCCGAGGAAATCGCAGCTCTCGATGCTTCCTATGCACACCTGTGCGAGATGAGGGATGAGATCATCACCCTCGGCATCATCCCCGCAACAAAGGATTGGAAGAAGGTCAACCCCTATCTGTAGAGCGCGGAAACAGAATTCTTGTCCGGTTCTTCACCCGAGGGAGGGTGGGGAACCGGTTTTTTTTGACTTATCCGGCAGCAATCCAAAGTGAAGAGAGTGTGAACGGGACAAAAAGAAAAAGAGTCCACGCCCCACTTTGTGCGTAAACTCTTCCTTTTTCTGTCGGGGTACCGTGACTCGAACACGGGACCCTCTGGTCCCAAACCAGATACGCTACCAACTGCGCTACACCCCGATTGCCATCCCGAGGGGATTGACGGTGCAAAGTTCGCTCTTTTTGTCGGATTTGCCAAATTGGGCGGGAACAATTGCTTCCTTGAAGGTGTCTTTTATTAAATTTGCGAAACTATGAGCAAAAGCGACAATCCATGATCATACAGGCAACAGGAATACAGAAAAGTTTCGGGACACTGAAGGTGCTGAGGGGTATTGACTTCAGTGCCGAGAAGGGGGAGGTGGTTTCCATAATGGGAGCCTCCGGTGCTGGCAAATCCACCCTCCTTCAGATTCTTGGGACCCTTTCCACCCCGGACAGCGGAACACTGAACATTGACGGACAGGATGTCCTGGCCCTGCGAAGCGATGCCCTATCCAGTTTTCGCAACCTGAAAATCGGGTTCGTATTCCAGTTCCACCACCTCCTGCCCGAGTTCACGGCCCTGGAGAACGTGATGATTCCCGCTTTCATAGCCGGGGACAGCAATGCCCTGGCCAAGGAGAAGGCACTTAGGCTCCTTACAACCGTGGGCCTTGGGGAAAGACTCTCTCACAAGCCTTCCGAACTCTCCGGCGGGGAACAGCAGAGAGTGGCCATTGCAAGGGCCCTTGTGAACTCCCCTGCCGTGGTCTTTGCAGACGAACCCTCCGGCAACCTTGACTCAGCCACCAAAGCCGAGATCCATTCCCTGTTCTTCCGTCTTCGGGATGAACTCTCCCAGACCATCATCATTGTGACCCACGACCCTGAACTTGCACGGATGTGCGACCGCTCTCTTTTCATGAAAGACGGCCAGTTCGTGACACCAACTCAGTAGATGCCTTCCGATGGGGGAATTCCGCTTCAAGAAGTTTTCCGTGGCAAATGAGAAAGGGGCCCTGAAGGTGAACACCGACGGGGTCCTGCTCGGGGTGTGCTGCTCTGTCGCTGGAACATCCGACGGCGAAGTGAGTGTCCTTGACATCGGGACCGGGACCGGGGTTGTGGCGCTTCTTATGTGCCAGAGACTGGAGGGGAAGGGAGTGAAGAACTTTGATGTCACCGGGGTCGAAATCGACCCGCTTTCATATGAAGAAGCCTCGGGGAACTTCCTCTCCAGTCCCTGGAAAGGGCACCTACGTGCCCTGAACTGTTCTTTCGAGAGGGTGGATGGGCTTTTCACCCACATCCTCTGCAATCCTCCCTATTTTCTCTCAGCCCTGCCAAACCCGGACTCCAGGAAGGCCACGGCGAGGCACAGTGTGCTTCCCGAGGTCGACGGGAAAGGGACACAGGCAAGTACTCTCAACTGGAAAAGCGCCCTGTACTATTCCCGCTCCCACCTTGTGGAAGGGGGAATATTCTCCGTTATCCTGCCCTATGGGGAGGTCGAGTCACTTGAGAGGGAAGCCAGGATGGCGGGACTTCCACCCTTCAGGAAAGTCCTGGTAAGGACTGTCGTGAGAAAGCCCTGGTCCAGGGCCATCGTGGAAATGACCCTCTCCCCTCTCCCGATCCCGGAAAAAGACATCGAAGTGTCGGAACTGACAATCCAGGGCGGGGGTGCCTACACCCAGGAGTACAACGACCTCATGAGGGACTTCTACCTCTGGGCGAAATGAGGGCCGTAGATTGGTCCAGCGTGAAAAGAATTTATTCTTGGAGTATTTGGGTATAAATAATTCGGCAGGGCTGTGGATTTTCTGGAAGGCCGCTGAGGTGACGGAAGAGATCGGGTATAGAAGAGACGCAGTCGATAAAGGATTGTGCCTTGGGAATAATATCTCAAAAATAAGCAAAATTTCCCAATAGAACATCAAATCCCCTTCAAAAAAAAGGCCCGGAAATCACTTCCAAGCCTTTCCTCCTTCCTATTTCTAGGAAGTCCCAATAACCAATCTTTAAATAGAGTACCGGTAAAGAATTATTCCGGCATCTAAGTGTCTGTTTTTCAATCTATCTGTTTTCGGTTCTTTATCAAGTGTCACTTCCCTTCGGATGAGGACCTCTGCGGGGAGTTCCTGCGAAGGCGATGTATCTGATCTCGCCTGAACTTCTCCTCCGCCACATACAGCTTCACCACCTTCTCAGCCGGGAGGATCTTGCGGAACCTTTCCACGTACTCCTTCTCGTGAGTATGGGTCTCCGCCTCCGCCTTCAGGTAAGCCTGCAACAGTGCATCGTATTCACTTTCGCTCTTGTTGCTCTTTAAGGAACCGACCAAGGCCCTGTAGTTCTTGAAGAGTTCCTCCATCTTGGCATTGCGGTCCTTCTGCACCTCATTGTATTCGGGCCAGAACTTCTCAGCCTCCGCAGGGGTGAGATCCATTTCGGAGGTCAGGAAAGCAATCTTCTCACTGCGGATCTTTTCCTGCCAGTCCTGTCCTCCTTTATGGTTGTTCTGGGCGAAGGATCCCACTGTGCAAAGGATCATGGACAGGACAGTCGCCACGGTCAACCTTAAATTACTGCTCATAATTCTGTGCTGTATATGTCAAATGTTCCGAGGATATCCCGCTGGAGACGAGGTACTCCTCTATGTCCTCAAAGGACAGGTCCTCTGCCTCCTCCTCCATGAAAAGGATGTTTGCCCTCTCGATGTAGGCGAACTCCATAATCTCATCCTGCGACGGGGTGCTCACGGCAGTTTTGCGCAGTATTGTCCCGCCGACAGTGACCATGACGAGGAAGGCGGCAGCGACGGAGACATAGGGAAGGATGCGCTCCCAGATGGAGAACCTCCGGGGAGCGGGCACGCTCTGCGGAATGCTCTCGAGTCTCCGGCTGAGGGAGGACATATAATCCGAGGGAACCCCATAAGGTCTCTTGTGCGGTCCATCACGGAGGATATCCTCCACCGTCCTTTGTATGTCGTTATGCTCTTTCATCTGTTCTTTTGACAACTACAAAGTTAAAAGGTTTAATGCTAATAACTAATTTTTCTTTTTTATTCGTCTGTGGCTTTCACCCCGGCGTGGAACCTAGAGATTCTCCTCCAGATACCTTTTCACTTTCTCGTAGGCGATGTGATACGATGCCTTGAGACTTCCTACCGACACGTCCAGTATCTGTGCCATGTCTTCGTACTTCATGTCATCATAGTAGCGCATCGTGAAAACAGCCCTTTGACGATCGGGAAGGGTTTCTATAGCCCGAAGCAGGACCCGTTGCACCTCGTCCCCGTCAAAATAGGGATCCTCATCCGCACGGCTATTGGCCTCCTCCCCGATGGAGGTGGCGCTGCTGATGGATGAACGGACGGTGTTGTACCTGCGGAAATTGAGCATCTCGTTCGTAGCTATCCTGTACAGCCAGGTGAAGAGCTTGGACTCCCCCCTGAACGAAGGAAGTGAATTCCATACTTTCACGAATATCTCCTGCAGAAGGTCGTCTGTATCCTCGTGACCGAGCCCCATACCCCTGAGGTACCAGTACAGTTTTTCGCTATACTGGCCCACAATCAGGGAGAATGCCCCCTGGGGGTCACCCTCGCGGTAGAGGGCAAGTATTTCCTGGTCGGTCACGGAATATGCGGGAGGAGAGTGTCGGTAAAATCATTCAAAGAGCCGGCGGGAGGAGACCCTCCTGTCGGCTCTCGCTCTGTCAAAAGGGAGTCTAGCAGCCCTCGGCCTCCTCCACCGCCTTGAAATAGCGGTAGGAGTTCACCTTCAGTTCACCCACGGAAAGCTCGTCGCAGACGATGGTCCCGGCGGGATGGTTCTGAAGTCCCGAGAGGGTGCAGTAGTGGGACATCGGTCCCTCGATGGCATCCTTGAGGGCACGTGCCTTCTTGCTGCCGAATGCGAGGATGACGACTTCCTTGCTGCTCAGTACCGTGGCCACGCCCACGGTGAGGGCCTGGCGGGGAACCTGGTTGATGTCGTTGTCGAAGAAACGGGAGTTGACTTCCCTGGTGTCCTGGGTGAGGGTAACGACCCTGGTGCGGGACTGCAGTGAGGAGAAGGGCTCATTGAAAGCGATGTGACCATCCTCGCCCACTCCGCCCAGGAACAGGTCGAAGCCACCGGCCTTCACGATTGCCTCCTCGTAAGCCTTGCACTCCGCCACGGGGTCGGGAGCGTTGCCATTGAGGATGTGGATATTCTCGGCAGGTTCGTCGATATGGTCGAAAAGGTATCTGTGCATGAATGAATGATAGCTCTCGGGATGGGACTCGGGAAGCCCTACGTACTCGTCCATGTTGAAGGAGATCACGTTCTTGAAGGAGACCTCACCGTCACGTACCATGCGGATAAGTTCAGCGTAAGTCTCGATGGGGGTGGAACCGGTGCACAGGCCCAGGACGAAAGGCTTGTCGGTAATGGCAGCCTTCTCGTTAATGCGTCTGGCAATGTAGTGGGCGGCCCAGAGGGAGCCCTTAGCGCTGTTGTCTCTGATGACGACTTTCATGATTCTGAAGATTAATTTGTTAAGTAAGAATTGTTCGTTAGCACAGCCTCAGGAACACTTCCATCGCCTGGTACTCGGCCATTCCGAGTTCATCGTACAGGCGTGCGGTGTTCTGGGTCCTTTCCTCGGCCCTCTGCCAGAACTCCCTGGGGTCATCTCCCGGGAACGGGACGATATCTTTCTGGCTTAGGTGACGGAAGATGGCGTGACGCTTCTTGATGAGCTCGTCCGGGGACAGCGGGACAGCCATGTCCACCCTGCCGAGTTCCCACTCCATCCATGCTCCCCTGTAGAGCCAGATGTTCGTTTTCTCGAGCCACATCTCGCCTTCCTCTTTCAGCTGCTCTATGCTCTCGAGGGCGGCCTCGGTACAGACACGGTGGGTTCCGTGAGGGTCGGCAAGGTCTCCTGCCATGTAGATCTGATCGGGTTTCAGCTGCCTGAGGAGAGCCTTGATGATATCCAGGTCAGCCTGGGTCCTGGGGAGTTTGGCAACACCGCCGGACTCATAGAAAGGAAGGTTCAGGAAGTGGACATTCCTCTTGTCGTCCAGTCCGAATGAACGGTCGGCGGACTTGGCCTCGGAACGTCGGATGGCTCCCTTGAGTTTGAGCAGTTCCTTAGGTTCGGGCATACCGGGCCTCTTGCTCTCGATGAGGGCCTTCACCTCGTCGAAACGGTCCCCGAATCCAAGTTCCATGGCAGCATCCATGTGCTGGAGCACTACGTCGTCATGGACAGCCAGATCACCGGAAGTCTGGTAGGCCACATGGACATTGTGTCCCTGCTCCACCAGCCGGATGAACGTTCCGCCCATCGATATCACATCGTCATCGGGGTGAGGCGAGAAAATGAGAACCGTCTTGGGATAGGGGCTGGCCTTGACGGGACGGTACTCCTCCCTTGAACCGGGTTTTCCTCCGGGCCAGCCGGTGATGGTGTGCTGGAGGTCGTTGAATACGTCAATGTTGATCTTGTCGAAAGTCCGGGTCTCGAGCAGTTCTCCGAGCGAGTTCTCGAGATAATCCTTCTGGGTGAGCTTCAGGATGGGCTTGTGGACGGTCTGGCAGAGCCAGATGACGGCCTTCCTGACAAACTTGGGAGTCCAGATGCAGGGTCCCACGAGCCAGGGGGATACGATGCGGGTGAGAAGCGAGGATGCAGTCTCATCGGCGAAGAGGGTGATATTGTCATGCTTCTGGAGGAAGGAAGCGGGGTAGGCGGGAGTGATACCATCCTCCACTATTGCCTTCACGGCCTCGGCTTTCTCCTCGCCCCATGCCATGAGGATGATGCGCTTGGCGCTCATCATGGTGTCGACACCGATTGTGATGGCGGTCTCGGGGGTGTGCTTAATGTTGCCGTTGAAATTGTTGTTGGCTTGACGCTTGCGGCTCTGGTATGAGAAGCGAACGGTGCGGGTGCGGCTCTTTTCGGAGGCTCCCGCCTCATTGAAACCTATCTCCCCGTGCTCTCCGACTCCGATTACAAGAAGGTCCAGTCCCCTGGATATCTTCTCGAAGTCTGAACAGAACTGCGTGACCTTATCCTCCTTATCGGTGGAGAGGGGGATGTGGATGTTCTCCTTCGGGATGTCCACCAGGTCCAGGAGTTCCTGGAAGAGACGACGGTTGCGGCCCTCGGAGAGGTTCACGATGGGATAGAACTCGTCGATGGAGAAAACCTCGATGTTCTTGAAGGAGATTTTTCCCTCGTTGTAGCGGCGCGTCAGCCACTTGTACAGGGATACGGGAGAGGCGCCGGTCGTCAGGCCGAGCTTGAACTTGCGACCGGGATTGGTCGCGGTAAAATCGTTGACGGACTTGATGATTATGTCCGCAATCTTGTCGGAAGCATCGGTGGAGTCAGGATAGATCTCCGTCACGATGTTCTCGTACGAATGGAGAATGTTCCCGGGGAGGTTGGTTTCCAGCAGACCTCCGTCTTTGGGCAGTGTAAAATGCTTCATGGCTTTTCGTGAATCCGTAAAGATTATATGATTTCGTTAAGTGTTTGCCACTGTGTTCCAGCTTCTGCAAGAACACGAACAAAAATAATGCACAGCGGGTTTATGTTCAAAATATTTTTTTAAATAAATCGTTTTCACTCACATAAGTACCCCGATAAAGCACCGGGCCCGCCTTCCGGATGTCACCCTGCCGCTGTGCGGGAGGACACTTAAGAAAACGGGTCTGAATTCATTGTTCCCCAGACGGGGAGAGGGTATCTATGGATGAAAGGACTGCCATCCTAGAGCTTGCTGTACTGCCTCTGGAAAATATCCGGATAAGCTGACTCTATCTTGCCTGTTTTGAGTCCGAGGTTGAGCCAGTTCATCCTCTGCTTGGCCGTACCGTGGGTGAAGGACTCCTCGACTGCATAGCCCTGGGCCTTCTTCTGGAGGTAGTCATCCCCTATCACTGATGCGCAGCGTATTGCCTCCTCCACATCTCCGGGCTCCAGGGAGCCGAACATGGCGTTGTCATGGTTGGCCCATACACCGGCGAGGAAGTCGGCGAACAGCTCGATTCTCACCGAAGTCTGGTTGGCCTTCTCCTTGGACTGCTGGGACATCTGCTTGTGGGCCTGGCCTAGGATGCCGAGGAGGTTCTCCACGTGGTGTCCCACCTCGTGGGCTATGACATAGGCGTAAGCGAAGTCACCGTCTGCACCGAGCTGCGATTTCATGGAAGTGAAGAACGAGAGGTCTATGTACAGGCACTGGTCAGCGGAGCAGTAGAAAGGTCCCATCGAGGCGCTTCCCGTCCCGCAGCCGGAAGATGTGGTCCCGGTGTACAGGACCATCGTAGGGCTCTGGTACTGTCCGTAGCCATTCTTGGAGAAGTAGGCGGTCCACACGTCCTCGGTGCCGGCAAGGATCTTCTTTGCGAAGGATGCCAGTTCCTGTTCCTCCTGTGTGAACTGCACTTCGGTAGTCGTAGCGGTGCCGTCGTCAATCATAAGCGAACCGGGGTCCACCACCTGACCGGTCAGAAGATAAATGAGTCCGGCTATGAGAAGGGCACCTATGCCACCGACTCCTACTGCAGCTCCGCCACGGCCGCCCCTGCGGTCATCTACATTGGAGCTTTCCCTTCTATCGTCTAGTTTCATTGTGTGTGTTGGTTTATGATAGGATTGTATTGGATTCCTATGGAAAAATGGCAGTGGGGTGTTCCGCACTGCCAGATTCATATACTATAGGGATTTCTTGTTCCTCTCCGTGCTTCCGCCCAGACAGAGGGTGGGCTTGAGGATGATGACCTCCGAGGGATTGCCCGCTATCATGGACGTGAGCAGTTCGACGCTCTTCTCACCGAGTTCCTTAAGAGGCTGCACAATGTGGGTGACGGTGGTCTCGTACAGGGAGTAGATGTCGCTCTCATCGAATCCCACTATTGCCAGGTCGTCAGGGGTCTTCAGACCCAGTTTCTTCATGGCGGACAGGGCCAGGGCTGAAAGGGAGTACGTCGGGAGGAAGAAGGCATCCACGCCACGGTCAATGGAGTTCTTTATGAACTTCTCCACGTCGGAGGCTGCATCGCCGTAGGTCGTGTAATGGATTCTTATGTTGTCGACGAGGCCGTGCTTTGTCATGGCGTTCCTGTACCCGCTTTCCCTCTCGGACAGGGAGGAGATTCCAAGGGTGTAGGATATCATCTCGATGTTGGTGTAGCCCTTGTTTACCAGAAGCTCGGTCGCCATGCAACCGGCCTCCACGTCATCCAGGAGGACCTTGCCCACATTCTGTATCTGGTCGGAGTCCCTGTCGAGGAGGACGATGGGAACCTTGGCATCGACAAGCTTGTTTATCGCGGCATCACCACCTGCACAGGGTGCGACGATGAGCCCGTCCACATTGTGGGCCATCACCGCCCCGAGGACGTCCTCGAGTTTCTGCGCATTCTCGTCGGAGCTTGCGAAGAAGACAGTATAGCCCAGCTGGTGAGCCTTGTCCTCTATGCAACGGGAGATTCCTGCGAAAAACTTGTTTGAGATGTCATTGGGTATGACCGCAATTGTATTGGAACGGCCACTGCGCAGTGAGGCTGCGGCAAAATTCCTCCGGTAACCAAGTCTCTGGGCGACCTGAAGGACCCTCTTGGCGGTCTCAGGATTGACAGGGCAGTCAAGGTTGCCGTCGGGGTCACGCTTAGCGTTCATGACGAAAGAGACAAGAGTAACTGATACACCTGCCTCTTTGGCAACATCCCGGATAGTGACTCTCTTCATACTCGTACGTTCTATAGTTAAAGTGTCTTTTGCAGCCCATGGCTGCGTATTTTGCAAATTAACTAATTTTTTCGGCCATATCAAAGAACAAAAAAGAAGGCGGAGTGCTTTTCTGACCTTTCAGCTGTCATTTTTTGCACTTCGCCCTGTTATTTTAAGGATGAATCATCACCGTGAGCCCCGCCATCACTATGGACACCATGCTCATCAGTTTGATCAGGATATTGAGCGATGGTCCGCTCGTATCCTTGAAGGGGTCGCCCACCGTGTCACCGACGATGGTGGCCTTGTGGGAAGCGGAACCCTTTCCGCCGAGATTGCCTTCCTCAACATACTTCTTCGCATTGTCCCAGGCACCGCCCGAGTTGGCCAGGAAGATTGCCAGGACGAACCCCGCTCCGAGGCCTCCGGCGAGAAGACCGAGGACTCCTGCAGGACCGAGGATGAGAGCTGTAGCCACGGGGATGACAATTGCCAGGCAAGCGGGCAGTATCATCTCATGCTGGGCGGCCCTCGTGGATATCCTTACGCAGGAAGTGTAGTCGGGCCTCTGCTTTCCTTCCAGGATACCGGATATCTCCCTGAACTGACGCCTCACTTCGATAACCATCTTCTCGGCTGCCCTTCCCACAGCATTCATGGTAAGTCCGCAGAAGAGGAATGCCATCATTGCCCCGATGAAAACACCGGTGAGGACCACGGGGTTCATCAGCGTGATATTGTAGTGCTCCACTATCTTGGGGATGCTTGCTGTTGCAAGGTCCGAGTATGTGGCTGCGAGTTCACCGCCCTTCTGGGCAAGCTGGCTGAAGCCGATCTTGATTTCCTCGATGTAGGATGCGAGCAGCGCCAGTGCGGTAAGGGCTGCCGAACCTATTGCGAAGCCCTTTCCGGTAGCCGCAGTGGTGTTTCCCAGGGCATCCAGCACATCGGTCCTCTCCCTCACCAGGGGATCGAGCTCACTCATCTGGGCATTGCCTCCGGCATTGTCCGCGATGGGACCGTAGGCATCGGTTGCCAGGGTGATCCCGAGGGTTGAGAGCATTCCGACTGCCGCTATGGATATTCCGTAGAGTCCTTGGCTCAGAAGAGAAGGAGAGAAGGAGAACCCTGTAGCGAAACTGTATGAAAGGATGATTGCTATGGCTATTGTGAGAACAGGTATCGCAGTGGAAACCATTCCCAGACCGACACCCTCGATGATGACGGTAGCGGGTCCTGTCTTGGAACTCTCCGCGAGGTGACGGGTGGGTTTGTATGAGTGGGAAGTGTAATACTCCGTGGCCTTGCCTATGACAACACCCGCGAGAAGTCCGCTGAGAACGGACAGCGAGAGCATCCACCAGTTGGGGAAGCCCATGAGGTAGAATACACCGAAGGTGAGCAGGCCTATGAGGGCGGCGCTGAGGTTGGTTCCGACGCTCAGCGAAGAGAGCAGCTGCTTGAGGCCGGCTCCGTCCTTGGTCTTCACAGCGAAGATACCGATGATGGAAAGGAGCACTCCCATCGCCGCAATCATCATGGGGGCGAATATGGCCTTCACCTGCATGTCGGTGTCCCCGAAGAATGCGGAGGCCCCGATTGCCATCGTAGCCAGGATGGATCCGCAGTATGACTCATACAGGTCTGCACCCATTCCGGCCACATCCCCCACGTTATCACCCACATTGTCCGCTATGGTGGCAGGATTCCTGGGGTCATCCTCGGGGATGTCCTGCTCCACCTTTCCGACTATGTCGGCACCTACGTCGGCGGCCTTGGTATATATGCCTCCACCGACCCTGGCGAACAGCGCCTGGGTGGAAGCGCCCATTCCGAAAGTGAGCATCGTGGTGGTGATGACAACGAGGTTCTGCGAAGAGGAAGGGTCGTACACGGACTGGAGGATCCAGTACCACAGGGATATGTCCAGAAGGCCAAGTCCCACTACGGTAAGGCCCATGACCGCACCGCTGCGGAATGCGACCTTCAGTCCCGAATTCAGGGAGCGGCTCACCGCACTGGCTGTCCTGGCGGAAGCATAGGTGGCTGTCCTCATGCCGATATAGCCTGCCAGACCCGAGAAGAAACCTCCGGTGAGGAATGCGAACGGAACCCACTTGTTCTGGATCCCGAACCCGTAGGCCAGCACGGCGAAAAATGCCGCCAGTACGATGAATACGATAATCACGACCTTGTACTGCTGCTTGAGGTAAGCCATCGCTCCCTCCCGCACATACTGTGCAATCTCGCGCATGGTCGGTGTTCCCTCGTCCTCCTTTTTCATCTGCCTGTAGAAAATGAAAGAAAACGTCAGGGCGAGCAGAGCTGCGACCGGAACGAATACGAATAATAGATTCATACTGCTGATTTATAGAGTTTTAGAATAATTGGCATTGATTCGGGTAAACAAATATAGAAAAACTTTTTTTAAACGTTTTATAAAATGAGAGAAAAAGAAAAACCATCTCCCTCCAGCCTCGTGAAGGAAGATGGCTTGAACCCTTTCGGGATAAGTTCTGAAAGCTACTCTGCAGCTGCTTCCTGGCGTCTTGCCCTGGAACGGCGGGTAGCACGCCTGGTCTCTGTCTTCTTGGGAGCTGCCTCCTGAGTGTCGACTCCGAAGTCAACGAACTCTACGAGAGCTGTCTCGGCTGCGTCACCGATACGGAAACCGGTGTGGAGGATCCTGAGGTATCCGCCCGGACGGTCTGCGACCTTGGGAGCAATTACTGCGAACAGCTCCTTGGTTGCCTCCTTGTCCTTGAGGTAGCTGAACACTACACGACGGGAATGGGTGGAGTCATCCTTTGACTTTGTCACGAGAGGCTCAACGTAAACCTTGAGTGCCTTTGCCTTGGCGACAGTGGTGGTGATCCTCTTGTGCATGATCAGAGAGGATGCCATGTTGGCGAGCATAGCCTTGCGGTGTCCGCTCTTGCGACCAAGATGGTTTACTGCTTTATTGTGTCTCATTGCTAAATATTCGTCTTTTTCTTTGGTTCTATATTATACTGTCTTACATCCATCCCGAATGTGAGATTCATCTTCTCGACAAGCAGGTCTATCTCATTGAGGGACTTCCTTCCGAAGTTGCGGAACTTCATCAGCTCCTGCCTTGAATAGGACACCAGGTCTGCGAAGGTGTCGATGTCGGCGGCCTTGAGGCAGTTGTATGCCCTCACCGACAGGCCCATCTCCGAAAGCTTGGTAAGGAGAAGGTGACGGATCTTGAGGCTGTCCTCATCGAGAACCTTGGACTCTTCCTCAACGCTCTCCTCCCTGACCATCTTGTCATCCTCGGTGAAGAGGCGAAGGTGGTACAGAAGGATGTTGGCAGCTTCCTGGAGGGCGGCGCTCGGGGTTATGGACCCGTCGGTCTCGACCTCTATGATAAGCTGCTCATAGTCGGTCCTCTGCTCTACGCGGAAAGGCTCAACACTCCAGTTGACCTTGCGTATAGGAGTATAGATGGCGTCAATGGGAATTGTGTCGATGGTCATATCCTCGCTGTCCCTGGTTTCCTCAGCGGGCACGAAACCGCGTCCGTGAGTGATTGTCAGCTGCATCTCCAGCCTAACGGAGGGGTCGAGGGAACAGATGTGCAGTTCTTTATTCAACACCATGAAAGAAGACAATCCCTTATTAATATCATCGGCGGTGAACTCTCCCTTGCCCTCGATGACGATGTCGGCGGTCTCGGTGTCAACGCCTTCGACCATCCTCTTTAAGCGTACCTGCTTGAGGTTCAGAATGATGTCTTGCATACCCTCGATAACTCCGGTTATCGTCTGGAACTCCTGCTGGACCCCGGCGACACGGATAGCGCTGATAGCAAAACCTTCCAGTGAGGACAATAGGGTGCGCCTGAGGGCATTGCCGATAGTCGTTCCGTATCCGGGCTCGAGGGGCTCGAGGCTGAAACGGGCGAAGGTATCGGAGCTGCCTTCCTGCATTTTCACCTTATCCGGTTTCTGAAAAGATAAGATTGCCATAAACTTCTTTGTTAAGGTGTTGATTTATTACTTGGAGTAGAGGTCGACGATCAGCTGCTCGTTGATGGTCTCGGGGATTTCCTCCCTGGTAGGTACGTTCAGGTACTTGCCCGTGAGGTTCTTGGCATCGAACTCGAGCCATGCGTAACGCTTGGCGGAGGCTACGGAAGCCTGGATGACCTCGAGGCTCTTGGATCTCTCCCTGACTGCGATGACATCACCGGGCTTTACATTGGCGGAGGGGATGTTGCAGACAGAGCCGTTGAGGGTAATGTGCTTGTGGAGGACGAGCTGACGGGCGGCTGCCCTGGTGGGGGCGATGCCGAGGCGGTAAACCAGGTTGTCGAGGCGGCTCTCGAGCAGGAAGATGAGGTTCTCACCCTTCTGTCCGGCCATGCGGGAAGCCTTCTCGTAGGTGTTGCGGAACTGACGCTCGAGCACACCGTACATGTATTTCACCTTCTGCTTCTCCTTGAGCTGAGCACCGTACTCAGTGGACTTCTTGCCCCTCTTGTGGGCGGGTCCGTGCTGTCCGGGTGCATAGTCACGCTTCTCGAAGTACTTGTCCGGTCCATAGATAGCCTCACCGAACTTGCGGGCGATCTTGGTGGTAGGTCCTGTATATCTTGCCATAACTGTACTACATTAAAAATTAGACTTTACGACGGCCCTTGGGACGGCAGCCGTTGTGGGGCATGGGGGTGACGTCGATAATCTCGGTAACCTCGATGCCTGCATTGTTGATGGTCCTGATAGCGGACTCACGTCCTGAACCGGGGCCCTTCACATAGACCTTCACCTTGCGCAGACCAGCGTCGAATGCGGTCTTTGAGGCGTCCTCGGCAGCCATCTGGGCAGCATACGGAGTGTTCTTCTTGGAACCCCTGAAGCCGCACTTTCCAGCTGAAGACCAGCTGATGACCTGGCCAAGATTGTTGGTAAGAGAAACGATGACGTTGTTGAAGGTGGACGAGACATGAGCCTGACCGACCGCCTCAACCTTGACGACTCTCTTCTTGGTTGTAGTTGTCTTCTTTGCCATAATCAATTATTATTTGGTTGCCTTCTTCTTGTTGGCGACAGTCTTCTTCTTGCCCTTGCGTGTACGGGCATTGTTCTTGGTGCTCTGTCCTCTGACGGGAAGACCGATACGATGACGGATTCCCCTGTAGCAACCGATATCCATCAGTCGCTTGATGTTCATCTGGACAGATGAGCGGAGCTCGCCCTCGATCTTGTACTCCTCATTGATCTCGGAGCGGATCTTGGCGATCTCGGTATCGTCCCACTCATTTACCTTCTTGTCATAGTCGATACCGCACTTGTCAAGTATCCTACGGGCAGATGAGCGGCCGATTCCGTAGATGTAGGTGAGGCCTATCTCTCCCCTTTTGTTGTTGGGTAAATCAACACCGGCTATTCTTGCCATATTCTATAATCGTGATTTTTTGTTGTTACGTGTTTGACGGTCCGGACCCGGGGGCCGGGCCCAACTTAGCCACTATCCCTGGCGCATTTTGAACTTGGGGTTCTTCTTGCAGATCACATACAGATGTCCCTTGCGGCGGACAATCTTGCAATCCTCGCTGCGCTTCTTGATGGATGCCTTTACTTTCATGGTGAAAAAGTGTTTTTATTTGTATCTGAAGGAAATCCTACCTTTAGTTAAATCATACGGTGACATCTCTACCTTTACCCTGTCACCGAGCAGTATGTGGATGAAGTTCTGCCTCATCTTGCCGGATATGTGGGCAAGGATGACGTGGCCGTTCTGCAACTCCACCTTGAACATTGCGTTAGGCAGAGTCTCTACGATGACCCCGTCCTGTTCAATTGCCATTTGTTTAGACATGAATCGTCACTGTTTGGTTTTACTTGTTAATACTATTGTCCTTCTCGATATAATCAAAGGTTGAAAGCTGTTCGGCTTTACCTTGGCGCACTACAACAGTCAGCTCGTAATGTGCAGCTTTCCTGTGATCCGACGTGTGGACAGCCCAACCATTTCGTGCCACATATACGCCACGGCTACCTGCCGTTATCATAGGTTCGATGCATATGCAAAGCCCGGCCTTGAGTTTGAGTCCATGTCCGGCCTTCCCGTAGTTGGGAACCCCGGGGTCCTCGTGCATGTCCCTTCCGATACCGTGACCTTCCAGTTCACGCACCACTCCGAAACCATTGGCTTCAGCCAACTCCTGTACGGCGTGTCCGATATCCCCGACCCTGTTTCCCACGACAGCCATGCTGATGCCTCGGTACAGGCATTCCTTGGTGACATCAAGGAGTCTGCGGGTCTCGGAGTCCACCTCCCCGACAGGGAAGGTGTACGCCGAATCACCGTTGTATCCTTTCAGCAGCGTCCCAAGGTCTACGGAGACAATGTCCCCTTCCTTGAGTGCGTAGTCCGAGGGAAAACCATGGACCACGACATCGTTTACCGAAGTACAGATGGAGTGCGGGTAACCATCATAACCCAAGAAGTTAGGCACTGCTCCGTTTGCCCTTATGTAGTCGGCTGCCACCCTGTCCAATTCCTTGGTCGTCACACCGGGGGCGACATGCCTGCCGACTTCGGCGAGCGTTCTCGAAACGAGGTCGCCGTTGAGCCGCAGCAGCTCTATTTCTTCTTCGGTCCTGGTTCTTACCATCACGCCTTGAATTATCAGAAAAAATCTTACATGCCGCTTCTTCCCGTCAGCCTTCCGGTCTTCATCAGACCGTCATAGTGACGCATGAGCAGGTAGCTCTCAATCTGCTGGAGTGTATCTAGGATAACACCCACAAGAATCAGGAGGGAGGTACCTCCATAGAAGCTTGCGAACTGGTTGTTGACACCCAGAATGATCGCGATAGCGGGCAGAATAGCTATGATAGCCAGGAATATGGAACCGGGGAGGGTGACCCTGGACATGATGTTGTCAAGGAACTCGACGGTCTTCTTTCCGGGCTTCACACCGGGGATGAAACCTCCATTCTTCTTCATGTCCTCCGCCATCATGGTCGGGTTGACCGTAACGGCTGTATAGAAGTAAGTGAAGATAATGACGAGGACACCGAAAATGAAGTTGTACCAGAATCCAGTGTAGTTGCCGAGGGTGGCAGCGAGACCACGGGTGGCATCCCAGCGACCGAAGAGCAGCGGGAGCATCATCAGGGCCTGGGCGAAGATGATAGGCATAACGCCTGCCGCATTGATCTTCAAGGGGATGTACTGGCGGACTCCGCCGTACTGCTTGTTTCCGACGACCCTGCGGGCGTACTGGACGGGAACTCTCCTCACGGCCTGGACGAGGGCGATGGCTGCCACGAACACAAAGAACAGGGCAACGAGCTCGACAATCAGGAGAAGGGGTCCGCCGTTGGTGGTGGTGAACTTCTCACCGATCTCGGCTGCAAGGGCATAAGGAAGCCTTGCCACGATACCGATCATGATGATCAGGGAAACACCGTTGCCGATACCACGGTCGGTAATCCTTTCACCGAGCCACATCACGAACATGGATCCTCCCATGAGGATGAGGGTACAGACTATATTGAACATGAAGTTGCTCCAGCCAAGCTGATTGACGGCGACGAAAGCGGCGCCGGGAATCTGGTTGTGGACCTGTGCCATGTAAGCGGGTCCCTGGATGGCGAGGATTGCCACGGTGAGGTAGCGGGTGATCTGGTTGATCTTCTTCCTTCCGTGCTCACCCTCCATCTGGAGTTTCCTGAAATACGGAACAAACATTCCGAGGAGCTGAACGACGATGGATGCGGAAATGTAAGGCATCACACCGAGGGCGAAAATAGAAGCGTTACCGAAAGCTCCGCCGGAGAACATGTTCAGCAGGCCGACGAGGCCTTCTGACGTGCTGCTCTGGAGAGAGGCCAGGAGAGTCGCATCGATGCCCGGGAGCACGATGAAACATCCCACACGGTAGACAAGGACCAGAAGAAGGGTGTAGACGATCCTCTTCCTGAGTTCCTCAATCTTCCAGATGTTCTGAATTGTCTCGATAAACTTCTTCATAGAACTACTCCTCAACTATTGTTGCAGTGCCACCGGCGGCCTCTATTTTCTGGATGGCCGTCTTGGAGAAAGCATCAGCGGATATTTCGAGCTTAGCGGTGAGTTCACCGTTGCCCAGGACTTTGACGAGTTCGTTTACTGAAGCGAGACCGGCGTCAACCATTGTATCAAGGGTGATGACACTGGTGCCGAGCTTCTCGGAGAGAGCCTGGAGCTGGGAAAGGTTCACGGGACGGAACTCGACCCTGGTGGGGTTCTTGAAACCGAACTTGGGGACCCTTCTCTGGATAGGCATCTGGCCACCCTCGAAGCCGATCTTGTGCTCGTAACCGGAACGCTGCTTGGCGCCGTTCATACCGCGTGTGGATGTACCGCCACGTCCGGATCCTTCACCACGACCGATCCTCTTGGATTTCTTGGTCGAACCTTTGGCAGGTTTGAGATTATTTAGATTCATCTTGATTCCTCCTTCTTTTTAGATTTCTTCAAAAACAACGAGGTGACGGACCTTCTCGAGCATACCTGTGGAAACAGGGGTCTTCTCAACCTCAACTGTCTGATGCAGCCTGTGGATTCCGAGGGACTTCAGATTTGCGATCTGACGCTTCGAAGCACCATTCTTGCTGATCACCTGGGTTATTCTGTATTTTGCCATAATAGTTTCCTCCTATCCTTTAAAGACCTTGCCCATGGGAACGCCACGGAGTCCGGCCACTGTGTAGGCATCCCTCATTTCGGTGAGGGCGGCCACTGTTGCCTTAACGAGGTTGTGAGGGTTGGAAGAGCCCTTGCTCTTTGCGAGCACGTTCTGGATACCTACGCTCTCGAAGACGGCACGCATAGCGCCACCAGCCTTCACACCGGTACCGGGAGCAGCGGGCTTCATGAACACCTCAGCTCCACCGAAGCGGGCGGTCTGCTCGTGAGGGATGGTCTTGTTGATGACGGGAACCTTCACAAGATTCTTCTTGGCATCCTCGATACCCTTCTGTATGGCGACGGTGACCTCATTGGCCTTGCCCAGTCCGTATCCTACGATACCGTTCTCGTCACCGACGACTACGATAGCTGCGAAACGGAAGTGGCGACCTCCCTTGGTAACCTTGGTAACCCTGTTGATGGCTACCAGCCTGTCCTTGAGTTCAAGATCAGATGTCTTGATTCTGTTTACATTTGCGTTTGCCATACCGAATTAGAATTTAAGGCCGCCTTCACGGGCAGCGTCTGCCAAACTTTTAACTCTGCCATGGTAGAGATAGCCTCCACGGTCGAAGGACACCTCGCTGATTCCGGCCGCGATGGCCCTTTCGGCCATTGCCTTTCCGACAACAGCTGCTGCATCCTTGCCACTGAGTCCCTTGCACTGTGCTGCGAGGACCTTATCGTTGGAAGCTGCTGCCGCGAGGGTGCAGCCCTTCTCGTCATCTATGACCTGTGCGTAGATCTGCTTGTTTGAACGGAAGACTACAAGACGGGGTCTCTGGGCTGTTCCGTTGACATGCTTGCGGATACGGTAGTGTATCCTCTTTCTTCTTTCAATTTTTGTCAATGCCATAACTTAGTCCTCCTATTTTACTTTGCAGATGCACTCTTGCCGGCCTTGCGACGCAGGGTCTCGCCGACGAACTTGATACCCTTGCCCTTGTAAGGTTCAGGCTTGCGCAGTGAACGGATCTTGGCTGCTACCTGACCGAGGAGCTGCTTGTCGTGGCTGCGCAGGATGAGAACAGGGTTCTCACCTTTCTTGACCTGGGCGGCCTCGGCCTTGACCTCATCGGGAAGGAGAAGCTGGATGTCATGGGAGTAACCGAGGGCGAGGGTGATGAGCTGACCTTTGACGTCAACCCTGTAACCTACACCTACGAGCTCCTGCCTCTTCTCGAAACCCTGGGAGACACCGACGACCATATTGTGTATCAACGCGCGGTAAAGTCCATGCATGGAACGATGACGCGGCTGGTCAGTGGGGCGGGCAAATTTAACTTCATTTCCCTCAACGGTGACCTCGATATCGGGGTCCACTTTCTGGGACAGCTCACCAAGAGGGCCTTTAACCTTAACGACGTTGCCGTCTTCAACCTTGATGCTGACTCCGGACGGAAGGCTTACAGGCAATTTACCGATTCTTGACATTGGTGTGTACTTTAAATAATTAATAAACGTAACAAATAACCTCACCTCCGACGTTGAGTTCCTTTGCCTCCTTGTCAGTGATGACGCCCTTGGATGTGGTGAGGATTGCCACGCCGAGTCCATTGAGGACGCGGGGCATGCTCGCTACGTCAGTGTACTTCCTCAGACCGGGCTTGGAGACCCTGTCGATTCCCTTGATGGCGGGAGCCTTGGTCACGGGATGGTACTTGAGGGCGATTTTGATTGTTCCTGCGGGAGTACCCTCGACAAACTTGTAGCTGAGGATGTATCCCTTCTCGAAGAGGATCTTGGTGAGGGCCACTTTCATCTTTGAAGTGGGGACCTCAACGACCTTCTTCCCTGCACGGTAACCGTTGCGGATCCTGGTGAGATAATCTGCAATTGGATCAGTCATTTTTTTTGTCTTTTTAAGGACCGGCGTCCGGGTGTGTCGGTATCCGGATGCCCGATATCCGATTGTTTATAAAATTGTTACTATATGAAGTATCCTTCGACCCCCTTCACAGAGGGCTGAAGGATTAACTTGGGTCAGACTACCAGCTAGCTTTCTTAACACCGGGGATGAGACCGTTGGAAGCCATCTCGCGGAACTGGATACGGCTGAGCCCGAAGGCACGCATATATCCCTTGGGACGTCCGGTGAGGGAGCAGCGGTTGTGAAGGCGTACCCTTGAAGAGTTCTTGGGGAGCTTGTCGAGAGCGGCCCAGTCGCCGGCCTCTTTCAGAGCCTTTCTCTTCTCGGCATACTTTGCAACCATCTTTGCCCTCTTAACTTCACGGGCTTTCATTGATTCCTTTGCCATTCTACTGTCTTTTAGGTTATTATAAAGCTTGCTAAGTATTACTTGTTCTGCTTCTTGAAAGGAAGACCGAACTCCTTGAGAAGGGCGTGAGCCTCTTCGTCGGTCTTGGCGGTGGTCACGAAGGTGATCTCCATTCCGTGGATCTTGGGGTTCTTGTCCATGTCGATCTCAGGGAAGATGATCTGCTCCTTGAGTCCGAGGGTGTAGTTGCCCTGGCCGTCCATCTTCTCGGAAATACCGTT
The DNA here is from genome assembly GCA_905235445.1 of uncultured Bacteroidales bacterium. Classification (GTDB taxonomy): domain Bacteria; phylum Bacteroidota; class Bacteroidia; order Bacteroidales; family UBA932; genus Cryptobacteroides. The sequence goes on from CAJOLJ010000012.1 coordinate 31,474, forward strand.
GAAGTCGCGGATACGGGGCAGGGAAACCCTGATGAGCCTCTCGAGGAACTCGTACATCTTTACGTCACGAAGTGTAACCTTGGTCCCGATGGGCATCTTCTTACGGAGCTTGAAGTTGGAGACGTCCTTCTTGGAAGCTGTGATGACAGCCTTCTGTCCCACGATGAGGGAGAGTTCCTCAGCGGCCTCCTCGACGAGCTTCTTGTCCTGGGTGGCGTCACCGACACCTTCGTTGATGGTGATCTTCACAAGCTTCGGGGCCTGCATCACGGTCGTATAGGAGAACTGCTTTACGAGGGCGGGAACTATCCTCTCGCGATACTCCTTCTTGAGGGTAGGTACATATCCCTTGGGCAGGGCCTGAACCTCTGCGGGTGCATTTTTCTTCTTTGCCATAATTAGATCTCCTGTCCTGATTGTTTAGAGTAACGAACCTTCTTGTCTCCGTCCATCTTGTATCCTACGCGGGTAGCTTTCCCAGTCTTGGGGTCCACGAGCTGGACATTGGAGATGTGGATGGGGGCCTCCTGCTTCAGGATTCCGCCCTGAGGGTTCTTGGCCGTGGGTTTTGAATGCTTGGTGACGACGTTGACACCTTCTACGACGACGCGGTCTTCATCCCTGAGGACCTGGAGGACCTTACCGACGGTACCCTTGTCATTGCCGGCGTTGACAATCACTGTGTCGCCTTTCTTAATATGAAACTTCTTCATGATCTTTTCTGGTTTTAGAGGACCTCGGGTGCGAGGGAAACTATTTTCATGTAATTCTCCCTGAGCTCCCTGGCGACGGGACCGAAGATACGGGTTCCACGGAGTTCACCGTCATTCTTTAGAAGGACGCATGCATTGTCGTCGAAACGGATGTAAGAACCGTCGGCCCTGCGGACCTCCTTCTTGGTGCGAACTACGACTGCCTTGGTTACGGAGCCCTTCTTGGCGTCACCGCCGGGCATTGCGCTCTTCACCGCCACGACAATCTTGTCTCCTACGGATGCATAACGACGGTTGGTACCGCCGAGGACACGGATGCAGAGGACTTCCTTTGCACCAGAGTTGTCAGCAACCTGTAAACGTGTTTCCTGCTGTATCATCGCTATTTAACTTTTTCTACAATTTCTACTAATCTCCACCTCTTGGTCTTGCTGAGGGGGCGGGTCTCCATGATGCGGACTGTATCGCCCTCATCGCACTCGTTCTTTTCGTCCTGGGCGACGAACTTGGTCGTCTTGTTGACGAACTTGCCGTAGATGGGGTGTTTCTCCTTGGTCTTCACTGCCACGACGATGGTCTTGTCCATCTTGTTGCTGACGACGACACCGACTCTTTCTTTACGAAGATTTCTTTCCATAAGGCTTGAATGTTAGTCCTGATTTTTTTCTTTTTCGGCGAGGACGGTCATCAGGCGGGCGATGTCCTTGCGGGTCTTCTTGAACTTGGAGGTATCCTCCACGGGAGAGACTGCGTGATTGAGCCTGTCAGTGTCGAGCTGGGCCTGAAGGACTGCTATTTTGTCCTTGAGGTCGGCAATGTTCATCTCGCGAACTTCTGCTATTTTCATGATATCTCTATTCCTTATATTATTCTACATAATCCCTGCGGACGACGAACTTGGTCGCAATGGGAAGCTTGGATGCTGCAAGGCGCATGGACTCCTTTGCGATCTGCAGGGAGACGCCTTCGGCCTCGAAGAGAATGCGGCCCGGGGTGATGGGGCAGACAAATCCCTGGGGATCTCCCTTACCCTTACCCATACGGGTTGAAAGTGGCTTCTTTGTTATGGGCTTGGAAGGGAATACGCGGATCCACACCTGGCCTTCACGGTTCATGTGACGGGAAATGGCCTGACGGGCTGCCTCGATCTGCTGTGCGGTAAGCCAGCAGTTCTCGAGGGTCTTGAGACCGAACGATCCGAAGGCGAGCTGGTTGCCTCTCTGGGCGTTGCCCTTCATGACACCTTTCTGTTCCCTTCTGTGTTTTGTTTTCTTAGGCTGTAACATCGCTGTATTACTTTATAATATTATTCTCAAAATCCATAAACCATTGAGAATCAGCTGGTTGGGCGAACTTCTCCTCGATTTTTGGATTGCAAAGATAGTGATTTTTTTTGAATTCAAAACCATAGCACGAAATTTTTTTAACTTTTTCGACACAAAAAATTCATAGTCATCTAACGAATTTTCAGTAACTTACACACACTGGCCCCATTTCCAAGAATGACATTTTCGACATGGGAAAACAGGCCCTAAATGACATTAATCGTTTTAGGGGAACAAAGCCAGAAAAAGATGGCGGGAAAAGAGGCCTGAACAGTGTCAAGTATGACAGTCGAGAGGGGTTGGAACGGAAATTGATGGGAATGGTGGCGATGATTATTTTTCATTCACATACCGGGTACCCTGCGAAAAGCCCCACGCAGGGAATAGGCTCTCTGCTGGCGGCAGCGTGCCTTGTTTCCCTGTGCACCATTTTCACCCTTCCCGCCCGCTGCCAGAACCTCAATGACCGGAACTTCATGGAAATGCGGGTCGAGAACGGGGACACGGTCTTCGTGGACGTTCTCCCTCCCGCCAGGGTATGGGAGAGGCTTCCCCGCCAGAAAGGCAGGGACTGGAGGAAGTACTACAGGATGGTGTACAATTTCAGCAAAGTGTATCCTTTCGCCCTCGAGGCCAGGGATATCCTACGGGAAACCGACAGCACCTTCTCTACAGGCAAGCTGTCCAGGGCCAAGAAGGACCGCTACATCAACGCCATCCAGAACGACCTCGCCAAGAGGTATGAGCCGGTCCTGCGCAAAATGACGATTTCACAGGGGAAGGTCCTGATAAAGATGATCGCCCGGGAGACCGGGCTCTCGCCATACGAGATCATCCACGACTACAAGAACAGTGTGGCCGCAGGGTTCTGGCAAGGGGTAGCGAAGCTTTTCGACGGGGACCTCCGCGCCCATTACGATCCCCTGTACAATGACGAGGACGCACAGATGGAAGACCTTGTCATGAAATGGGAAAGCGGGGATTTCCCCGCTTTCTACTGGTCGCTATTCGGCAAGGACCCCGATATCCCCAAGTTGCCTGAGCGCAAATCGAAGAAAAAATAGCTCTCCCCCTTCATCCAGTCCTTCAGCACAAGGAGCCTCTCCCCCGTGGGGAGGGTCTCGTCGACGAAGGTATGGTAGTGCCCGAAGATGAAATAATCGACCTTGTGGCTACGGGCATACTCAAGAGCGAAATTCCACAGGGGGACCTTTCCCTTCTCGAACTTGTATTCCCCGTGATGGTCGTGGGAGAGGCGGTTGGAATGGGACCAGCCGTAGCCCAGGGCGAAGGCAAGGCGGGGATGGAGGGTGGAAAAGAGCGCCTGAAGCACCTTGCTATGGAACATCCAATGCAGGAAACGGTCCTTGAGGCTCGCGCTTCCCAGCGAATCCCCGTGTCCCAGACAGAAGACTTTCCCTCCGAGTGTCACCGTGAAAGGCTGCTGCATCTTTATCATCCCCAGCTCCTCGAAATACGAGTACGCCCACACGTCATGATTCCCGGGGCAGAAGTACACTTTCACCCCGTTGTCGATAAGGTCCAGGATCTGCGCAAACACCCTTACGTAGCCCTTCGGGACCACGTACTTGTATTCGTACCAGAAATCCCATATGTCCCCGAGAAGGAAAAGGGAATGGGTCCTGCTGCGGGAAAGGGAGGCAAGAAAAGAAACGAACCTCCTCTCCCGCCCCTCCGGGTCCTGGTGTTCAAGTCCCAGATGTACGTCCGAGGCGAAGAAGCAAAGCGTCCTCCCCTCCTCAACTGCCGACACTGGGGTTTCTTCTGCCATGGGATGAGCTGCTTAGCCGAGGATGAGAATGAGGACTGCGACTATGACGCAGTACAGGGCGAACCAGGAGAGCTTTGACTTGCGGACCAGCGCAACCATCGCCTTGCAGGCAAAGAGTCCCGAAAGGAATGCCGAGACAAATCCCAGTATGAGGGCCCCGACACCGACTCCGCCACCGAGAACTTCGCTACCCGAGGCGACCTTCAGGATGTCAAGGAGCTGTTCCCCCAAAATGGGGACGAGCACCATGAGGAAGGAGAACTGCGCCATGACGGAGCGCTTGACTCCGCTCACCAGACCCGTTGCAATCGTGGTCCCCGAGCGGGAAAGTCCGGGAGCCACGGCCAGGGACTGGCCAATACCGACGATAAATGCCTGCAGGTATGATATTCCGTTTCTGGGTCCCTTCTCCTCGGCGAGGGGTGTCCCCTTGGCATCATCCTGCTTTTTCTCCTTCCCGCCTATGCGGACATGGTCGGAGAGGAAAAGAAGCACTGCGGTTATGATGAGGCATATTCCCACCACCGTAAGGGAGTCCCCGAAGAGGGCCTCCACTTTATCCTTGAACAGGAATCCCACTACCGCTACCGGTATCATGGACACTATGAGCTTGCAGATGTAGTCGGTCTCGTCGTTGTATTTGAACTTGAAAAGGCCCTTCAGAAGAGCCCAGATCGCACTCCAGAATACTATTATGGTGCTGAGCACGGTCGCCATGTGGACGGTGACGGTGAAATCGAGGAAACCTTCCCCGTCGACACCCAGCAGTTCCTTGAATATCATAAGATGCCCGCTGCTGCTCACAGGCAGGAATTCAGTAAGCCCCTGGACCAGCCCAAGGAGAATGGCTTGCCACCAATTCATTGTAGATAGAATTAAATATGTAGTTGTCTTAAGTTATCGGGAGGGTCTATTTGCGGCCACCCTTTGCGCTTCTGGCGGGTGCACTTTTCTGCGGGGCCTGGCCTTTCGTGGAAGTTGTCTTCCCCTTCTGGGGGGTCTCCTTGTCCTTGAAATAGCCCATTATGGCCACGACCTCGATTACCACGCCGCACAGAATGACGATGGGTGCGGCCACAAGCCTCCTGAAGTCGAACATCGCAGGGTTGAAGACGGAGCTGTCCTTCATTCCTCCCCCGGCCATGAGGAAGTATCCGGCTACCATCAGGAGAAGTCCCACCAGCAACATCTTTATCCCCTTGCGGGTCATTGCAAATCCTTTATCCATACTCTTGGCGTAAATAATTCTTTGTAAACAATCCTAATAATAAAGTTCGTCCCGGGTCATCGCCACCATCTTATTCGCCACCGACCGTGTGCTCAGGAGGCAGATCAGAAGCCCGAACAGCACTATTATCACTATGGACACCATTATGGCCACGGGACTGAAGACCTCGAACATCTGCAGGAACTCTGTCCTCAGCCAGAAGAGGATCCCGAGCAGGAGGAGGGTCGCTATCACGGAGGCGAAAAGCCCCATGAGAGCCGCCTTCTCCATGAATGGCCTGCGGATGAAGGACGGGGTGGCGCCGACAAGTTTCATGGTGTACACGGTCTGCCTCTTGTCCAGGAATGACAGGCGCATCATGTTCGATATGAGGACGAACGATATGAACAGCAGCACCCCTATCATGACAGCCAGTATACCGGAAATCTTCCCCAGGTTCTCGCTGAGGTCCTCCACCAGGTCCTGCTGGTAAACCACCTCATCCACCGGTTCGAACGCCTCGACCACCTTCCTTACTTCCATAAGCCCCTCCGGGGTCACCTGGGAAGGCAGGAGGTTCATGTTGAACGAAACCGGGATCGGGCTGGTCTCGAACACCGACATGAAATCCTCCCCGAGGAGTTCCTTCATCTCGCTCTCCCCCTGGTCCCTCGTGACCAGGGTCACCGCCGATACGAACGGCAGGGAGTCCAGCTTCTCCTTGAACACATAGGCATCGTCCTCCTGCACCTCGGGATTGAGAAGGACCGATACCTGCATATTGCTTTTAATATGGTCCATCACCTGGGAGGAATTCACCATCAGGAGGCTTGCGACACCCACCAGCAAAAGCACCAGACTGATACTGATAACAGAGGAAAGGTAGGCACTCCGAAGGCGGCGCTTGATTATTTTATTTGCCTGTGACATATAGGAAAGAGGAACTCGGTAGGGATGGGACAGCCTTTGGGGGCAGGCCACATGCGCCCAAGTTGGCCTCAAATATAGTGAAAAGTTCAATTATGGGAAAAATTTTGTTAACTTTGCAGGAATTAATCTGATATGGCAACACCTCATTATCAGGTTTGGCTTAAACTGTCAGAAAATGGGAGAGTCTAAAAAAATACTGTTCGTAAATTCGGAGATATACCCCTATCTCCCCGAGAATACCATATCCGCCATAGGACGCTACCTGCCCCAGGGAATCCAGGAGCGCCGCAACGAAATCCGTTCCTTCATGCCCCGCTACGGGTGCATCAACGAGAGGAAGAACCAGCTCCATGAAGTGATAAGGCTTTCGGGTATGAACATCATCATCAACGATGTGGACAGGCCCCTTGTCATCAAGGTCGCGAGCATATCGGCAGCCAGGATGCAGGTCTACTTCATCGACAACGACGACTACTTCCGCCGGAAGAGGACTTTCACCGACGAGAGCGGAAAGTTCTATGACGACAACGGGGAAAGGGCCATTTTCTTCGCCCGTGGAGTCCTGGAGACCGTGAAGAAACTTCGCTGGGCTCCCGACATCATCCACTGCCAGGGGTGGATCTCCCACTTCATCCCCCTGTACCTTAAGAAAGCCTACAGAGACGATCCCATATTCTCCCACTGCAAGATTGTCCTCTCCCTCTATGACGACACCCCCGAGACGTTCCGAAGCGACCTCGCGCGCCTTGCCCGCTTCTCATCCATAGGCCCCGAGGAACTGTCTCTCATCGACAATCCCACTGGCATAAATCTTGCAAAATTAGCCATCAAGTATTCGGACGGCATAATTGTCGGCTCCTCCGAAATTGAGAAAGAGGAACTTGAGTACTGCGACGAACTCTCCCTGCCTGTCCTTCCATTCGACATGGAAAGTCTTGCGGACGACTCCTACATCGACCAGTACAACAGTTTCTACAGCAAAATTTAGAACCACCGCATCACAGACAGATATGGGAATGCATATCCTTGGGCAGGCGGCAAAGGTCGTGGCGGGCGTAGCCGCTGCGCTGATTTGCTTCTCCTGCGTGGAAAAGAATCATGAAATAGGCGATTCTTATCTCGCCATCAACCAGCAATACGACCTGTACACCGCAGAAATCCCCATTACCGACATGAGGATGGACTTTGCGGACAGCCTGTCGGGATTCTCGATGTACCGCTTCACTTTCGGAAGCGTCAGGGACAAGGACTACGGGCTCACAACCAGGAGCACGGCCTTCACGCTGGTCCCCATCAGCGACACACTCGATTTCGGCACGAACCCGGTATTCCGCCAGTTCCATTTCGCGGCACCGTCCGACTCCATATCCTGCAATGACCCCGCCCAGGCCTCCATCCTGCAGAACGTGAATGTGTACGCCCTTAAAAGGACGCTGAACCTCAGCAGTTCCGAACCCAAGATTGAGTATGACCCTGTCAGGGTAACCGACGGAATTCCCATCTATAACGGTTCCGACTCCCTGTCGTTCAACTTCACCAAGGAGTTCGGTGAACAGTACATGAAGATAAACTACAAGACGGACCTTGACACCATAACCTCTTACACCAAGAAGTTCCCCGGCATCTACATCACGACCGAGACACCCATCGGGAACGGGGGCAGGATCAACATGTTCAAGCTCCCCATGAACGTCAGCGGCTCCACCATCTACGGAAGTTTCGCGGAGCTGAAGTTCACCGCCACCTATACCCGCACGAGCGGGACGCAGGAGAGGGTCGATACCTCATTCCTGTTCTGCCTTGGCCCGATGGACATCTACGACTTCGGCGGAGTGTCCTCCACCACCGTGAGCGAATACCCCCAGATAGCCTACGACCTCACCACCCATGAGACCGAGGCGATGGTAGGCGTCGCGACCGATAAGGTTTATTTCGAGGGAGGAAGGGGGCTCAAGCCCATCATCAAGGCCGAGGCCCTTCGTAGCGGCCTCATCGAGGAAGTGTCCAAGCACGGGGATCCCGCCAAGACCGTGGTCACGAGAGCCACTCTGTGCCTGCCTTTCGAGTTCCCCGAAGACTACGCTGACCTTGAATACTTCCCCACCATCATGAGCCCCACCAGCCGCATTGTCTATGACAACGGGCGCATTTCATTTGCGGGACTTACAGATGCGAGCGTATCCTCCGAGAACCAGGGCGACATCAACCGCTCCCTTGGCCGTTATGCCCCGGACATCTCCCACCATGCACAGCAGCTGATGCACCTGGGGAACCTCGACAAGATAGAGAACTACGATATCTGGATGCTACCCCTCAGAAACGAGGTCATCACCGAGAGTACCGCATCCTCGGAGACTTCGGATCTCGCGTCCCTGTACCAGCAACTGGCTTACCAGAGCTACTACAACAATATGTACGGCGGGGGGTATGGATACGGCGGTTATGGCGGATATGGCGGATACGGCTACAACTCATACACCAATTACTACAATTACATGATGATGGCCCAGTACTACGCCAGCGCAAGCTCCGGCTCCTCGGCCACCACCCAGACAATGGTCGACTTCCACCGCTTCTACAAAGGCTATCTGAACGGTCCTGGCGCTACGACCGGAAAGAAGCCATACATCAAGATTGTCTACGCCATTCCCAAGGAAGACTGATTCCGGGGAATGACACTGCACCAAAAGAAAAAAGCCGGGGGATGACCCTGGCTTCTTTCGTTTGCACACTTGAAAATGTGTAACGATTAGTGATGAGGTAAATTTTTACTCTCCTACGTACTCTTCAACGTACTTGATGGCATCTCCAACTGTCTGGATGTTCTGTGCCTCGTCCTCGGAAATGCTGATTCCGAAAACCTGCTCAAACTCCATGAGAAGCTCCACTGTGTCGAGTGAGTCTGCACCAAGGTCGTTGTTGAAGCTTGCGGTCTCGGTTACTTCTGCTGGATCGGCGCTGAGCTTGTCAACGATGATCTCCTGGACCTTGCTAACGATTTCTTCGTGTGTCATGATTGAAATTGAGTTTATGTTTATTTTAATACACTTTTATTTCATGTCCCGAGGTACCCCATGTTTTGGGGTATAATACCACAATGGCTTGCAAAGTTAGCATTTTTTTCAATATAATGAACTATTGTCCCCAAAATCGGCATCCGCCCACTCATTATCCCTGAACACTATAGCCACTATACCAACTCTTTGCCAATGAGATTTACCCGCAGGTGCGAAGCGCCACCTCTCTCAGCAGCAAGACTTGTGCTGCTCAGGTGCGAGTGCATCCTCCTTGCTCAGAGCCAGCCATATCCTGAGGCCGTTTATGGAGTTCAGCAAGTAGAAGGAATACTTGATTACCATGACGACCGTATACGTTGAGGCTGAGGGACTCATCAAGCGGTTAACCCAGAGCATGATCGAGAAGATGTTCACCAGGTTCCACAGGTACCACTGGTCAGCGTAGGCGAAGGACATCAGAACCTGGCCTGCGATATTGAGGACCACGACAAATGCATCCAGGAAAATCTTTCCCCTGTCAATGACCTCGATCCTTCCGGCATTGAATTGGGTGAGGTCTATCCAGTAAAGGATGCCGTACGCCGCTGCGGTACCTGCCACCACGGATGCCGCCGCAATGGCCCACTGCTTGGCGGTAAGGCGTCTTGCCTTCACCCTCCTGGTCTTCCCCCCTTCGTCCTTCCTGGTGTCGGCACCTCTTTTTCTCCACTGCCAGAACCCCACGAACTGCATGGGCAGGAAGTACAGCAGATGCTGCAGGAACTGGCCCATGTTGCCGCTGTCCGCATTGGCATAGGCACAGATGCCGACGTCAATCACTCCGAACAGGAATGTCCAGATGTTCCCGTTTGCGCTCAGGACCGTATTCACGACCCCCATGAGGGCCCCAAGGGCTATGACTATCTGTTTCACGACCTGGACCTCGGGGTCCTGGAGCTTGAAGATATTCACTACCGCTACGGCCGTAGCCATCCCCACGAGAATGAAGATATTGAAAAACTTGTTGAACTTGGTGTCCGTGATGGACGAAGTCTTTGTCGAGGACATTTGAGTGGGTTTCGTTAAATTGATATTTCTCTATTCCTGCGCCCCCTGTTCCCCGCCTGTGTCACCTGTTCCCTCCACCTCATCATCTCCCGGTATCGTTGAAATGTTGTTCAGGTGGGAAAGGATCCTCTCGCAAAGGGCCCTGTTGCCCAGGAAGGCCGCCAGGTCCTCCAGCTTTGCTGCCGCAATCCTTGAGACACTGCCATAGTGCAGAAGGAGCCTCTGCTCGGTTTTTTCGCCCACACCCGGTATCTCCCTTAGCGCAGAGTCAAGCTGACCCTTGCTTCGGAGGTTCCGGTGGAATGTGATGCCGAAACGGTGGGCTTCGTCACGGATCTGCTGCAGGAGCTTGAGCGACTGGGAGTTCCGGTCAAGGAAAAGCGGATAAGGGTCGCCTATGCGTATTACCTCCTCCATCCTCTTGGCAAGTCCCACCACCATGAGCTTGTCGGTAAGTCCGAGTTCGGAAAGAGCCTGCCATGCGAAATCCAGCTGGCCTTTCCCGCCGTCAATGACGATGAGCTGAGGCAGGTCCTCCGGGTTCTCACAGAGCATCCTCGAATACCTCCTGTTCACCACCTCCTTCATGCTCGCGAAATCGTTCGCCCCGACGACGGTCTTTATCTTGAAGTGACGGTAGTCCTTCTTCGACGGGACTCCGTCCCTGAAGACGACGCAGGAAGCCACGGGGTTCGTGCCCTGGATATTGGAGTTGTCGAAGCACTCCATGTGGGTGGGAAGGGTGTCCATGCCGAGGGCCGAGGCCAGCTCCTCAAGGACTTTGCGGTGGAACTCCTCCGGGTCGGAGTGCTCCCTTTGGCGAAGGGCATTGGCCCTCATCTCGGAAGCATTGCGGGTACTGAGGTCCAGAAGGGAGAGTTTGTCTCCCTTGACCGGTATCCTCCACTGCACACCTTCTATCTCCACATCGGGCAGGAAGGGGACAATGACAAGAGAGGAAAGCTGCCCGAACTTGCTCTCGACCTCAGCTATGAATGTCGAAAGCACGCTCTCCCTCTCCTCCTCTATCCCCAACTTGAAACCGAGGTTCAGGGACTGGACCACGCTTCCTCCCCTTATTCTCATGAAGTTGCCCCAGCCCTCGCCTTGGTCCAGGACAAGGGAGAACACGTCACAGTCCGAGTCCACTGCCGAAGTGATGATCGATTTTGAATAGTGCTTCTCGATGCAGGACATCTTATCCTTGTATAGGGCAGCCTGCTCGAAATCCAGACGCTGCGCCGCTTCCATCATGAGGGAACGGTACTTCTCTATCATCTGGCGTCCCCCGCTGCGGAGCATGGAGGTTATCTCCTGGATGTAGGTGGAATACTCATCCTTGGATATCCCTCCCACACAGCATCCCTTGCACCTGCCAAGATGCATTTCCAGGCAGGGGCGGAACTTGTGATGGAGGATGGCGGCAGAGTCTATCTTATTGTTGCAGGTACGCAGCGGATAGAGTTCCGAGAAGAGGTCCAGCATGCTCCTGGCATGCATGACCGAGGAATAGGGCCCGAAGTACTTGGACCCGTTATGGACGACCCTGCGGGTGAGGAAAACCTTGGGGAAGTCATCCGCGGTAATGCATATCCAGGGGTAGGTCTTGGAGTCCTTCAGGAGGATGTTGTACTTTGGCTTGTACTGCTTGATCAGGTTGTTCTCAAGGAGCAGGGCATCCGCCTCGCTGTCAACCACGGAGTACTGCGCATCCGCAATCCTGGACACGAGGACCCGGGTCTTGCCGTTCAGACGGTCCGGGGAGACAAAGTACTGCGCGACCCTCTTGTGCAGGTCCTTGGCCTTGCCGATATAGATGATGTTCCCCTCGGAGTCATAATAACGGTAGACTCCGGGGGAATGGGGGAAAAAGGATATTTTCTCTTTGACGTCCATATCGTCACCGGCCCGAAAATACATTTAAGGCCCATCCCGGGTAAACGGGACAGGCCATAGTTCAATCCTTAGGTACTGATTACTCAGCCCTGTCGGAATCCCGACGTGACCTTCCACCGCGACGTGACCCACGGTCACCGTCACGACGGTTGCCACCCCTGGATCCGCCCCTGCTCTGTCCGCCCTGTCCCTGTGCGGGAGCGGCGTTCAGACCGGCGTTGGGGGAGAGATCCCTCTTGCCGTAGACCTCGCCGTTGCAGATCCAAACCTTGATACCGAGGCAACCTACCTTGGTGTTTGCGATTGCAAGAGCGTAATCAATGTCAGCACGGAAGGTGTGAAGAGGGGTACGTCCCTCTTTGTACATCTCGCTGCGAGCCATTTCGGCACCGCCGACACGGCCGCTGATCTGGACCTTGATTCCCTCTGCGCCAACCCTCATTGCGGAAGCGATGGCGAGTTTGATGGCCCTGCGGTAGGACACGCGGCTCTCGATCTGACGGGCGATGGTGTCAGCCACGATACGGGCGTCGACCTCGGGACGGCGAACCTCGAAGATGTTGATCTGGACATCCTTCTTGGTGACCTTCTTGAGCTCTTCCTTCAGATGCTCGACCTCTGCGCCTCCACGACCGATGATCATGCCGGGCCTTGCGGCCTGGATGGTGACGGTTATGAGCTTGAGAGTCCTCTCGATGACAATCTTGGAGATGCTTGCCTTGGAAAGGCGATTCTCGAGATACTGGCGGATCTTGTAGTCCTCAGCTATCTTCTCTGCGTAGTTTCCACCGCACCAGTTGGAGTCCCAACCACGGGTGATACCGATTCTATTGCTTATAGGATTTGTTTTCTGTCCCATGTTCTGTTGTTTTTAAGCCTCCTCGGGGGTTGTTGTTGCTGCTGCGGGTTGCGGCTTGACATCGAGAATGACGGTGACATGGTTGCTGCGCTTGCGGATACGTCCGGCTCTTCCCTGAGGGCAGGGACGGATTCTCTTGAGGGTGCGGCCTTCACCGACCATGATGGTCTTGACAATGACGTTGCCGTTGTCAAGTTCTGCTTTCTTATCCGGGTTCTTGGACTCCCAGTTTGCGATAGCACTGCGAAGAAGTTTCTCAAGACGCACTGAGGGTGCCTTCTTTGAGTACCTGAGAAGGTCGAGGGCCTGGTTGACCTCTTTTCCACGTATGGTGTCCACCACCAGACGCATCTTGCGAGGGGATGTGGGCACTTCATTGAGCTTGGCAACGGCTACCTGCTTTTTCTCTTCCTTGAGCCTCTCGGCCATTTCGCGTTTACGTTTTCCCATAATCTTGTGCTAAATTTTATGGATTACTTCTTATTGTTGCCGGAGTGGCCCCTGAATGTCCTTGTGGGGGCGAACTCACCAAGCTTGTGACCGACCATGTTCTCTGTGACATAAACGGGGATAAACTTGTTTCCGTTATGGACAGCGATAGTGTGGCCAACGAAATCAGGGGAGATCATGCTGGCGCGTGACCAAGTCTTCACGACCTCCTTCTTCTTGCTACCATCATTCATAGCAAGAATTCTCTTCTCCAGGGCTTCCTGGATATAGGGACCTTTTCTTAAAGAACGACTCATAATCTCTAAAGTTTAATTCCGTTTACTTCTTTCTTCTTTCGATGATGAACTTGTTGGAGGTAGCCTTAGGATTACGTGTCTTGTATCCCTTTGCAGGCAGACCCTTGCGGGAACGGGGGTGACCGCCGGAGGCCCTACCTTCACCACCACCCATAGGGTGATCATGAGGGTTCATGACGACACCACGGTTGTGGGGACGACGACCGAGCCACCTGGAACGTCCAGCCTTACCGTAGGACTCCAGATTGTGTTCAGGGTTGGAAACCGTACCGACGGTAGCGCGGCAGGTAACGAGGACCATCCTGGTCTCGCCGGAAGGGAGGCGGAGGATAGCGTGGTTGCCTTCACGGGCTGCGAGCTGTGCGAATGTTCCGGCGGAACGTGCCATTGCGGCACCCTGGCCGGGACGCAGTTCGATGTTGTGTACGAGTGTTCCGACAGGAATATCACTCAGAGGGAGAGCATTGCCGACCTCGGGAGCAATCCCGGAGCCGGAGCAGATCTCCTGACCGACTTTAAGTCCGTTGGGAGCGATGATGTATCTCTTCTCACCGTCAGCATACTCCACGAGGGCGATGCGTGCGGAACGGTTGGGATCGTATTCAATGGTGAGGACCTTTGCAGGGCAGTTGTCCTTGTAGTCGATGACACGGTACATCCTCTTGTGGCCGCCGCCTCTGTAGCGTACGGTCAGCTGACCTGTGTTGTTGCGTCCGCCCTTTGACTTTAGGGGCTCAAGGAGTGCCTTGTGGGGAGTTGTGCAGGTAATCTCGTCGAAAGAGCTGATCACCTTATTCCTTTGACCGGGAGTTGTCGGTTTGAATTTTCTCATTGCCATAGCCTAATCCTCCTTAAACGCTTGCATAGAAATCAATCTGGCTTCCGTCAGCGAGAGTGACGTAAGCTTTCTTGAAGTGGTTTGACCTACCGCGGACGAGTCCCTTCTTAGTGAAGCGGGACTTCCTCTTACCATTATAATTGAGAGTGTTGACGTCAACCACGGTCACACCGTAAGTCTCCTCAACAGCCTTCTTTATCTGTATCTTGTTTGCAGAACGGTCCACTACGAAACCGTAACGGTTCAACTTTTCGCCCTGAGCCGTCATCTTTTCTGAAACGATTGGCTTAATAATAATACCCATCTCTTGTCTACTTTTTAGCGGTTGACCCTGGAGGCGAGTATATCCTGGACGCCGTCAACAAGAACGAGTGAATATGCGTTCATGATGTTGTAGGTGTTGATTTCGTCCACGGTGATGACACTGACCTCAGGAAGGTTGCGTGATGAAAGGTAAATGTTCTGGGAGATCTCGGGAAGGATGAACAGGACCTTGCGGTCTCCTGCCTTGAGGGCGGAGATGATGCCGAGGAATTCCTTGGTCTTGGGAGCGTCCATCGTGAAGGGCTCCACTACGGTGATGGCGTTTGCCTGGGCCTTGTAGGAGAGTGCGGAGACCCTTGCGAGCTGCTTTACCTTCTTGTTGAGCTTGAATTCATAAGTGCGGGGACGAGGACCGTGTGCGCGACCGCCACCTACGAAGATGTTGGCCTTGATGCTGCCGTGACGTGCACCGCCGCCGCCTTTCTGGCGACCGAGCTTCTTTGTGCTGTAAGCCACTTCGCTTCTGTCCTTGGTCTTTGCCGTTCCCTGACGCTGGTTGGCGAGATACTGGGTGACATCGAGCCAGATTGCATGGTCGTTGGGAGTCACACCGAAGACCTTTTCATCGAGAACCACAGTCTTACCGGACTGGGTACCGTCTATTTTCAATACTTGCAGTTCCATAGTCTATGCCTCCAGAATGAGATAAGAACCCTTTGCTCCGGGAACGGAGCCCTTTACTACTACGAGATTGTTCTCGGGAATGAGCTTTACGATGGTAAGGTTCTGAACCTTTACCCTCTCATTTCCCATGTGACCGGCCATACGCATTCCGGGAAGGACGCGTGAAGGCCATGAGGATGCACCCATGGAACCGGGGTGACGAAGGCGGTTGTGCTGGCCGTGGGTCTGACCGCCTACACCTGCGAAGCCGTGACGTTTGACGACGCCCTGGAAACCCTTACCCTTGGAAGTGCCGATGACGTCGATGAATTCCACGCCTTCGAACACGTCGGTAACGGTGATGGTGTCACCCAGCTTCAGCTCTCCCTTGAAGTCCGTCGGGAATTCGACGAGCTTGCGCTTGGGAGTTGTTCCTGCCTTCTCAAAATGCCCTTTCATAGGGGCGCTGGTATGCTTTTCGCTTTTTTCGTCATAGGCAAGCTGCACGGCCTCGTAACCATCTTTCTCGACAGTGCGAACTTGTGTAACAACGCATGGACCAGCTTCAATGACGGTGCATGGGATGTTTTTCCCATCAGCACCGAAAACGGAAGTCATTCCGATTTTCTTTCCAATTAATCCTGGCATTGAACGCTAAAATTACTGTAAATTAATGAGTTAAATGTGTTTCGCAAAAATTTGCGGGACCACAAAGGTACAACTATTTCTCCAATTTTCAAGTCCTCCTGCGAATATTTTTTTAAAAAAGTGTTAAAAAAGAAGCAGTAAAACATTTTAGTTAGATGGTTTGTGCGTTGGGAAGCCTTTCACTTTTTCAGAAATGCCTCTCCGCTGTCCCGGTTTAGTTTCCATGATACCCGGCTTTTCCGTTCACGGGAGGGGGAGGCGCCCCCAGTACGTCCGCATCCCAAGACCCTAATTATCAGTGGCTCAAAGGTGCGTTGTCCCGTGCACGCCTTCGGAATGTTCAATTCCGTCATCAAACGTTTGCTGTACGGGTTCACGGAAGAGGTGAAGGAACAGATGCGGGAATTGGAGAACGACGGGAAGGCTTGATTTTTGCTGCGTTAATCATGACCGAAACAAGTTTTGTCATGAAACGTCTCTTCCTACTCATAAGCTTTATACTCTGGTTCCCGCTTGCATGGAGCCAGCCGCATATTCCGTTCAAGATGATTGATGCGTTGGAAACGCAAGAGGATATTGATAATACCTTCTTTACAGAGGAGGTGTATGTAGGAGACAGTGTTGGCGATTTTTGGAAAAAACTGGATACTTGGGTATTAAGATATCACTTAGACAATCAAGATGTATATGATGATATTGTCTCACCAAGTGCAATAGTAAGAGGAGGCAGATGGCTTAAATATAAAAGTGCGACAGCTTTTATGCAGCCACTGTCCTGTGTCGTAGGTGATACGTATTATCACGGCATAGATATCAAGTTCGATATTTCCTTTAGCAATATAGATGGACTCGCTTCTATTAGTTTAGGGAATCTCCATTATATGGCATTCACACGAGAAGGTAGCAATCTGTATCCTCAGCTCCTCAATACGGAGGAGTGCTACAGTCATCTCCATAAGAAGAATAAAGCCATGTTAGCTTGGGTTCTCGAGGTGCTCTCGGAGCAATTCGATCTTCTTGTGGATTCTTTCAAGAAGGAATTCTGCCAGGGTAAAAATCTTCTTTAACCAGGGCTTGTCACCCTCTAACTCGGTTTCCTGTCCTTTATGGCCGCCTTCGGGCGGCTATTTTTGTGTCTGTAAAGACAGAACAATGGCAAAGAAAATCACAGAAGAAGATATCCGTCTGAACCTCATCGTCAACGGGGATGACGGACGTGCTGCAATAATCAAGCA
>CAJOLJ010000013.1 GCA_905235445.1 uncultured Bacteroidales bacterium
TAATTGTGCAAACCTTTTCTTTACTATTTTACACCTGATTATCAACTTATTTTATGATTTGTTCACATTATTGCGTACAAAATAAAATAAAACTAGGATCCATAATCATTGCCCCATTTCATCTTGCAGGTGCCCCACTCGCCTTTACCATTCTATTACCGCATCCTTGAACAGCGGTCCCACCCTGTCCTTCGGGGAAAGGATAGCTTCCTCCTCGGGAATCATCCAGTCGATTCCAAGGGAGGGGTCATTCCACAGGACCGAGGCTTCCGAAGCCTTGCAGTAGTAGTTGTCGCATTTGTACTGGAAGACGGCTTTCTCGCTCAGGACGCTGAACCCATGGGCGAAGCCCCGTGGAATGAACAGCTGCAATTTGTTGTCGGATGAAAGAATGGCCGCGTAATGCTGCCCGAATGTCGGGGACTGGGGCCGTAGGTCCACTGCCACGTCCAGTATCTCCCCTTCCACTACCCTCACAAGTTTTGCCTGGGCATGTTCTCCCCTCTGGTAATGAAGTCCCCGCACCACTCCCCTCGTGGACATGCTCTCGTTGTCCTGGACAAAGCGAGGGAGCGTCCCCTCGCTGAAGTGGGTCTCGAAATCCCTCAGGGAGTAGGACTCGAAAAAATATCCCCTCTCGTCGGAAAACACCCTGGGACGCACAAGAAGAAGCCCCTGAATGGGAGTCGGAATGAATTCCAGCATGGTAATCTACTATTATCCAATTGTAGTATAACTACTTTTAAATCAATCCTTGAAGGTTGCACTCTACCTGAATTTCCCCTACACAGGGAAATCCCTGATCCCGCTGTCGGCAAGTTCCTTGAGATACTGCCCATAGGGGTTCCTAATCATAGGGGCTGCAAGGGAGCGGAGCTTCTCCGCATCTATCCAGCCCTTGGAGAAGGCTATAGCCTCTGGACAGGCGACCTTGAGGCCCTGCCTTTTCTCGATCACCTCGATATAGGTCGAGGCCTCAGATAGGGAATCATGGGTCCCGGTATCGAGCCATGCGAAGCCACGACCCAGCGTACACACCCGAAGGTTCCCTTCCGAGAGGTAATGCTGGTTCACGGAGGTAATCTCCAGTTCCCCCCTCGGGGAAGGACGCAGGTTCTTTGCCACTTCAACCACATCGGACGGGTAGAAATAAAGTCCGGTGACCGCATAGTTGCTCTTGGGGTGGGCGGGCTTCTCCTCAATGGAAATGCACCTGCCCGTGGAATCGAACTGGGCCACGCCGTATCTGCCGGGGTCCGCGACCCAGTAACCGAACACGGTGGCCAGTCCCTTTGCGGTATCCCCCGCGGCCACGGCCGTAAGTTCCCTCAGTCCGTTCCCGTGGAAGATGTTGTCCCCGAGAATGAGGCACACCCCTTCGTCGGGACTGTCGCGGCGGATGAAGCCCTCCCCTATTATGAAAGCCTGGGCAATCCCGTCGGGGGAAGGCTGCACTGCGTAGGAAATGTTTATCCCCCAGTCGCTCCCGTCGGAAAGAAGCCTCCTGAATGCGGGGGTATCCTCCGGGGTTGAGATGACAAGTATATCCCGGATGCCGGAAGCCATCAGAACGGCAAGGGGATAGTAAATCATCGGCTTGTCGAAAATGGGAAGGAGCTGCTTGCTCACTCCCTTGGTTATGGGATACAGCCTGGTGCCGGTCCCGCCGGCAAGTATTATTCCTTTCATGATCCTATGTGGTTTTGACCTTTGGGCCGCCCTAGTCCACTATCCTTTCCATGCAGTCCCGAAGGCTGGTGAGCCAGTGGGGGATGCTCACGGAGAAAGTGTCCTTGACCTTGGTCTTGTCAAGAAGGGAGAAAAGGGGCCTCTGGGCCTTCGTGGGAAATTCAGAGGAGTGGCAGGGGATGACGGTGCAGGTGCGGGGCATTCGGTTTCTTTGCCGGTCCCTCTGGGCCGCCAAATCGCAGATGCACGATGCGAAATCATACCACGAGGCCACGCCCTCGTTCGAGAAATTGTATATTCCGCTGTCGCTCTGGGGGTCTCCCCTCTTTCCGAAAGCGGAAAACTGCCTCTCCGATATCACCTTCACTATGAAAGAGGCCAGGTCATGAGCGTAGGTGGGAGTGCCAATCTGGTCGCAGACGACTTTGACAGAGGGGCGCTCGGATGTGAGCCTGAGCATGGTCCTCAGGAAATTCTTCCCGAAAGGAGAGTACATCCAGGAAGTGCGGATTATCATGAAGGAGCAGCCTGAGGAGATTATATCCTTCTCGGCGTTGGCCTTGGTCATGCCGTAGTAATTTAGCGGCCCCGCTTCGTCGTACTCCCTGTAGGCCTCGGAACGGGTACCGTCGAAGATGTAGTCCGTGGAAATCTGGATGAGCCTGAGCCCCCGGTCCCTGCATATGCGGGCAAGGCCCAGCACCGCAGTCCTGTTGAGCAGGTTCGCTTCCACTCTATTGTCCTCGGCCCCGTCCACGTTGGTGTAGGCTGCGCAGTTGATGATAATGTCCACCTGCTCGGAGTCGCACACAAGGGAGAGAGCTGCAGGGTCCGTCATGTCCAGGAAAATGGTTTCCTCCCCGGGAAGCTGGAGGACATCGCTGAAGATGTAGCGGTCCTCTCCTCCGTGCGGGACCACTTCCCTGAGTTCGCGACCCAGCTGGCCTGAGGCTCCTGTAACGAGAATATTCATTTAGTTGTAATTTGAATCAGCATAAGGAGGGTCCATAGACCCAATATTTGACAAATTTAGTGAAATTAGTCATAAGTATGGAGGATTTTGAGTATTTTCGCACTTTACATTGACAGACGAAAATGCCTCCCCAGACAAGTCAACACCCTACTGCGACACCTGCCCGTCCACCGATATTCCTCTATACGGACGGAGCCTCCAGCGGCAATCCCGGTCCCGGGGGCTGGGGCGTGGTCCTGGTATGCGGCTCTCTTCGCAAGGAGATGAGCGGAGGCTTCCGTCGCACCACCAACAACAGGATGGAGCTTCTGGCCGTCATCATGGGCCTGGAGGCCATAAAATGGGAAGGGGCCACGGTGGAGGTTTACTCGGACTCCTCCTACGTAGTCGACGCAGTCTCGAAAGGATGGCTCTGGGGTTGGGTCAAGAAGGATTTTGCCGGAAAGAAAAACCGGGACCTATGGACAAGGTTCATAGACATTTACCGGAAGCACAAAGTTACCTTCCACTGGCTTAAAGGCCACAACGGGCATCCCGAGAACGAGAGGTGCGACCAGATGGCGGTATACAGCGGACAGGGAGCGATAGAAAGGGGCGAGACCCTCCCAGCCGATGAATATTTCGAGAAGTATTACGATACGGACTCCGTACCGGTAGGGACTGTCCTTCAGAGTGCGCCATCCCCTTCGTCCGCCCAGGGGGAGACGAATGGTTCCTCCGCCCCCAGGAGGGCCATCCTCTACACAGACGGGGCCGCCAGCGGAAACCCGGGTCCCGGTGGATGGGGTGCGGTACTGGTGATGGGAAGCAAGCGGACCGAGATGAGCGGAGGGTTCCGTCTCACGACCAACAACCGCATGGAGCTTCTCGCAGTCATTAAAGGTCTCGAGGCCATACCCGCCCAGATATTCCCTGTGGTGGAAGTGTACTCCGACTCTTCGTATGTCGTGAATGCAGTGGAGAAAGGATGGCTCTGGAACTGGGTGAGGAGCAGCTTCGACAAAAAGAAAAACGCGGACCTCTGGATGAGGTTCGTGCCCCTTTACAAGGAAAGGAGCGTACGTTTCCACTGGCTCAAGGGCCACAGCGGACATCCCGAGAACGAGAGATGCGATGCACTGGCCGTAGACGCAGGGGCCGGGGCCACCTCGAGGGGAGAGATCCTGCCCTCGGACGTACCCTTCGAGCAGAGCCTACATAGTGAGGCCACCGCCGAAGAGGGACTTTTCGGGGAGAACACAGACTGAAGAGATAAATATACTTCACAACAATTTATTGGAATTCAATACAAAGGACATAAGATATGCAGAACAATAAGACAGTCGTAGGCATCACCCAGGGCGATGGCAACGGCATAGGATACGAAGTAATAATCAAGGCCCTCTCCGATGCCAGGGTCCTGGACTCTTTCACACCGGTAGTGTACGGTTCCTCCAAACTGTGGGGCTACTACCGCAAGCTCCTTCACAACGTGGAGCAGATGGACACTTATGTCATCACATCCCCCAAGGACCTCAAGCCCAAGAAAATAAACATCCTCAACTGCCTTCCCGACAATGCCTATGTCGAGCCGGGACAGAGCACTCCCGCCTCCACCAAGGGAGCCATCATCTCCCTGGAGAGAGCCGTGGCGGACCTCAAGGCAGGGCTCATCGATGTCCTTGTGACAGCCCCCATCAACAAGAAGGCGATGAACGAGGGCGGGTTCCAGTTCACGGGTCACACGGAGTACCTCGAGAAAGAATTCGGAGTCGAAGACGCTGTCATGATTATGGTGAGCGACGCCCTGAAGGTTGCCGTAGTCACAGGGCACATCCCCCTCAAGGACGTCCCTTCCTCCATCACCAAGGAAAAGATCCTCGGGAAGCTTCGCATCATGAAGGAGTCGCTGGTGAAGGATTTCGGGATAGTGGACCCGAAGATAGCAGTGCTCGGGCTCAATCCCCACTGCGGGGACGGAGGGCTCCTGGGAACCGAGGAGAAGGAGATAATCCTTCCCGCCGTGGAGGAGGCGGTAAAGGAGGGCATCACCGCATTCGGGCCCTACTCCCCCGACGGGTTCTTCTCCCTTGGCAACTACAACCGCTTCGATGCCACCCTTGCCATGTACCATGACCAGGGACTGGCTCCCTTCAAGGCCCTGGCCTTCGAGAGGGGCGTGAACTTCACCGCGGGTCTTCCCGTCGTGAGGACCTCCCCAGACCACGGCACGGCATACGAACTCGCCGGCAGGGACGAGGCGGATCCACGTTCCATGATGTCGGCGATCTATGCCGCCATCGACATCTTCAAGAGCCGTTCTTCCTACGATGCCCTGATGGAGGGACGCATGATTGTGGAGCCAAGCAGTGATGACAATCATCCCCGCCCTGGAAGGCCTCAGATAGCATAGGGCACCTTCCATAAGACCGGAAATCCCACGCCTTCCCTTTCACCAAATGGGAGGGTGTCTTTCATTTTTCCCAGCGTTTTGTGTATCTTCGCAGAAGGGGGAAGAGCCCCTCTCTCCCCCTCCCCAGCGGCAATGAGAAGCAGAAGCATACTTTCGGAACCTCTCCAGTACCTGGAGGGAGTGGGCCCCAAGAGGGCTGCACTTCTTTCCAGGGAGCTTGGCGTGGAGAAGATTGAGGACCTTCTGTATCTATTCCCCCACCGTTACGAGGACCGAAGCACCATCGTACCCATCGCATCCATAAGGGACGAGGGAGTGAACGTGCAGTTCATGGGAAAGGTGAAAAGCGCCGAGGTGTCTTCTGACAGGAAGAGGCTGACTGTTATTGTGGAAGATGAGAGCGGGAGTATGGAACTGGTGTTTTTCAAGGGCCTTAAGTACACTCTCGAGAGACTGTCCCCGGGATCTCGTTTCCTCTTTTTCGGAAAGCCTTCCTCCTTCCAGGGCAGAGTGAACTTCGTGCATCCGGAGATAGACGCCCCTCCGGGCCCCGGACAGAGCATCCCCACGGGGGTCCTCACCGGAGTCTATCCTTCAACCGAGGCCCTCAGAAATGCAGGGGTCACCAACAAGGCCATGATAAAAATGGTAGGTGCAGCCATAGGTGTGGGACTTCGTGACGTAGTGGACCCCCTGCCCGAGTACATACTCAAGGAAAGGGGCCTCGTGAACATCCGCACCGCCATCTACAACATCCACTTCCCCTCCGACGGCAACGCCCTTTTCAAGGCCACGGGCAGGATGAAGTTCCAGGAACTCTTCCTCCTTCAGCTGAACCTCCTCAAGCAGAAATACATCCATAGCAGAAACGACAAGGGCTTCGTGATGCACAGCGTAGGGGCTCCCTTCCACGAGTGCTACAAGTCCCTCCCCTATGACCTCACCGGGGCCCAGAAGCGTGTCATCAAGGAAATCCGGGAGGACATGCAAAGCGGAATCCAGATGAACCGTCTGCTGCAGGGAGATGTAGGAAGCGGAAAGACACTTGTTGCGGTGCTTTCCTGCCTCATTGCCGTGGGCAACGGCTTCCAGGCCTGCATCATGGCACCTACGGAAGTACTTGCCCGCCAGCACTATGCCAACATCAGGAAGTACCTTGCCCCAACAAAAGTGAAGGCGGCGATCCTCACCGGCAGTTCCAAGAGCGGCGAAAGAAGGGAAATCGACGAGGGACTTCGCAGCGGGGAGATATCCATAATTGTGGGAACACATGCCCTGCTGGAGGACAAGGTGGTATTCCGCAGCCTCGGCCTTGCCGTCATAGATGAGCAGCACCGTTTCGGTGTCGAGCAGAGAAGCCGCCTCTGGTCCAAAAGCCCGGGTGGCATCCCTCCCCACGTACTCGTGATGACGGCAACCCCCATACCCAGAACCCTTGCCATGACCCTCTACGGGGACCTCGACGTATCGGTCATAGATGAGATGCCTCCTGGCCGGAAGCCCGTCAGAACCATCCAGATAGATGAGAGCAAGCGATATGCCCTCAATAAGTTCATCAAAAGTGAGATTGACAGCGGAAGGCAGATATTCGTTGTGTATCCACTTATTTTCGAGAGCGAGAAATCCGACCTGCGCAACCTTGAAATCGGTTATGAGAACATGGTGAGGGCGTTCCCATTCCCGCCGTATAAAGTTGTCGCAGTCCATGGGCAGCAACCCCTCGAGGAAAAGAACTTCAACATGGAGGCTTTTGCGGCCGGAAGGGCTCACATCCTTGTCTCGACAACAGTAATCGAGGTCGGGGTCGATGTTCCCAATGCATCCGTCATGGTGATAGAGAATGCCGAGAGGTTCGGACTCAGCCAGCTGCACCAGTTAAGAGGCAGGGTTGGACGGGGTTCCGACAAATCTTATTGCATACTCGTCCGTGGTGACAAGGTGGGAGAGGAAGGCAAAAAGCGCCTGGACCTCCTTTGCAGCACCGAGGACGGGTTCGTCCTCTCCGAGGAGGACATGAAAATGAGAGGCCCCGGGAACATGGAAGGAACCCAGCAAAGCGGTCTGCCCGTGGAACTGAACATAGCCTCCCTCACCCATGACGGTCCCCTTCTGACGGATGCCAGGAACTATGCCCAGAAGATACTGGACGATGATCCGCAGCTGAAGGAAGAGAAGAACGCCCCTCTGCTTGAGGAACTCTCCCGCCAGAAATACCATAAAGAAGACTTCAGCAAAATAAGCTGACCCGATCACACCCCCCTTCCCACCATGACCACCGACCGCACAACCCTTCCCCAAATCGTTGAAATCTGCTGCCCTTCCCCGGAAGCGGCCTTTTGCGCATACAGGATGGGTGCTGACAGGATAGAGCTTTGCTCGGATCTTGAGAAAGACGGTCTGACCCCCAGCCATGAGGACATCCTAAGCGTCGGGAAAGCGGTTATCACAGGGGAAAGGCCCATGCGAATGAATGTCCTCATCCGTCCACGGGAAGGGGACTTCGTCTACAGTGAAGGGGAAAAGAGGGAGATTCTTGAGGACATAGAATTCTGTGCCTCCAGCGGTGTAGTGGAGAGTGTTGTCATAGGGGCCCTTACCAGGGAAGGGGACATAGACATCCCATTCTGCAAGGAGGCTCTCTCCCTTGCAAGAAGCCTTGGACTCGGGGTCACTTTCCACCGGGCAATTGACCATTGCAGGGACATCCTTTCCGCCACCGCCCAGGTCCTTGGTCTCGGGGTGGACAGGATCCTCTCCTCCGGCGGAAAGCCTACCGCATGGGAAGGCCGGGAAACTCTTCGGGCGATGGTCCGCCTATCCTCCCTTGCAGGTTCAGGGGGCCGCATAATGGCGGGCTCCGGCGTCAAGGCATCCAATGTCCTTGAGATTGTGCGTTTCACGGGGGTACGGGAAGTGCACGGTTCCAGGACTGAAATTCTCCCCGCGACACAGAGAGTCCCAAGAGCCTGACCTTCCCCTGCAGTCCACTCCCACCGGACACTTCCCCTAGCCGCAGAAAAAGGCTCTCAGCTCTCCTCGTCAAAGAAAATGCGGTAGAAAGACTTCCCGCTCTCGGGGTCATAGCCCTTCTCCATCAGGCCCTGTCCACCGTGGACATAGATATGGAAGTTGCGGTCAAGCTTGATTACCGACCTATAGGTGCGGGCATGGCGCTTGACAGCGTCGGAATTCAAGTCAAAACTGTCCTGGAGTTCAACTCCCCTCTCCTGCTGCCAGCTCTGGGCAAACTTCCCGAAGCAGTCCCCTATCATCTCACCTTCTGGCGAGTCGTCCGCCCCGAAAACTTCCCGGGCGAACTCACCCATGTCATAGGACTCCTTCTCACGGAAGTACTGCTCCCCCTTCGCGAGGATCGAAGCCTTGTCGCCCTGGTCCAAGCTGAAAGTCTTGGGCAGTTCCTCGGTCACGAACTTCTTTGTCATGTCCATCACATTCTCGGTATGGAAGTAGGCATCCGCAACGGGTAGTGTCCCCAGGAAATCCACGCTCCAGTACTGGGCCTCGGTACTTCGTGAGGTATTGTCGACTATGAGGATCCTGTACCCGTCCCCCTTCTCGCTTTCAAGGATGAGGGCCCCCTTGTCCAGCTTCTTGACATCGATCCCGGTCTTGGCCTGCACGGTAATCACCCCTCCTTTGCTCCCTACCTCAAGGAACGTATCCGAGCTCTCCGACTTGAACAGTCCCACCGCCCGGTAGTTGCAATCATTCAGGGAACATCCTTCCAGGAGGGCCACATACAGTTCCCCACCCTTGATCCTCGGATGGGAGCAGCAGCCATAGAGGTACTTGGCCAGGTCGACGGACCGGGAGTGAAGCGAGGACGGGTCCTCGAAAATCCCTCTCACGCACTCATAGACAGTGTTCTGGGCAAGGGATATGTCATGGCTGAAATGGTACCACTGCTCATTCTTGAAGGATGAGAGGAAGTAGCGAAGAAGGGCGGCCGTAGTGTCAGTGTCCACCCGAAGTGGGGAACTGCTCAGAATCAGGGACTCCTCGGCTGCCTTGTTCCCCACATGGTGGACTGATACCGGAGCGGCTATCCATGAAGATGAAAGTGTAAGCATCTTGGTGTTTTTGGCCCGTAAGGGCTGGTATACATTTATTTTATGCACGCGCCTATGCGCATCCCAAGCCCCCCTTTGGGGCTAGGCAGTGCAAATTTACTAAAAAAAGACCCTCCGGCACTCCGTTAGGTGCCCCCCCGGGCAAAAAGAAAGGGAAGGGCGGCATTCCCCTTCCAGGGAAACCGTCCTTCCGTCTCTTGTGGCTACTCCCCTACGGGAGTGAGCCTCCTTTCATGGACCACTACTTGCCTGCAAGCCTCTTGTAGGTTGCGTAGCGGATCTTCGCAAACTCCTCGGTCTTCTGCAGGAGCTCGGCAGCCCTGTCGGGGAAGAGCTTGTAGAGGGATGCGAAACGTACCTCACCCTTCAGGAAGTCCTGGAACTTGGTCCAATCGGGCTCCTTGGCCATATCGAGGGTGAAGGGGTTCTTGCCCTGCTCCTCGAGGGTCGGGTTGTAGCGATACAGATGCCAGTAGCCGCACTCCACTGCGAGCTTCTCCTCCTTCTGGCTCAGACCCATACCGGCCTTCAGGCCGTGGTTGATACAGGGAGCGTAAGCGATTATGAGAGAAGGTCCGTCATAAGCCTCAGCCTCCTTGATGGCGTTCAGATACTGGACGGGGCTTGCACCCATGGCGACCTGTGCGACATAGACATATCCGTAGGACATTGCCATCATTCCGAGATCCTTCTTGCGGATCTTCTTGCCGGAAGCAGCGAACTTGGCGATGGCACCTGCAGGGGTGGACTTGGATGACTGGCCACCGGTGTTGGAATACACCTCGGTATCGAGAACGAGCACGTTCACGTTCTCGCCGCTTGCGAGGACATGGTCGAGTCCGCCGTATCCGATATCGTAAGCCCAACCGTCACCTCCGAATATCCACTGGCTGCGGGAAGGAATGAAATGACGGTACTCAAGGAGCTTGGCGCAGGCAGCGCCCTTCTGGGTCGTCAGGATGGGAACGAGCTTGTCAGCCACTTCCCTGGTGACGGCGGCATCCTGGGGAGCCTCAAGCCACTTCTTCATCAGATCCTTGGCCTCGTCGCTGACACCTTCCTCCTCGATGGCTGCTGCCATCGTAGCGGCGACAGTCTCGCGGGCCCTGTCGGATCCGAGTTTCATACCGAGACCGAACTCGGCGTTGTCCTCGAACAGGGAGTTCTGCCAAGCGGGACCATGGCCCTGTGCATTGGTGCAGTAAGGAGATGCAGGGAAGGATGCACCGTAGATTGAGGAGCAACCGGTAGCGTTGGCGATCATCATGTGGTCACCGAAGAGCTGGGTGATGTTCTTGATGTAAGGAGTCTCACCGCAACCTGCGCAAGCGCCGCTGAACTCGAACAGAGGCTGTGCGAACTGGGAGTTCTTCAAGTTGGCGGCCTTGTTGACTGCGCCTTCCTTGTAACCGACCTTGGTATTGAGGTAGTTGAAGTTGTCCTGCTCGCTCTCGTGTCCGACGTAGGGAACCATGCTGAGAGCTTTGTTCTTGGCGAGGCAAACATCGACGCAGTTGCCGCAACCGGTACAGTCGGCAACGGAGATGCTGAGGGCGTACTTGTAAGCCTTGAGAGGTCCTATGGCCTGTTTCATCTTGATGGTGGCGGGAGCCACTGCGGCCTCCTCCTCGGTCAGGAGGAACGGACGGATAGCTGCGTGAGGGCAGACGAAGGCGCAGGTGTTGCACTGGATACAGTTGACCTCGTCCCACTGGGGAACGGTCACTGCCACACCCCTCTTCTCGTAGGCGGAAGTGCCGGCAGGCATCGTACCGTCTGCGTAAGGGAGGAAGGAGCTGACGGGAAGGGTGTCACCGGCCTGGGCGTTGACGATGTCGGCGACCTTCTTCACGAACTCGGGAGCGAAGCGGTCCTTGTTGGGGTTCTCGAACTTGGCAGTGAGCTCAGCCCACTCGGCGGGAACGTGAACCTTGGTGTACTCGCCACCGCGGTCAACTGCTGCATAGTTCATGTTCACCACATTCTCGCCCTTCTTGCCGTAGGACTTCACGATAGCGTCCTTCATGTACTTGACGGCGTCCTCGTAAGGGATGATGCCGGTGATCTTGAAGAATGCGCTCTGGAGGATTGTGTTGGTCCTTCCGCCCAGTCCGATCTCGGCTGCGATCTTGGTGGCATTGATGATGTAGAGGTTGATGTGCTTGGCACCTATGATGGCCTTCACATTGTCAGGGATCCTCTTCACTGTCTCCTCCTCGTCCCAGAGGCTGTTCAGGAGGAGGGTGCCTCCTTCCTTGATGCCCTTGAGGACGTCATACTTCTGGAGATAAGAAGGAACGTGGCAAGCCACGAAGTCGGGGGTGCTCACCAGGTATGGTGCCTTGATGGGCTTCTCACCGAAACGCAGGTGCGAGCAGGTGTAACCGCCGGACTTCTTGGAGTCATAGTCGAAGTATGCCTGTGAATACAGAGGAGTGTGGCTACCGATGATCTTGATGGTGTTCTTGTTGGCACCGACGGTTCCGTCTGAGCCGAGGCCATAGAACTTGCACTCGGTGGTGCCGGGCTTCACGATGGAGATCTCCTCTTTCAGGGGGAGGGACTTGAAGGTGACGTCATCGACGATGCCGATGGTGAAGTCAGCCTTGGGCTCCTTGAGGTCGAGGTTGTCGAATACGGCGACGATCTGTGCGGGGGTGGTATCCTTGGAGGAGAGGCCATAACGTCCGCCGATCACCAGAGGCTGGAACTCCTTGCCCTGGAAGAGGGCCTTGACATCCAGGAACAGGGGCTCTCCGAGAGCTCCGGGCTCCTTGGTGCGGTCAAGCACGGCGATCCTCTTGACGGTCTTCGGGAGAACCTTGAGGAAGTACTTCTCAGCGAAAGGACGATACAGGTGAACGGTGACAAGACCTACCTTGCGGCCCTTGGCCTCGAGGTAGTCGATGGTCTCCTTGATGGTCTCGGTTACGGAACCCATTGCGACGATGATGTTCTCGGCATCGGGTGCACCGTAATATGTGAAAGGACGATATTCCCTACCTGTCACCTCACTTATCTCACCCATGTAGCGGGCTACGATGTCGGGGAGGGCATCATAGAACTGGTTGCGCACCTCCTGGCCCTGGAAGTAGACATCACCGTTCTGGGCGGTACCGCGGGTAACGGGAGCGTCAGGGTTGAGGGCACGTGCACGGAAGTTCTCGAGGGACTTCGTGCTTACCATCTTCTTCAGGTCTTCCTCATCGAGGGCCTCGATCTTCTGGATCTCGTGGGATGTGCGGAATCCGTCGAAGAAGTGGAGGAAAGGAAGGGAGGACTTGATGGCGGAGAGGTGTGCCACGGCTGCGAGGTCCTGGGCCTCCTGGACCGAACCGGAAGCCAGCATGGCGAAGCCGGTCTGGCGGCAGGCCATGACATCCTGGTGGTCACCGAAGATGGAGAGGGCATGGGTGGCGAGGGAACGGGCCGAAACATGGAACACGCCGGGGAGCATTTCACCAGCGATCTTGTACATGTTCGGGATCATCAGAAGCAGACCCTGGGATGCGGTGTAGGTCGTAGTGAGGACACCGGCCTGGAGGGAACCGTGAACAGTGCCGGAGGCGCCTGCCTCGCTCTGCATCTCGGTCACCTTGACAGTCTCTCCCCAGAGATTCTTCTTGCCGTGGGCAGCCCATTCGTCGATGTTCTCGGCCATGGGAGAAGAAGGAGTGATGGGATAAATCGCGGCATGCTCGCTGAAGAGGTAAGCGATATTGGCAACCGCGGTATTACCGTCACAGGTAATGAATTTCTTTTCTTTTGCCATATTGTTAAAAAAATAAATGTTGTGATATCGGATTGGCGATAGTGATCAGTGTTATTCTTCGGTGGGTGCAAGGGAACTGATGCCCTCGATGAGTACGTCGGGACCGGCTGTCCTCTTCACTAGGCCCTGCAGGACCTTCCCGGGACCTATTTCCATGAAATACGTCGCCCCGTCACGGAGCATGGCCTCGGTATCCTGGGTCCAGCGGACCGGGCTGGTGAGCTGCAGGAGCAGGTTCTCCTTGATCCTGGCGGGATCGGTCTCACCCTGGGCTGAGACATTCTGGTAGATGGGGCACTTCGGGGCACAGATGCGGGTTCCCTCAATTGCCTTGCCCAGCTCCACCCTGGCAGGCTCCATAAGGGGAGAGTGGAAGGCACCGCCCACCATCAGGGGAAGGGCCCTCTTGGCACCTGCCTCCTTCGCAAGGACGCAGGCCTTGGCCACTGCCTCCTTCTCGCCGGATATGACCACCTGGCCATTGGAATTGTAGTTGGCGGGAACGACTATTCCCTCGACACAGGCGCAGACCTCCTCGACCTTTTCATTGGGAAGGCCTATTATGGCTGCCATCGTGCCGGGGACCTTGTCGGTGCATTTCTGCATCTCGGATGCCCTCAGGGCTACAAGACGAAGTCCATCCTCGAAACTCACCGCACCGCTGGCGCAAAGGGCACTGAACTCCCCGAGGGAGTGGCCCGCGACCATATCGGGACGGAAATCGGGATAGACTGCCGCTAGAATCGTGGAGTGGAGGTAGATTGCCGGCTGGGTCACCCTTGTGGCCCTCAGGTCCTCGTCGCTGCCTTCAAACATTATTTCAGTTATCTTGAAGCCAAGGATGGAGTCGGCGAGGTCGAACATCTCCTTGGCCGTGGAGCTTCCTTCGTAGAGGTCCTTGCCCATAGTGGGGTATTGGGATCCCTGCCCCGGGAAAATATAAGCTTTCTTCATCAAAAAAAAATTTAGTGTGTGCTACTGGGACCATGACTTCCATGGTCAGATATCCAAGTGCGTGACCATGTGATGCGTGTACATCCACACCGCAAAGTAGCCGGTAAGGTGGCACTTCACTTGATATAACATGCAAAATTAACAAAATCGCTTGAAAAAACATAGTTTTTGCAGGTCCCTAAGTTTTGATTTGCCACGATTTGGGGGGTGAGGGAGAATTTTGCGGTATTGTACCCACCCGGAGGGGAAAGCGTACCTGGGGGGACGGGCCCTGGGGGCAGTCCCCAAAATGTATGAAATTTGCTTGGTAATGGTTTTTTGCCTAAATTTGCGGTGCACATTTAAAAATACGTGTCTCTTTGCCCCCGTAGTTTAACGGATAGAATTTGGGATTCCGGTTCCTACGATAGGCGTTCGATTCGCCTCGGGGGTACAACAAAAGCCAAGCTTCCCGCTTGGCTTTGTCCGTTTCCGGGGGCAGTGCTAGAGGTCGATTTCCAGCTTGTGCACTCCTGGCTCGTAGGGAATGAAAACTTTGCCTCTTCCTCCCCCCTGACGTATGGTAAGGTCATACTCCGCATCACGGAAACGACGATGGATCCTGTATGTACCGATAGGTATGCAAGGTTCCACGAGAAGCCCGTCAAACTGGGGCTTGATGCCAAGGAGGGCCTCGCTTACCGCCTTCCAGGTCCAGGCTGCGGTACCGGTGAGCCAGCTGTTCTTGCCCTCACCCGGCCTTGCCGCATCCTTTCCGGCAACCATCTGGCAGAACACGTAGGGTTCCACTTTCCTGAGCTGCTGGTCTTTAACGAAAGCGGGGGTTATCTTGCGGTAATGCCTCCATGCGTCCTCGGCACGTCCTGCCATGGCCTCCCCTATTATGACCCAGGGGTTATTGTGGCAGAAGATGCCGGCGTTTTCCTTGTACCCCTCGGGATAGGAACTTATCTCGCCGTACTCCTTGAGATAACGGGTATAGGCGGGATTGTTCAGAACCAGTCCGTGCTCGCACTCGAGGTACTTGACTGCGGAGTCCAGGGCCTTGTCGCAGAGTCCCTCGTCGGCACCGATCCTGGCCATGGTACACCAGCCCTGGCTCTCGATGAACACCTTTCCTTCCTCGTTCTCGGAGGATCCGATCTTCCTTCCGTAGTAGTCATAGGCACGAAGGAACCACTGCCCGTCCCAGCCGTATTTCTTGACGGAGTCTTCCATCCGGGCGACTGCCTTCAGGACTTCCTCAATGTACGGCTTGTCCTCAGCTACTGCGGGATGGGAGAGAAGCTCGGCGAAATCCCTGCCCTGGGCAACGAACAGCCCCGCTATCATCAGGGACTCGGCCCTACTGCCCTCGGTCTTGTTCTCGGTGGTCTGGAAGGACTCATCGGGATTGTCGGAGAAACAGTTGAGGTTCAGGCAGTCATTCCAGTCAGCCCTGCCGATGAGGGGAAGGCCGTGGGGGCCGAGATTGTCGGTCACGTGCTTGAAGCTTATCTTGAGATGGTCCATAAGGGACACTTCCGTACCGGGCTTGTTGTCGAAGGGGACAGGTTCCTTCAGGATGCTGAAATCCCCGCTTTCACGGATGTAACCTATGGTTCCGAACAGCAGCCACAGCGGGTCATCATTGAACCCACCGCCGATATCATTGTTGCCACGCTTGGTAAGGGGCTGGTACTGATGGTAGCAGCCTCCGTCCGGGAACTGGGTGGCCGCTATGTCCAGTATGCGCTGACGTGCCCTTTCCGGGATTAGGTGCACGATACCTGCGAGGTCCTGGTTTGAGTCACGGAATCCCATTCCACGTCCAATGCCGCTCTCGAAGTAGCTGGCGCTACGGCTCATGAAGAATGTGATCATGCACTGGTACTGGTTCCAGATATTGACCGTACGGTCAAGTTCGGGAACATCCGATTCCACAGTGAACCGGCCAAGGAGGTCGTCCCAGAAGGCCTTGAGATGTGCGAATGCTGCATCCACCTGCTCTGTAGTCGCAAACGCCTCCATCATGGCCCTGGCCTTGGTCTTGTTGATTACTGCAGGAGCCTCGAACTTCTCCTCGGGAGAATTCTCGACATAACCGAGGACGAATACCAGGTCCTGGGTCTCCCCCGGAGAGAGAGTGAGGTCGAAGCGGTGTGATGCCACAGGGCTCCAGCCGTGGGAGCGGGTATTGCCGGAAGTTCCGGCGAGTACCTGCCCGGGGGCCTCGAACCCGTTGTACATGCCGATGAAAGTCTCCCTGTCGGTATCGAACCCGTCGAAGGGGCGGTTGACCCCGAAGAAAGCGTAGTGGTCACGGCGCTCGCGGTACTCCGTCTTGTGGTAGATGACGCCACCCTCGATTTCAACTTCGCCGGTGGAAAGGTTGCGCTGGAAGTTCTCCATGTCGGTGGATGCGTTCCACAGGCACCATTCCACGAAGGAATACAGCTGTATGGACTTGGGGGCACCTCCGGTATTGGTCAGGCGCAGACGGTGGACTTCGCAGCGGTGTCCGATGGGGACGAAGAAGAGGGTCTCGGCCCTTAGGCCATTCTTCTCGCCCGCAATGCGGGTGTAGCCCATCCCGTGACGGCACTCGTAGGAGTCAAGCGGGGTCTTGGTGGGTTTCCAGCCGGGGTTCCAGATGACCTCTCCGTCCTTTATGTAATAGTAACGCCCGCCCGCATCCATGGGCACGCCATTGTAGCGGTAGCGCAGGATCCTGCGGAACTTGGCGTCCTTGCAGAAGCAGTAGCCGCCTGCGGTATTTGATATAAGTGAAAAGAAGTCCTCCGTCCCCATGTAATTGATCCATGGCCACGGGGTGGCCGGATTGGTAATCACATACTCGCGAAGGTTGTCATCGAAATGTCCGTATGTCTTCATGGTCAAATTGATTGGGTCACACAAAGGTAAGTACAGATTTTCTGAGTTGCAAAAAAACGGGGGCGGGACCATCTCTTTCTCTTTTAGCAGACCCTGGGATGACCGGTGAGAGAACCTCTTTTCAATCTTAATCCTTTGCCGTTGATGGAATAATTGCTATTTTCGCATCTTTACCAAAACATCTGGACGGACATCACAAATTTCCCACTTCTTCCCCTCCTTCTTCTTCCATGAACCTATTCCAACTGTTCAAACGGATTATTCCGTACATCAAGCCTTTCCGCTTCCTGCTTGTTGCGACACTCACCCTGACTTTGCTCGGTTCCCTGCTGGCCCAGGTCAACGCCATCGTGCTGGACAGGACAGTTGACGCGATAAACGCCCTGGTAGGCTCCCCTACCTTTACCTGGGCAAAGGCTGCCAAGATTCTCACTATCGTAAGTGTCGTGCTCCTTGGCAAGGAAATCCTCCGTGCGGGGATTTCATTCGGACAGAACATCTTCGGTGAGAAACTGCGCATAAACATTTCCCAGAAACTGTCCCTGGGGGTCGTTGAGCGCATCCTCAAGTACCGCATGGCCTTTTTCTCCCGCAGCGAGAATGCCCCTGGAATGCTCCAGGCAAGAATAGACCAGGGGGCGAGCAGCATCTCGAGGACCATCCAGAACTTCTTCATCAACCTCCTTCCGATGGTGGTCAGTTCCGTCCTCGCCCTTATCCTCATATTCGCCGCAAACGTCTACGTCGGACTCGTCGCACTGGCGGTGGTTCCCGTCTACTTCTGGATTACCGCCCTCCAGGGGCGCAAGCTCAAGAGCTCCCGGAAGAACATGAGAGGGTTCAATGAAAAGAAAAGCGGCAGTATCATGAACATCCTCGAGAGCATAAACGTCATCAAGTCTTTCAACCGCGAGGAGATAGAGTTCGGCAAACAGACCGAACTGCAGTACGGGTTCTACGGCAGCCAGCTCAGCATCCGCAAGGCCTCCTTCGGGTTCGATGCCCTCAAGAGCTTCGTCAACCAGACCGGTACGGTTCTCATCATAATCCTCACCTCCTACCTGGTCCTGAGCGGTTACCCCGGGATGACTATCGGAAAGATCATGTACCATATCATGCTCTTCTCGAACGTCACCGCCCCGATTTCCCAGTTGCAGAGGATCTTCGATGACCTCAACGATGCCCTAGTCTATGCCGAAGGGTACTTTGACATAGTGGATGCGGAGGGTGAACTGGAGCCCACCGGCGGATACAAGCCCGAGAAGGTGAGGGGCAACTTCGAGATGAAGGGTGTGGACTTCACTTATCCCAACGGGACGAAGGCCCTGCACAATGTATCCCTGAAAGTCGACAGCGGCGTCATCACCGCCCTCGTCGGACTTAGCGGTGCCGGTAAATCCACCATCGTAAACCTTCTGGACAAGTTCTATGAACCGGACTGCGGTTCCATCACCCTGGACGGGGTGGACCTGAAGGAGTGGGATACGCACTACCTGAGGGAGCACATCGGCCTTGTTCTCCAGAAGAACCACATCTTCAGCGGCAGCATCGAGGAGAACATCCGCTACGGAAGGCCAGATGCCACCTTCGAGGAAGTGGAGGAGGCAGCGAAAAAGGCAAGCGTCTATGACCAGATTGTCGGCCTTCCGAACGGGTTCGACAGTCCCGCCACCCTCCTGTCGGGAGGCCAGCAGCAGCGCATTGCCATTGCCCGCATGTTCCTGAAGAACCCGCCGATCATCTTCCTGGATGAGCCTACGGCCTCGCTCGATGCTATAGCGACGGAGCAGATCAAGGCCGCCATCGATGCCATCAAGAAAGACCGCACCGTCATCATCATTTCCCATTCGATATCACAGATCATCGACAGCGAGATGGTCTACGCCCTCAAGAATGGCAGGGTCGAACAGAGCGGCGACCCCGACAGCCTGTACCGGGAAGGAGGCGTGTACAAGGATATCGTGGATGCATCCGCAAGAAGCCTCAATATCGAGAAACTGGCCCAGACGATAGACTCAGAGGGAAGAAGAGGCCGAAGGGAAGAAGAACTCGGGGACAGCGGGCAGTAGGCTATTTCAGGACAATCCGAGAGGATTTCCTCAGAGGGGAGGGCCGGGATCATCCAGCTCTCCCCTATTCGTCTGAACTTTGCAGGACATCATCCAGCCACCGCAAAATCCCATTATCGTTCCATATTGTTCAAGAATTCGGTCAGTGGGACAATTTCGAAAGAAGACGCTCTCCCTCCCTGCCACGGACGGATTCATATTGTTACTTTTGCGCTTGATGCAATAAACCACCAATCATGAAAAAGGCTCTTTTCACACTTGTTTTCCTCGCCGCATCCTGTGCAGGCCTCTTCGCACAGGCCTTCGGCGGATGGCAGATGCCCAAGATCGAGATGCGCTATTCGCAGAAGTTCGAGGACGTAAACTACGCTTCCGACTCCCAGGTATACCACAACATGGACATCTATCTGCCCAAAGAGGAGAAAGAATCCTATCCCGTCGTCATACACATCTACGGCAGCGCCTGGTACAGCAACAATTCCAAGGCAGTGGCAGACCTGGGAACCATCGTGCAGGCCCTGCTCGACGGGGGTTATGCGGTGGTGACGCCGAACCACCGTTCCAGTTCCGATGCCACCTTCCCCGCACAGATAAACGACATCAAGGCAGTGGTGAGGTTCATCCGCGCAAACGCAGGGACTTATCACCTCGATACGTCTTTCATTGCCACCTCCGGATTCTCGTCGGGTGGGCACCTGGCTTCCCTCGCGGCCACTTCCGGCGGGGAGAGCGACCTTGAGGGGGATGTAGGCGGAAACCTCGGGTTCCCAAGTTCCGTTGACGCATGCTGCGACTGGTCAGGTCCGATCGACCTCCTCAGGATGGACTGCGGAGGGGTACGGGGCGAAGGGGCCACAGCACCGGAGGAAGCCCTGCTGGGATTCCCGGTGAAAGGGAACGAGGCTGCGGTCGCGGCGATTTCCCCCATAACCTACGCAGACCCCAATGACCCTCCGGTAATCATCTTCCACGGCACTGCCGACAACGTGGTCCCCTCATGCCAGGGGACCTGGCTGTACGAGAACCTCCGTTCAGCGGGCGTTACAGCCGAACTGCACATGATAGCAGGCGGAGGGCACGGGTTCAGGATGTACACCAAGTCCACCCTCGGAAGGATGGTGGAATTCCTGGATGAAGCCAGGGAGGCGAAATCAAAACCATAAAACAAGCCGTAATCCTTCTATAGCAAAAAAGAAGGATGACAGCGAATGTACCGATAAATCGCACTTTCAGCCCTACGAGGAGGAGAGTGCTTCGAATAGTTTGTCCAGAGCCTCGTCCGGTCCGCCGCTCTCCTCCAGAAGGGTGACGAACTTACTGCCGATGATGGCGCCGGCAGCATGGGCCACTGCGGCCTCCAGAGTCTGGCGGTTGCTGATTCCGAAGCCTATCATACGGGGATGCTTCAGGTTCATCGCATCGATGCGGCGGAAGTATTCCTGCTTCCGCTCGTCAAAGCTCTTCTGGGCGCCGGTTATTGACGCTGAACTCACCATGTAGATGAACCCGTCGGTATTGTCGTCGATGAAACGGACCCTCTCTTCCTCGGTCTCGGGCGTGATGAGCATTATGACGTGGATACCGAACTCCCCCGCTATTGGCTTCACTTCTTCCATATAGTCCTTGAAGGGCAGGTCCGGAATGATTACGCCACTTACCCCGCTGTCCTTGCAGCTACGGAAAAAGTTCCTGTAACCATACTGCATCACCACGTTCAGGTATCCCATCAGCACCAGGGGAATGGACACCTCGTCCTTGATTTCAGTGAGCTGGGCGAAAAGTTTGGAGATGGTCATCCCATTCCTGATGGCACTTGTTGCCGCACTCTGGATTACCGGACCGTCCGCCAGGGGGTCCGAGAAGGGAAAGCCAACCTCCACCATGGCGATACCTCGCCTTTCCATGGCGCGGATCACCTCGGCAGTTCCTTCCAGGCTGGGATCGCCCGCACAGAAATAGAGGGAGAGAAGTTTCCGGTCCCCCCGCTGCGCAAATAATTTGTCTATCTTGTTCATGATCGTAGTGTTTCGATGAATGTCCCTAGGGCCTCCACGTCCTTGAGTCCGGGAGCGGTCTCGAAGCGGCTGTTGAGGTCGACACCGATGCACTGAGGGAGATCCAAGGAGCGGATGCGCATCCCGTCACCGGGCCCGATTCCCCCGCTGAGGAGAAAAGGAAGGGAGCCATTGTAGTGCCGAAGCACGTTCCAGTCAAACTGCCGGCCGTTCCCACCCGGCAACTTCCCCTTGGTATCGAAAAGGAAGCCGTCGCAGATGTTCTCATACTCCCGGGCCTGTGCCAGGTCCCCAGGTCCTGAAATAGCCAGGCTCCTTAGGACTTGTACGGAGGGAAGCCGCTCCTTCAGTTCCGTGATTGCCTCCGGGGACTCATGCCCGTGGAGTTGTATGATGTCAAGGCCAAAGCCTTTCACGGCGGAGAGGATATCCGGCAGGGCGGAATCGACAAAGACCCCCACCCTCCGGCAGCTACCGGGCAGATATGAGGGCACCTCCACTCCGACGTAGCGGCTCGACCCAGGCCAGAAGATGAATCCCATGAGGTCGACACCGAGGGCCTCCACGGCTCGGATGTTCTCGGGATAGCGCATCCCGCATACCTTGATAATCATAGCTTTGCGATGAATTGCCCCAGGACTGCGCCCGGGTCCGGTTCTTTCATGAAGCGCTCCCCTATCAGGAATCCCCGGAAACCGCACTGCCGAAGAGATGAGATGGTTTCAGGATGCCCAATCCCGCTCTCGCTCACTTTCACGGCGCCCTCAGGCAGTTTCCCTGCCAAGCGGAAACTGTTTTGTACGTCGGTGAGGAAGGTGCCGAGGTTCCGGTTGTTGACCCCGCACATGTCCGGTTCAAGGTCCGCATATGAGAGTTCCTTCTCGGAATGCATTTCCAGCAGGACCTCCATGCCCAGGGAATGGGCGGTACCCAGAAGAAGGCGGCACTCTTCCTTGCCAAGTTCGGAGGCTATCAGAAGCACCGCCGAGGCTCCGCTCAGGCGCGCCATGTACAGTTGGTACTCATCCACCACGAATTCCTTGTAGAGGATGGGGAGGGTGACCCCGCTCCCCCTGGCTTTCGAGATGAAGTCAGGACTGCCCCCGAAGTACTTCCCGTCGGCGAGGATGCTCAGGGCAGCCGCCCCGTTCCTCTGGTATCCAAGCGGAATTACCGCAGCGTCGCCATCTTCCCGGATCCAACCCTTTGAAGGGGACTTGCGCTTGAACTCAGCGATGATTCCGCTGGGGGAAGAGAGCAAGGCCTCAGCCATCGAAGGTTGCCCCCCACCGTCCAGGAGGGGTTCGACCCGCTCCGCCAGGGTGCGAAGGGGCACCTCCCGCTTCAGGGCGGCGACTTCCTGCCGCTTGTGGGCGGTGATTTCGTCCAGGATATCCATCTCTAGCTGTTCAGTTCCACGAATTTCCTGAAATTCGAGAGGGCCTTGCCGCTTTCCAGGCTCTCCCTTGCAATATCCAGGGCATGCAGGATGTCCAGGCTCTGGTCCATGCACTGGATGGCGACGGCGGCATTGGCAAGAACGGTGTTCTTCTGCCCCTCCGTGGAGCGGTTCTCCAGGACAGAGTCGAAAATGGCCGCGGCCTCCTGGGGAGTCCTGCCTCCGAAGAGGTCGTAGTCTTTCGTCAAGGGCAGGTTGAAATCGGACGGGTCGAACACCTTCTCATACTTGTTGGTGCATATCTTGAAAGTCCCCGTCAGGGAGATTTCATCGTAACCGTCGGTGCTGCTAACCAGGGCATAGTCCACACCCATCTTCTGGAACACATTGTTATAGAGGCGCATCTGCTCCAGGGTGGCGGTCCCCATCACGTTGCATTTCGGCTGGGAGGGATTCACAAGGGGGCCGAGCAGGTTGAAGAAAGTCATGAAAGGGAGGACCTTGCGGACCGGGCCGACGAACTTCATCGCCCGGGCATAGACCTGGGCATGGAGATACACCATGTGAGTTTCAGCCATGGAGCGGTTCAGGCGGTCCGCATCGAAGGTGAATTTCACCCCGTGCCGGGCCATCACGTCGCTGGCCCCGGAGGTGCTGGTGCTGGCATAGTTGCCGTGCTTGGCCACATTGTAACCCGCCCCGGCCACAACGGCGCAGGCGCACGTGGAAATGTTGAAAGTGTTCTTCATGTCTCCGCCGGTCCCGACGATATCGACATACTTGTCAGCGTCGAGTTTCACGGAAAGTCCGGTCTCGAGGATGCCGTCACGGAAGCCCAGGAGTTCATCGACGGTGATGCCGCGCAGTTGCAGCATGCTCATAAGGGCGGCCAACTGCTCGTTGGGATACTTTTCCTGGGTGATGTTGATAAGGATGTCGCGGGTCTCCTCGCGTGACAGATACTCGTGATTGAGAATCTCTTCTAGATACTTTTTCATAGTTTACATTATTTAATTTCAATTATTTCCGTTATTTCAGCTGATCCAATTCCCGAGGATGGCAGCCCCCTGGGGCGTCAGGACGCTCTCGGGATGGAACTGGATGCCGTGGATGTCGAACTTGCGGTGTCGTAGGGCCATGATCTGCCCCTCATCGCTTACGGCGGTTACCTCCAGGGTGTCGGGGAAGCCTTCACGGCTGACCACCCAACTGTGGTAGCGGCCCATCACTATCCGCTGGGGCAATCCCCGGAAAATGGGGTCCACCCCGAACTGCGTGCCCTCAGTGGCCACCCCGTGAAAAACGTCGCTGAGGTTCTCCAGGCGGCCACCGAACACTTCGGCAATGGCCTGATGGCCAAGGCAGACGCCAAGAATGGGCTTTCTCCCTGCATAGGTTCGGATGACGTCTATCAGAAGTCCGGCCTCCGAGGGAATGCCGGGACCTGGCGACAGGATGATCCTGTCGAAAGACTCAAGTTCCTCCAGCGCGAAGCGGTCGTTTCGCAGGACGGTGACCTCCGCACCCAAAGACTTCACCAGATGAGAGAGGTTGTAGGTGAAGCTGTCATAATTGTCAATGATAACGATATTCATGGTCTTACATTTGTTCGGCCATCAGGATGGCACGGCGCAGGGCGTTCAACTTGTTATTGACTTCCTGGAGTTCGTATTCTTCATTGCTGCGGGCCACGATGCCCCCTCCGGCCTGGAACCACAGTTCGTTGTTCCGGCTCACGAAAGTGCGGATGGTAATGGCCTGGTTGAGACTGCCGTCGATGCCGATGTAGCCGATGCAGCCGCCGTATGCGCCACGGTTGTGGGGCTCGTACTCACTGATGAGCTGCATCGCACGCACCTTGGGAGCCCCGCTGAGGGTGCCGGCGGGGAAGGTGTCCATGAAGGTCTTGACGGGATCCGCATCAGCGTCAAGCTCTCCGCTCACACGGGAAACGAGGTGGATCACATGGCTATAGTACTGGAGATCCTTGTAGAAATCCACCCTTACGTCGTGACAATTGCGGCTGAGGTCGTTGCGGGCCAGGTCGACGAGCATCACGTGCTCGGCATTCTCCTTGGGGTCACTGCGCAGGAACTCTGCTCCACGGGCATCCTCCTCCCTGTTTCCGGTGCGTTTGGTCGTGCCGGCGATGGGGTCGATGTAGGCCCGGCCGCCCTCAATGCGGCAGTGCGTCTCCGGGGAAGAGCCGAAGATGCGGAAGCCCCCGAAGTCGAAATAGAACAGGTACGGGCTGGGATTGATGCTACGCAGGGCCCTGTATAGTTTGAAGTCATCCCCTTCGTATTTCTGGATGAAGCGACGCGACAGGACGACCTGGAAGACATCCCCGCGAAGACAGTGCGCGATTCCCCTTCGGATGTTGGCCTTGTGCCCTTCGTCCGTGAGGGTGGAGGAGGTTTCCCCGACGGGATGGAAACCGTAGGGGTTGACATTGGTGCGGTTCATCTCCTGCTCAATCCTCGCAAGAGAGCTCCGCTCACCCTCCTCCAGCAGTTCCACAAGGACCATCGTGTTGTTGAAATGGTCGAACATGATGATGTACTTGTACAGGATGTACAGGACATCGGGCGCATCGTTGCGCTCCTGGGTCTCGTCCTTGACCGGGATATTCTCGAGATAACGGACAGCATTGAAGGTCATGTAGCCGTACAGGCCGCACATGCTTCGGCATTCTCCCCCGACTTCGAAACTGTGGATGAACTCGTTGACGGCCCTATCCAGGGTATAGTCCGCCGACAGAGGGCGCCGCACCCTCCTTCCGTCGGGATAGCTGTGCACCGCAACCCCATGTTCCACGGCTACGCTTCCGATGGGAGCGATGCCTATGAAGGAGCGGGAATTCTCTCCCCCGTGGTAGTCGCTTGACTCCATCAGGGCGGACTGCGGATAAAGGTCACGGAGTTTCATGTACACCGAAACCGGGGTGTGAAGGTCCGCCAGCCGCCTGCGGACGGCGGTAGTGTATTTAGAAGTCGCCATATTCCTTCGCCATTTCCTTGTTTTTCAGATAGGTCTCGACATCCTTGTCGCCACGCCCGCTGACTGTGAGGACTACGATGTCGTCGGGAAGAAGTGTCATCTTGCCCAGCGCCGCAA
The DNA here is from genome assembly GCA_905235445.1 of uncultured Bacteroidales bacterium. Lineage (GTDB taxonomy): Bacteria > Bacteroidota > Bacteroidia > Bacteroidales > UBA932 > Cryptobacteroides. The sequence continues at coordinate 25,346 of CAJOLJ010000013.1, forward strand.
CGGCATGGGCGCTTTCGATGGCAGGGATGATGCCTTCGAGCCGGGTCATTTCATATCCTGCATGGATGGCCTCGTCATCGTTTATGGCGAGGACCTGGGTCCTCCCGTGTTTAGCCATGTTGCTGTGCATCGGTCCCACCCCTGGATAGTCCAGGCCGGCAGAGATGGAGAATGCTTCCTCGATCTGGCCGTCGGGAGTCTGCATGACAAGCATTTTGGAGCCGTGCAGGATGCCGGTCCGGCCACGGTGGATGGTCGCAGCGGTATAGCCGGAATCGACGCCATGGCCGCCGGCTTCCGCCAGGACGATCCGGACTCTCTCATCGTCCATGTAATGATAGACGGTACCGGCCGCATTGCTTCCCCCGCCGATGCAGGCGACCAGGTAGTCGGGATAGTCCCTCCCGACCTGATCCTGCAGCTGGACTTTGATCTCCTCCGAAATGACGCTCTGTAGCCTGGCCACGAGGTCCGGATAAGGGTGAGGCCCCATGGTGGAGCCGACCAGGTAATACGTATCGGAAGGGTGGCAGCACCAATCCCGGATGGCGGCGGAGCAGGCGTCACTCAGGGTCATGTTGCCGGTGGTGACCGGATTTACCTTCGCACCCAGCATACGCATCCGCTCGACGTTGGTATGCTGACGCTCTACATCGGTCTTGCCCATGAAAATCTCACACTCCATGCCCATCAGGGCGCAGACAGTGGCGGTCGCAACCCCGTGCTGGCCGGCACCGGTCTCCGCAATGACCCTGGTCTTTCCCATCTCCCTTGCCAGGAGGATCTGGCCTATGGCATTGTTGATCTTATGGGCGCCGGTATGGTTGCAGTCCTCGCGTTTAAGGTAAAGACGGCAGCCATACTTGCGGCTCATGCGCTGGGCATAGTACAGGGGAGAGGGCCTTCCGGCATAGTCCCTCAGCAAGCGACGGTATTCCTGCTGGAAAGCGGCGCTTTCGATGACTGGGAGGTAGGCCTGACGCAACTCCTCGACGCATTTGTAAAGGATCTCGGGGATGTAGGCTCCGCCAAACTCCCCATAGAATCCGTTTTCGTCCACTTGGTAACTCATATCGTGCGTGTTGTTTATTCCTGTATAAAAAATGGCCCGTCGTGATTACGACAGGCCTTATCTTGTAAGTTGATTGTTTTACACGGCTGCGCTTCTCACGAATTTTCAATCCTTGAGCAACGCCACCATCCTGCAAAACGAGTCATCATTGTATTTCAATTCTTAGTCCGGGGCAAAGGTATATTAAATTTCAATAACGTGCATCATTTTTCAAAAAAACTATTGCAAATATTTCAATTGCCCTTGAGGGGACTCTTTTTTGCCGGAAGACCAAGTGATTGGACCAAAGTATGAAGGGAAGGGACCTCCGGGCTTTTTTGCCTCCTGTCCCTCCCCCCGGGTGGCATCCCCACGCACAACTTTTTCCCGGGAAAGATGCCCATACTGGGAGATTATTTTGTATATTTGATGTGCCTTGGATGTGCGGCAGCGATGCCTCCCTCCCCGAGGTCCCAATCCGGCTCACACAGTACGCCACCCACATAATAGCACTATGAAAAGAATCATCCGTCATTGCCTGACTGCCCTGAGCGTTGTGGCAGCGGCCTTTTCGGCTTCTTTCTGTACTACTTCATCCCCCGGTATCTGCTCCCCTGTCATAGGGGATGACGGCGCCATTACCTTCAACTATTATGCTCCGGATGCGGACAGCGTCAGCGTGGACGTGCAGTTCGCAGGGACCCATCCCATGACCAAGGGGAAGGACGGGGTATGGTCTCTCACCCTCGGTCCCGCGGTCCCGGATATCTATCCGTACAGGTTCATCGTGAACGGGAACTCCGTCATGGACCCCCTGAACGTCGAATACTTCCCCAACGAGGGCTTCAAGAACAGCCTCCTGGACATGCCGGGGAGGGACGGCGGGCTGATTCATGAACTGAGGGACGTCCCCCACGGGAGCGTCGACTATGTCCGATACTGGAGCTCCTCCCTGTCCCTTTTCAACAATGCGATAGTGTACACGCCTCCCCTCTACGATGCGAATCCCGGGAAGAGCTATCCCGTCATGTACCTCATAAGCGGCACAACCGACACCGAGGAAGTGTACTATAAGGTCGGCAGGATGAACCTCATTATGGACAACCTCCTCGCCGAGGGGGCAGCCAAGGAGATGATAATCGTTCTCCCCTACGGCAACCCCGCCGCCCTCTATCCCAAGGGCACGAGGCTGCCCATGCGGATGGACTACTTCGGAAATGACCTCCTGGATGACCTGATGCCCTATGTGGAAAGCCATTACAGGACAATCCCGGAAGCCCATCACCGTGCCATCGGAGGGTTCTCGAGGGGTGGCAACCAGGCCCTGGCCACCGGGCTTATGAACCTGGAGAGGTTCTCCTGGCTGTGTTCCTACAGTTCCTTCACCATGACCACCCTGCCGGAAGTGTATGACAAAGCGGAACAGACAAACTCCAGGATAAATCTCTTCTGGCTGGGAGTCGGGACCGACGACTTCCTCTATGGCAACGCCCTGGAGTATATGGATTTCCTGGACAGCAAGGGCATACGCAACATGAAGGTCTTCACCGACGACAAGTTCGGTCACACCTGGATGAATGCCAGGTATTTCCTGGACAGGTCGCTTCGCCTTCTCTTCCAGGATGACCCCTACTCCATGGACAGGAGCGAGACAACCGACAAGCTGCCCTCAAGCGGACAGATGTTCACCTCCGAGGTGAGCAGGCGTCTTTTCCCGATGGGGGTGATTTCCCCGCAGTTCGAGGAAGGCGGGAGCGTCACCTTCCGCTACATTGCCCCAGGGGCAAAGGCAGTCTCCCTCGAAGGGGACCTGTCCTCCTCCGCACTCACCATGACAAAGGACGACAAGGGAGTATGGAGCGTGAAGGTCCCGACGGATGGCCTTGACGGGACGTACAAGTACAACTTCAACGTCGACGGGATAAAGGTAGCCGACCCCCAGAACGTGGCCATAGCCCCGGGTGAAGGGTTCAAGAGCAGCCTCGTTGAAATCTGGAAGGACTCACCCCTTGACGCCAAAGTCCCCAACGGCAAGATGGCCTTCAGGTACTACAGGTCCTCCGTCACCGGGAAGGACAACCTTGTCTGCATATACACTCCGACAGGCTACGACCCCAATGGGAGCGAGTCCCTGCCGGTTGTGTACCTGTCCCACAAGAAGGGCGATGTCCCGGACTCCTGGCTCAAGTGCGGCCATGTGAACCTGTTGATGGACAAGCTCATATCCGAGGGGAAGGCCCCGAGGATGATTCTAGTGATGCCTTATGTACCCTCCTCCAAGATGGAATCTTCCATCCGCAGGGACCTAGTCCCTTTCATGGCGGAGAACTACAAAGTCGAGGAAGGTCCCTTCAATCTCATACGGGGACTTGACTGCACCGACCATTCCCTCTTCATGAAAAAAATAGAAGCCGCCTTCAAATAATCTTCATCATGTTTCTTTCCACCCTCCTCTCCCTTGCCCTCTCCTCGGCAGTGCAGGTCCACAACCCGCAGATTCCCGTGATAGTGGACCGTCCCTGCAATGTCCTCTCTGAAATCACCATCACCTGTCACTCCCCCGCTACCCTTGTGGACGGGACCCTGGAAGTGGAACTTGATGGCATTGACAGGAAGGCCGTCAAATCCGTGCGACTGTTGTACACGGGGACAGCCTCACCCCTGATATCGAGGACGCAGTCAAATATCTTCAAGGCCCACTTCAACAAATGGGCTGGAGGATGGATGGACTGGTGTGACGGGGCCTATGCCAAGGAGCTTTCCAGGGTGAAGCCACCCAAAAGCGGCAATGTCCTGCTTCCTTTCTCAACCCCGCTCGTCTCGGACAGGAACATCTTCTACCTGAGTCTCGAAATCGACTCCCGCCGGGTGGACCTTTCCTCGACTTTCAAATGCAGGGTCGTGTCCCTTACGGTGCAGGGTCCGGACGGCAAGGAAAAACTCTCCCTGAAGGAGGATGGCCCAGTCCTTCGCCGCATGGCCCTCTCCCTTCGGACCCACGGGGACGACGGTGTGGACTCCTACAGGATCCCGGGCATTGTGAGAACCCCCAAGGGGACGCTCCTTGCGGTATATGACATCAGACGTGACGACTCCTATGACCTCAACGGGGACATTGACATAGGAGTAAGCCGCTCCACCGACGGAGGAAAGACTTGGGAAAAGATGAGGGTGGCCCTTGACATGGGAGAGGCCGGGGGCCTTCCCGAGGGCCAGAACGGGGTCGGTGACCCCTGCATCCTCGTGGATGAGAGCACGGGGGAAGTATTCATCGCGGGAATATGGGCCCACGGAAGATACGGAGGCACTGCCATATTCACTTCAAGGACAGGCACGGACCCCATAGACGTAGCCCAGATGGTACTCACGAAAAGCTCCGATGACGGAAAGACGTGGTCAAAGCCCGTGAACATAACTTCACAGGTAAAGGACCCCTCCTGGTCCACGGCATTCCAGGGTCCAGGCAACGGCATCTGCATGAAAGACGGCACCCTGGTGTTCCCCTTCCAGTGGTGGGACAAGGACAAGGTGCCCACCTCGGGCATAATCTACAGCAAGGACCATGGGGTGAGCTGGCAGAGAAGCGAAGGGGCAAGGAGCAACGTCTGCGAGGACCAGGTCGTGGAAACGGAGGACGGTGTGCTCATGCTCAACATGAGAAACCACGCTACTTCCGACAGGTTCAGGAAAGTCAGCGTCACTTCGGACATGGGGAAGACATGGAGCGTGCACTCCTCGGACAGCACCCTGGTAGAGCCCGTCTGCCAGGCGAGTCTCGTGAAAGTGGAAGCCAAGGACAACAGCACAGGGAAGGACCTGCTTCTTTTCTGCAACCCCGCATCCAGCAAGTCCAGGGACCGGATGACCCTGCGCCTGAGCGATGACATGGGGAAAACCTGGAAACGTTCCATCCTCCTTGACGAGGAGTCAGGTTGGGGCTACTCCTGCATCTGTCCCATAGACAAGGACCATGTAGGGGTACTCTATGAGGGAAGCACCGCCCAGCTGGTCTTCCAGACAGTAAGGATTGATGACCTCATGGACGCCTACGGGACAGGGCCATCCCCAAAGCCCTCGATACCGCATCGTCCGGTGCCGAGATAACTGATTTCCACAAACTGCCAAGCGTAAGTCCTTCCCATAAGGACGACTTAGTAAACGCCCCGGGCCTGAGGGTCCGGGGCAGAGTTTCTCCATATGGAAGAAAGAACTTATTCGACGTTAATGTACCACTGAGTGGGAGAGGATATTTCAAAGATGTCACCTTCCTGATGGAGGAGCAGCTCAGTGGAACTCTCCGGTGCGGGATGCACCAGGTAGATGTCCACCCCTCCGTCAGGTCTCCTGGCAATGGTCACGACGTTGGGGATACCGTAGTCCCCATCATCATCCACGTTCCAGACGGAGGAGCCTTCCTGCACTGACTCGGCAGAGACTTCCTCGTCAATGTTCCCCATGGCGCATATCGCGCCGTTCTCATACCATACGAATACTACCGTGGCCTTGTTGCCCTTGACCTCCAGCTCGTACATTGTAAGCTCACCGTCACCGTCCCTGAGGTTGGCCACCTTGCGGCTATACTTCAGTTTCCTGCGGAAAATGGCCTCGACCTGCTCTTCCAGGGTTCTGTCCGCACTCACCTGGGGCTCGGGATACTTCCAGCGGCTGAAGGACGGGAATTCCCTTACGGCAGCCCACTCGGAAGAGGCCACCAGGAGTTCCACTTCATATGCCTCATAACCCCGGAACATTTTACTGGCGATGTCGCCTTTGTCCGTGGCCTCATACCTGAGCGCATAGGACTTCCCGGGGGAGGCGTTCGCCCTTCCCCAAAGGCTCCCCTCATCCGGGTTCCCCTGCACGGAGGGCTTGCCCAGAAGGGTATAGTTCTGCTTGAAGATGGCCCAGCGGCTATCCTCCTGTTTTGAGAAGTCCATGATACTGGCCTTCAACTCCGTTTCCTCGAAATCCAGCGGAATCAGGAACGTATTCATGTTAAACATGGGATAGGCAAGGAAGGGCTGGGCTACGGAAGTGTCATCGAACGGGATTGAAGTGCGGAAACACGCTCCCGGGGTTATGTACTGGGTGGGAAGGGATAGTTTCACGCCAGTGACTGCAGTGTTGCCGACCATGGCACCGGGCCCAACTCCCGCAACTTGGACTACCCCGAAAAGAGGAGACTCGACCCTCTCGGGGACGTTGACGGTACCTTCATAGGCTCCCCCGAAGACAAGTTCGCATTTATCCGGGCCTATCATCCGGTACATGTACCCATCCTTGTCGGTGAAGGTGGACATCACCTTGGTATAGAGGCCGCCAATGTCGAACCCCTCAGGCACCCCTGCGCCTCCGCTGCCCTTGATTTCCCGGACCCGGACAGCGTAAAGCTGCCCTCCGTCCCCGTCGGTGGGATACATGTCGAATTCAAGCTTGGCTCCCGACTTGGAATCGGGATAGCCACAGACAATCTTGCCTCCGTCAGTCCCGGCCTTTACCGAGAAAGACATCTTGGTCCCGTCAGCCTTGACGGACGAGAGATTGATCAGATACTCCCCTTCCCAGTCCATGGTGACCAGGATGGTCGAAGTACATAGAGTATTGCCGCCAGAGTCCAGGGTATACTTCACGTACTGTCCGCCGGGAGTGATCTGGGCGAAAGCAAGAAGGGAGCCGCCCATCCACAGAAGGAAGGCGGTAAAGATGGGGAATAGTTTCTTTCTGAACATGATAAGATTTTGTTTGATAGGTTATTGTCTATGAAAGGACCTTTTCTGTGTCCTTCGTACCGATTCCTTCCCCCGGTAAGGGGGAGGAGGGTCATTTGGCAGCCTTGAGTCCCTTTATGACAGCGCTCGTGAATCCTGCGTGCTCCATCTCGTTGAGGCCCCGGATGGTTATGCCACCGGGAGTGCAGACCTTGTCTATCTCAGCCTCGGGATGGTTCCCGGAGCGAAGGAGAAGCTCCGCCGCCCCCTTCACGGTCTGCAGGACTATTTCCGTGGCCTCGGGGGCCTTGAACCCCAGTTCCACTCCCCCTTCGCTTGCAGCCCTGATGTATCTCATGGCATAGGCTATCCCGCAGGAAGCGAGGGCCGTGGCTGCACCCAGGTGCCCCTCGTCCGTGAGGGTGGCCTTGCCGAGAGTGGAGAAAAGCTCAAGCAGTACGTCTGTTCTATCCTCGGTCCCCCTTACCGGGACTATGAATGTCATGGACTGACACACGGCTATGGCCGTATTGGGGATCACTGTGAAAAGTGGATTAGTCCCCGGGAGCATCCGCTTTAGGTCATCCCCGGGAATGCCTGCAGCAAACGAAATGACAATCTGCCGTTCCGTCAAGTGCGGGTATATTTCCTCGGCAACCGACGGAAGGATCCATGGTTTAACGGCAAGAACCACGATATCCGCCCCTTCCACTGCCCTGCGGTTGTCGGTGCCTGTCCGAACACCCCTGTCCGCAAGGGAGGACAGAAGTTCCGCCCTGCGTCTTGTCGCATATATGTCCGAAGCGGGGAACCCGCTTTCCAGAAGTCCCTCTATGAATGCCCCACCCATGGCGCCGGCACCTATGACTGAAATTTTCATAATAGCGGTTTTTACTTCGCAAATTTAACAAGAGTGTCGAAACATGAAAATACCGCGGGACATTTTCTTCACATTCCCCGCAAAAAAAGGAGGACCCCCGCCTCAATTCACACGGAAGCGGGAGTCCCAGGATATCCAATGCCCCCGAGGGGGACGGCCCAGACAAATTTCTACTGCTCGTCGACGGGTCTTGTCAGAGCATCCTTGATACCGTCCAGTCTTTTGCGGAAACGGTTCAAGGCGGCCATTGCCACGAGGTAGGAGAGGCCGGTGGAGATGACTGCCAAGCCGATGAGCAGGGAAAGGGTCTTGCCGGCGGCAACAGGGTTGCGAAGTCCGAGAACGCCAAGCACCCCTGCACAGAGCCCAAGCACCATAATGACCCACCACAGCGGGAATCCAGCCCTCTTGTAGTCGAAGGAATTCACGGCGATGATGACCCCCTGTATCAATACCCACATGGCAAACACCACGGGAAGGGACGTCGACAGGAAGAACTTGTTGGAAAGGAACACGCAGCCAAGGATTATCTGGAGGAGGGCCGATAGCATCCTGGAGCCGCTGTTGGGTATGTAGGCCTGGGTCCGGATGGTGAACACAAGAAGGGAGATACCGCTGAGGAGAGTGAAGAGTCCGATGAGCCAGGCGGTGGCGAAAAGGGTCCCGGTAGGCTTTGCAATGCACAGCACACCGAGGACAACGAGAAGGACCCCGGTAATGCAAATCCAAATTCTAGTACTTTTTTTCATTGTTTATGTGATTATTATGTTATATCAATTGGGCGGGGGTGGTCGTATGAGGGTGTCCCCTTACCTATACTAGGAACCATCCGGGATGCCCATCTCATCCATTGCCTTGTCCCTGTCCCTATAGGCGGAGGGAGAGACCCCCACGTACTTCCGGAACCATGTCCCGAAGAATGACGCATTAGGGAACCCCAGCTCCTCGGAGATCACCTTGACGGGCTCGTCGGTATAGCGGAGCATGCGGACGGCTTCCCTCACCGTGAAATCATGTATCCATGCGGACGGGGTCATCCCGCTGACGTCCTTCACCGTCTTGGCTATGTACTTTGGGGAGACACATAGGTGTTCCGCCACTTCGGAAACGCTCCTTATGCGTCCCTTGCCTTTCTCCAGGATGTCAACGAAAGAGAGGAACATGCGCTTGGAGGAATTGTTCGCCGGGGAGCGGCCGGCGTAGTCAATACGCCTCGCCACGAGATTGAGGACCTCATACAGCATCACATCCATCATCAGCCTCCTCTGATAAGAGGCATAAGGCCTCGGAAGAGTGTCCTCCTTTATGAGGTTCGACATCTCCTCCAGTGCGGTGAGCTCCCTGATCTCCAGGTCGGTAAGAGTGATGAGAGGATTGTCCCTGACATGGATCATGATGTCCCACGCCTGCCTGTCTATGACTATGGAACGATAGTTCCTCTCCTCCAGATTAATCTGAGCCACGGAATCGGCTTTCCCGGATTCTTCCTCAATGGAGAAGACGGAGCCAGGTATTATGATGAGGGCCTGCTTGGGCTTAAGGTTATAGCGCTTCCTGTTAACGGTGCAATTGGCCTCCCCCTCCATGCAGAGGACAACGGAACCGTAAAGGGAGGAGTTTTCAATCTTTGCATTCATTGGCGCAGATCATTTAGATGGACTCCCCGGAGAGGATCTTCATGAACTCCTCGCCGGTAATTGTCTCCTTTTCAAGGAGATAGGCGGTGACGGAGTGCATCTTGTCCATGTTTTCAGTTATTATCTTCTCCGCCTTGGCTTTCGCCTCGGCAATGACCTCACGAACCTCGTCATCTATTTCCTTGGCGGTGAGTTCCGAGCAGGCGCGGGAAGATGCCCCTCCGAGATAGGCGTTGCCCGAGGTTTCCAGAGCCATCATGCCGTACTTGTCTGACATCCCATAGCGGGTAATCATCCCACGGGCGAGGTTCGTCGCCTGCTCTATGTCATTGGAGGCCCCGGTGGTGCAGGTCCCGCAGATTATTTCCTCGGCTACACGGCCTCCCGTGAGGGTTGCGATCTTATTGAGAAGATACTCCTTGCTGTAGAGGAACTTCTCACCTTCGTCCACCTGCATGGTGTAACCCAGGGCACCGCTGGTTCGGGGAATGATGGTTATCTTATGCACAGGGGCAGAGTTGCCCTGGACAGCGGCAACCATGGCGTGGCCCACCTCGTGGTAGGCTATTATCCTCTTCTCCTCTGGGGATATGACAGCATTCTTTCGCTGTTCCCCGGCCATTACGGTCTCTACGCTCTCCTCTATATCTGAGGTGCTTACGGCTTCCTTTCCTGCCCTGACCGCACGGAGGGCGGCCTCGTTCACTATGTTCGCAAGGTCCGCACCGGAGGATCCGGCAGTGGCCCTTCCGACAATGTCAAGGTCGATGTCCTCGTGCTTCACTTTCCTGAGGTGAACCTGGATTATTGCCTTCCTGCCCTCCAGGTCAGGGAGTTCCATCTGGATTCGACGGTCGAATCTTCCCGGTCTGAGAAGGGCCTTGTCCAGTGAATCCGGTCGGTTTGTCGCGGCCAGGATTATAACACCCTTGTCCCCCTCGAAGCCGTCCATCTCGGTGAGGAGCTGATTGAGAGTCTGCTCCCTCTCGTCATTGGTGCTGAACTGGTTCTCACGGCTCTTTCCGATGGCGTCGATCTCGTCTATGAAAATGATGCATGGAGCCTTTTTCCTGGCCTCCGAGAAGAGGTCACGGACCTTGGCGGCTCCCATGCCGACGAACATCTGCACGAACTCAGCCCCGCTCATGGAAAAGAATGGGACATGGGCCTCTCCGGCGACAGCCCTGGCTATGAGCGTCTTTCCCGTTCCGGGAGGGCCCACGAGAAGGGCGCCCTTCGGGATCTTTGCCCCAAGGGAGGAGTACTTCCCGGGATTGTTCAGGAAATCCACCATCTCCCGCAGGGACTCCTTGGCCTCGTCCTGTCCCGCCACGTCGGTGAAGCGTGTCTTGACATCGTCCTCCGCATAGACCTTGGCTCCGCTCTTCCCGATGTTCAGGAAGTTGCCAAGGCCACCTCCCTGGAGTGAGGAGTCATCTCCTTTCTTACCGCCGATCATCCTTCCGATGAGGGCCCTGTACAGCATGAAGAAAATAAGGCCAGGAAGCACCCACCACAGGAAGAACTCAAGCAGGGGCGAGGTCTGTTTGGGGGCTTTCTTTACGAACTCAATCTTTCCGGCCTCATTGGGGCTCCCCGCCTCCAGCAGACGGTCCACAAGGCCGGGGTCATCCACGGTCCCCGTGCGGTAATTCTGAGAGGGGGTGGAGTAGAAAATCTGTCCCTCCTCGATTACGACTTGCTTGACGGAGTCCTGTTCCACCTTGGAAATGAAAGTGCCATAGTCGGTATCGACTATCCTCTTCTTGAGGGAAAGGGGCTGGAGAAGCGCATTGATGACTACAAGAAAGAGGGCGGACCAAAGCATGGCACGAAGCCAGTAGCCACCGTTTCCTCCACCTCCCCAGAAACTCTTCTGGGTGGGATTCTTCCCCTCTTCCTGTCCTTTTCCATCTTCTCCCCTATCGGGGAATTCAACGTAATTCATATGTCCAATTTTTCTATCAGAATGTTTATTCGGTAAAGATAGACATTACGTTGAAGGATTCATTCACATGACGTTAAACTGAACAACTAAAACGAAAGATTGAACACCACAAAGAAATGACGGCAGTTCCCGGTGAACTCTTTGCAAGGAGCTTGGCAAGAGGCAAACGGGAGCGGGGACAGAGGTGGTCTTGCATCCTGGGTTGCTACAACCAGGGGGGAGCACTTGCAACTGATTTCAGGAAGGGTCTGCAGTATCTGGAAAGCCCTACTTTCCCACTGGGCGGGTCCTGGCCCAAGGGATCACCGCAGAAGGGGGAAGGTCCCTTGAAAGAAGGTCCCTCATGTAATCCATATAGGGAGCCACATGGCTGTAGAAGAGCCTATAGCCACCGCAAAGGGCGCTAAGTCCCCTCTCCCCTCCCTCGGCAGAGTTGAAGCGGTGCTTGGGACATTCCCCGTTGCATGCAAAAAGCCATTTGCACTTGCGGCAAGTGCCGGGAAGGGAGTTTCTCTTGTTTATGCCGAAGGATGTCTGGGCGGGTGAGAGCATCATTTCCTTGATGCTCCTTTGGGCGATGTTTCCGAGAAGATACTTCGGGTACACGAAATGGTCGCAGGGATACAGGTCGCCGTTGTGTTCCAGCACCGAGTTCCCCCCGCAGGTCTGGGCGTAGACACAGATCCCCGGCGGCACCCCGCACCAATTGGCCAAAGCGGCATCGAACTGACCGACAAAATAGTTGCCGACATCATTCCGAACCCAATAGTCGAAGATATCGCACATGAACTTCCCGAAGGCCATCTCCCCGACCGACCACAATGCTATCCTGGCATCGGGGGTATCGGGATCCACAATGAAGGGACGGGCCTTCCTGTGGGGCTTGCCATCTTTGCCGGGAGGATACTTTATGTGCTCGACTACGGGCATGAACTGCATGTAATGAGACCCAAGGGACTTCAGGAACCCATACACTTCCAGTCCCCTTCCCTCGGAGGCCCTGTTTACGGTGGACATCGTGTTGAACTGGGTTCCCACCCTGTTCATCAGGGATATGGCATCGACAACCTTTCTGAAAGTGGGGGCGCCTCCCTTGTCACGGCGATATTTGTCGTGGATATCCTCCGGGCCGTCAAGGGATATCCCCACCAGGAAATCATTGTCCCTGAAAAACTCCGCCCATTGGCGGGTCATCAGGGTCCCGTTGGTCTGGATGCTGTTATGGATGATTTTCCCGTTCGAGTACTTCCTCTCGAACTCTACCGCCCTTTTGTAGAAGTCAAGTCCGAGGACAAGGGGTTCCCCGCCGTGCCAGTTGAACTGGACCTCACTGACCTCATTGGCCTCGATGTAGTCCTTCACCGTCTTTTCCAGCATCGCCAGGCTCATCCGGGGTTCGTGACCGCCATAGATTTCCGACTTGTCAAGATAATAGCAGTAGTGGCAGTCCAGATTGCACAGGGAACCTGCCGGCTTCAGCATTATGTTGAAAGCCAGCGGACCGGACAGCCTCTGTGCGTCAGCGAGGGTGAGGGTTTTACTGAAAGAGTCGCTCATGTCGATGCTTGATGTGCGAAGGTACGAATGATTCCCGAGAAGACAATCCGCGGCCTTCTTTTTCGCAGCATGTTCCCAAGGGCTGGAGAGGGGCCGAAGATAAAGCATTTTCAATACTTATCACCCATGGCGGATTGCCCCATTTATTTTCCTCACAGCTCCAGGACAAACAGAAAAAGCATAAAACGATAAAAAGCGATACCCTCCCTCCAGAGGCTTTGCAAATCCCGGGTAAATGGACTATCTTCGCAACTTCAAACGGACTTAAAGACTACTTACTACACATGGGTGGAATATTCGGAACCATTACAGGGAGGCCATGTGCCTGCGACCTGTTCTACGGAACGGACTATAACAGCCATCTCGGCACGAAGAGGGCAGGTCTTGCCACCTTCCACCGGGAGAAGGGTTTCTTCCGCAGCATCCACAGTATCGAGAACACTTATTTCAGGACCCGTTTCGAGGCAGAGCTTCCCAAGTTCATCGGCAACTCAGGCATAGGAGTCATTTCGGACACCGATGCACAGCCACTGCTGGTCAACTCCCATCTCGGGCGCTTCGCCATCGTGACCGTTGGCAGGATAAACAATGCGGAGCCCCTTTCAAGACGTCTTCTTGAGGAGGGCATGCACCTCACGGAATTCAGCTCTGGGAAAATCAACCCCACCGAGCTTGTAAGCCTGCTCGTTATCAAAGGCAAGACCTTCGTGGAGGGTGTGGAGAATGTTTTCAGGAACATCCGCGGATCCTGCACCATGCTCATCCTGACCGAGGACGGGATCATCGCAGCGCGGGATGCCTGGGGAAGGACCCCGCTTGTCATCGGCAAGAGGGATGACGGATGGGCGGTCACATCCGAGACCACTTCCTTCATGAACTTGGGTTTCGAAGTGCACAGTTACCTCGGTCCCGGGGAAATAGTCCTTCTGAAAGAGGACGGGGGCGTCCAGCTCCGTAAGCCAAATCCCCACAACCAGATATGTTCCTTCCTCTGGGTCTACTACGGGTTCCCCACCTCGAGCTACGAGGGGAAGAACGTGGAGCAAGTAAGATACAACTGCGGAAAGGAGATGGGACTGACCGACGACGTGGAAGTCGACTTCGCAAGCGGCATACCCGACAGCGGTATCGGAATGGCCCTCGGCTATGCAGCGGGACACGGCATTCCCTACATGAGGCCCATTTCCAAGTACACTCCCACCTGGCCCCGTTCCTTCATGCCCTCCAACCAGGAGCAGAGGGACCTCGTGGCTAAGATGAAGCTGATCCCGAACACAGCCATATTGAAGGGACGGAAAGTCCTCTTCTGCGATGATTCCATAGTGAGGGGGACGCAACTGCGTGACACCGCCCACGCCCTTCATGAACTTGGAGCCAAAGAGGTCCACATGAGAATTGCATGCCCGCCGCTCGTGTACGCATGTCCTTTCGTCAACTTCTCGGCAAGCAAGAACGAGATGGAACTCATTTCCAGGAGGGTAATAGCGGAGAGGGAAGGAGAGAACTGCTCCGAGGAGGCTCTGAAGGAGTACTCCACCACAGGTTCCACCAGGTACAATGAACTGGTGAGCGACATATCGGAACACCTGAATCTGGACTCGCTCAAGTTCAGCACCATGGAGACACTCGTCAAAAGCATAGGGCTCCCAAAGTGTGACATCTGCACACACTGTTTTGACGGATCGTCATTCCATTCGCTGGAAGAAGAGAACAAGTAGATTCCTCATTCGGTAATTGCGAACTTTAGGTCCTGTTCCCACACGGAACGGGACTATTTGATTATACACATATGGCTTTGATTCAGTGAGCAGTCCGAATTTGCAAAAAGCGCTATTTCATCCTCGATTTTCCAAATCAAAATGGGATTTTTTGCAGAAAACATGCAAAAAGTGCTTTTCAGTTGCGATATCACCAATAGCAGGTCCATTAGCTGCAAAGCGTATTTTTCTATCGTTGCGACCTTTGGCTGACAAAACAAAGCCGGTCAGTTAAGCGGGGATTTCAGGAAGTGAGGGGAAATCACTTACTTTACATCCGGGAAATCCCACCTACCATGACAATCGAACAGAAAACGCCTATTTCAAGGAAAGGATAAAGAACCTGGAAGATGAACTGGCCACACTTCGTCCAGCGACAGGCGAACCTGCCGCAACCGAAGCCATGCCTCAGCAACCAGCTCTTCCCCATCATCCTACGGCGAATGCTGCAACAAGTGAAGCAAAGGCTGCCCGGATATCCCTGTTGGCCTTTGTATTCAGGTTTGAACTTGCCAAGCTTCAAGTCAATCGCTAAAAGTCGGCGAAGGCGGCGGTGATAGAAGAGTAGATCTAGTTTGTAGTCGATAGAATCGACGGGGATCTTTTTCTGACGCTTCAGGAAGGCGAAGTCCTGCCCCCAGTTCCATGATGAACTTCTCCAACTGTTCCACCACGGCATCTTCCAAGTCACTTTCCGAGTAAGCACCCTCGAGACCAAGAAAATCAACCACGTAGCTGTTCCTGAGAACAAGATCCGGGGTGATTTCTCCTTCGGTGGCTGCAGCAAGGTCCTGCACCTGTTCTTCTTCGGATTTGGCGGCAATTAGCGTCCGTTCGTACACCATAGCGTCCTCCTGATCCCGAAGCTGACGGACGCTCCAATGGTTGACGATTGACATCTGGTGGTAGAAAAGACGCTTGGTGGGGTCTGGGACTTCAGTCAACTCGATAAGATGGCTCCATGTTAATTGTCGGGACAGTATCCCGACTATGTCCTCATTCGGATAAGTTCTTGCGACTTTGACCATACGGAAGAGGGCATTGCGGAATCCGGAGCATGGTACCACACTTTAGATGAATATTCAAACATTTAGGGATATATATACCTTTATGTTAAAATAGCACTACTACACTAAGAGGTATACTTGCTATCGATGAATATAATAATCGGGTTAAGTAAGTATGTATAAAGATGTTAGTCCAGTATTATTAGTTAGGAAAGTATCAACGCATGTGCGCGCGAGGGGCGCCCGCATCCCTCGAATCCGGACCATCATGCTACACCCACGGGAAGTGGTGCAAAAGGCCCCTCGCGCACGCGTTCAAATCCGGACCATCCTGCCACAAAAACGTTTTATGCGGCCAAGGTTGCAATTTATACTTAAACAAATCTGGGACAACGGTTTGCGCCGTGCCCAGGGCCCCTCCATCCTGACCATCCTACCACAGTAGAAGATAATTGTAGTGGGATTAACTGATAAAGCGATTCTTCAAAAGAAACCAGCGCTTCGCCAAGGCCGAGATGAACGAGCGTTTTGCCCGGGCATACCGGAAATATGAGGACGGTGAGAGCGTTTCCTATGCCGCAAGGGTGAACGAGGGGAATGTATTCCTAAAGCTCTACAGCGGGTATATCGTCCTTTGCAAGACCATCCTCTCGGACGAGATGCTGCAGGACGAGCAGGTTGAGGCCTTCGGAGAACTTAAAGCCCTATACGAGGAAGTGAAAGACATACGTCTCGAACGCTTCAAGGATGTGTTCTAAGGAATAAAACGATATGCATAGATCCCTATAAATCCGAATTCAAAGGTATTTCCCGGTGATACTATCTTCGTTGTCGGCTATCTCCTTCAGGAGCTCCAGCAGTAATGATTTACCATCCATCGCCGCTCTCTACCGGTCACATGTCCACAATATAATCGGCCTGTCGGATGACATCCTGGTCATGCTCGAAAACCGTAGCCCCGTTTTCTATCAACTTACAGACTCGTCATCGAAGTAGGCCTGCTTGCTTGTCCTTTTTCCGATAAGTGACAAGCAGGCCGATATACACGAGGTCGAAGACGCTGCACAGGGCACCGGTCACCAGCACCAGTGCGTCATAGTGTATGATACCCATCAGTATGGTCGGTGCAAGGGTGCCGATCCACTTGGAGACGGCCAGCAGCAGCGATTGCCCTTCCATCGAGCCACGGCGGACGAACATCGAGATGAACAGCACCGACATCAGCAGGTTCTGCAGGAAGGCGGAATACTCCGCATCCATCGGCGTGCCGAACTCCTTCTTGAAGACCAGCTGGAGGGCAAAGCAACTGGCAAGGACGAGAAGGCTCCAAGGGATGAACCATTTCTTGTCGATGCCTTCGGGCCACCAGCGCCTGCCGAAGCGGAAATAAGTAAGGAGAATCACAACGTCAAGACAGAGCCATGCAGCGTTTGCGATGCTCTGCACGAGGGTCATGCCCACCAGCGGGCCGTGCTCTCCCAGGAAAAAGTCGGAGTAGGTGTAAACGGCTTCCCAAGCCACATTCAGGCCCAGGGCGAAAAACGGCATCGCATAGGTTTTCTGTTTGAATCCCAAGCGGATGCACTCTTCATACACCAGAATCCAGCCGAGGCCGCTGAGGACAGTTAGCAAGGTTTCCATATCCATTTTCAAGTTGATCGTGCGAATTTCGCTAACTTTGCGCCGACGAGCCGTTAACAATTGTTAAGAAATGACCTATCAAGACATCATCGCCTCCATTCCGCACACCGTCAGGGAACTGCCCGCAAAAGCGGTTTTCCTGCGGGAAGGCGAGGTGGATGACCGCTATTTCTTCATCGAAGAAGGTGCCGTGCGGCTCTGGTTCGATCAGGACGGAAAGGAAATTACTTTGAACTTCTTTTTTGAGGGGGAAGGTGTCGCGTCAATGGAGAGCCTGCTGAAGGCGGAGCCCAGCCGGTACTATCTGGAGACTATGAAGCCCTCGCGCCTGCTGGTGTTCCAGAAGAAAGAGATGGATGCCTATCTGGACACCCATCCCGATGCAGGCGCCATCGCCGAAAATGCCCTACGGGATATGCTGTTTGAATATTCCGGCCTGTTCCTCTCCCGCATAAAGGACGATCCGGCCGAGCGCTATGCCACCCTGCTGAAAGACCGACCGGACATTCTCCGGAGGGTTCCCCAACACTACATTGCTTCCTATCTCGGCATTACGCCCGTCTCCTTAAGCCGCATCCGCCGCAGGCTTGTAGAGGTGCAGGAAATTGTGTGAAATTGCGTCCGATGAAGGCATCATAATTGTTTTATTATCATTACCATCACGGATGACAGGGCTTAAACTATACCAATAAATGGGAGTTTAAGGAGTAATATCACCTTACACCTATGGCAATAAAGGCTGTTAAGAGATCGACAGTCTATCCCTTCCTCCTCGCAAACAACGGTATATCCCACTTCCGCGTAGCGGCAACATAGATGCTTTGGATGAGCGGAACCGAGCTGTGAATCTGACGCTTAAAGCGAGATGCCGCAATAAGTGCGAGAACAAAAACGCCGAATATGACACTGTATCCATAGAGTTCCCTGATAACCAGTTCAAGGTCCGGTCGAAGGTTCATGAGTCCTGTCAGGGCAGTGCTGTAAATGGTATCGCCGATGGGAGCACCCAACCCGGTACGGATGAATCCCAACAGGGCCAGTATTTGAAAATAATACGTGAAATTCGCTGTCGCCTGGGCATAGACCGTCAAGACAATAAACACGCCCACATGGCCGAATCCGCAAAAGATGAGCGGCAGGTAGAGGGCTTTCGAGGGCATCCCGTAAGAAACGACCGACGTCATGCCCAGGGCATAAAGGACGATGGCGCCAAAGCTGATGAACAGCACCAGCTTGGAGGACCAGTGCCGCTTGGTGAGCGCCCACCAGCAGAAGATTGCGCCCAGACTCTGGCCGATGAAATCCAGCCACTTCATGTCGGCAGCATGGATCTGGTCCATCCCAAGAAAATCTGTAACCACGATGTTCTGCATCACTGTCTGCGAGGAAAGGAGTATATCCAGACAGAGGAAAAGGAACATGATGAGCCAGAAGTTCCTGAGGGAGAACGCTCCCCTGTCGATAAAAGGATGTCTCAGGTGGTACATGGCCCAGATGCCATATGCCAGGCAGAAGGTTGCCACGCAGAGCCCGGCCCGGATGTAAGGCGAAGATAGCCAGCCGTACTGCTCACCATATTGGGCGACAAAGATAAGGCTCAGGATAAACAGGGACCAGGTAATGAATCCCAGCCAATTGATGCCGTAGAGCGGCGCCTTGGGCTGCGGCCGGAAGGGGCGCATGGTGACGATGACCAGGACTGCCGTCGTTAGCGTCAGGCAAATGGCGGTAATGTGAACATACGACCATCCGAACGCATAGATAATATGCGTGGAAATGATGTCAAAGACATTGATGAATCCCAGTACAATCCAGAATACGAATGACAGGAACACCGCATAATTATACGTTATCTTCGGAAGCAGATTGGAAAAGCACTCGAAGGTGCCGTAAAGGCGGAAGAATCCGCCCAGGAAGCACACGATGAGCATCATCGGAAGGTTGCCTCCCAAATGCGGAAACACCAAGTTGCAGCAACATTGACCGAGAGCCGCTATGAGCAGGCTGGTCTGGTTGGTGAAACGGAATTTGAGCCGGAAGGCCAGCGGGAAGTACATCGTCAGGCCGATAAGGACGGTCTGCCCCATCATCGCTACGTCGTTCTGCGTGATGGAGAAAGCGCCCTGCATCTGGGCGAAGGCGGTGAAATACATCCCGTTGGAGAACTGGAACGAGCACAGGAACAGGAGATACAGGACCACCCTGGCCCAATCCGGCACCCAGTCGCGGAAATTCATCAGCCTGGTTTTTTCGTTACTCCAGGCCATCAGCGGCGTACTTTGCAAGTGACATTCATCCCGGAAGCCAAAAGATCAACAGGGCCTTCCGTAAAGCTGATTTTCACGGGGATACGCTGCTCAATCTTGACGAAGTTGCCCGTGGCGTTGTCCGGAGCCATCGGCGAATACTGGGCTCCGGTGGCATCGGCAATGGCTTCAACCCTCCCGGTGAACTTTTCTCCCTTCAGGGCATCGACATTGATTTCCACCTTATCGCCGACGTGGATATGCCCCAATTGGGATTCCCTGAAATTGGCTATCACAAAGGGCCTCTGGTTGGAGACAATGGACAGAAGCCGCTGTCCCGGCATCAGGAGTTCACCGTTCTGGATACTTTTGGCCGACGTGACGCCATCACAAGGGGCCGTAATCACGGTATAGGACAAATTCAGCCGGGCAAGGTTCAAGGCAGCTTCGGCGAGTTCGATTCCGCCTTTGGACTGCTGCCGATGGATTTCCTGTTCACTGCGGGCGCTGCGTGTGGTCCTGATCTGGCGCTCCATGGTAGCCACCTTTGCCTTCAACCCTTCGTATTGAGTTTTTACCCCATCGAACTGCTGCTGCGTGACAGCTCCTTTTGCCAGAAGATTGCTGTAGCGGCGGTAGTTGGCCTCGGCATCGGCCAGTTGAATCTTCACCTCCTCAATGGCGGCTTCCGTTACCAGAATATTGTTGTCCGTGGTGGCAAGGCCAGCTCCGGCGGCGCTCTCTCCGGCTAGGGCATTGCGGTAGTCGGCCCCGGCCTGCGCAAGGCGCAGGCGGAATTCTGCGTCTTCAATCAGTAGGAGCGTATCCCCGGCGCAGACTTTTTGGAATTCCGAGAAACGGATTTCCTTCACAAATCCCTGCACACGGGAGGACACGGGGACGATGTCCTTTCGGACCTGGGCATTGTCGGTATATTCTACGCCGGGATGCCAGAAAAGGGAGGCGAACCAGCCTGCGGCACAGACGAGAAGGAGAACGACGACAGTATTGACAATGATTTTTTGTGTATGCTTATTCATATGGTTCCAGCGATATATTGAAGTTTGTAATAATTGTAGGCGATATTCATCCGGGCGTTGACTTCCTGGATCTGGGCGTCAAGAAGCTGGGAAGAGGCATCCAGCAGATCTGTCACCGTGACAAGGCCTTCCTCATAGCGGAAACACACCAGGTCATAGCTTTCCTGAGCTAGGGCTACGCTCCGCGTTTTGGTATCCAGAAGGGTGAAAGCATTCCGGTAATCCGTAGATGCCGCACCGATGGCGAGGGTAATCTGTTCCCTTGCCACATCCAGCTGCGCCTGCGCACTCTGCCATTCCAGATGGCTCTGCCGGATAGTCTTGGGGCTTTTATAAAGGTTGGCAAGATTATAGCGGATACCTACACCCACCGCCCAATAATTGAAATTCTTGTCAATGGCGGGAATGTCTATTACGATGGGGCCGTCCAGATACTCCCCGGCGAACAGGGCTATCTGCGGCAGGCGCCCGGCGCGGGCGATCTTTTCCTTGTGTGCCGACATCTGCACGGCGGCATCGGCCAGTTTCAGTCCGGGAGCATTCTCAAAGGCAATTTCCATCCAATCTTCCTCCAGAAGGAACGGGCCGATGTCCTCCACCGGTGCAGGTGGAGTCTGCATCTTCAAGGCATTGCAAAGCTCCTGAGAGACAATCTGAATGGCGCTCTCGATCTGAAGCCGGGAATACGACAGGTTCTCAATCAGGAGATCCAGGCGGGTGAGGTCTGTTTTCAGGGCCACGCCATTCTCCACCCTGGCCTCCATCCGCACCTTCACCTGGCGGGCATGGTCGATATTTGCATCCACAACTTTCAGTTGTCCGGAGAGTTTGCACAGTTCGATATAATCTCCGGCCATCAGGAAACGGACCTCATTCCGGTTTTTATCGGCCTCGAAAGTGGCCATTTCCGTACCGAGCTTCGCGAGGGAGACCCCGTGGGAGATGGCTCCTCCGGCGAAGATGACCTGCGATACTTCCAGCTTGAAATTGTTTCCGAAAGACGGAATCTCGGCCGTGAAGCCATTACTGAAATTCCGGTCCATGATGTAACCGTCACCATAGTAATTGAGCGAGAGTGATACATCGACCGAGGGAAGGTAAGCATTCCTTGCCACTGACTCGCCGCTACGGGCGCTTTCCACGGACAGACGGCTGGCCTGAAGGCTGGTGTTCAGCGAATCCGCACGCTCGAACATCCATCTGAGGGGCATCGTGGTCTGAGCCGAAGCACACACGCCCCCTAATGCTATTGCAGATAGCATCGTCAGAGAAAATAATTTCCTCATCCACAATTATTTAAGATTTAACAACAAGAGAGAGGTTTCTTTGCTGCGCATTTTAACCGGCTCTCATACACTACAACCAGTTATACGCACGACATGTCTTGTTGTCAAAAGGAAGAAACAAATCTGTACGGCTGAGGTTTTGCGGTGCAAAGATACAAATTTTTCGACTCCAATTCATCTTGAGTCATATCTGAAAGAAGTATTAGAGATTCCTGGCACAACTGGTAGTCTCATTATGTTTTCGTTGGCTCATAATACCCCTATCTCATTGTAAAGCCATAATTTGAGCCAACCTTTTATTGTTCCTGATCCCTCAATGAAGTGACTTCCTGAAAGCCGACGGACTCATCCCTGTCCTTCGGCCAAAGAGTCTCGTGAAATGGTTCGGATATGAGAATCCCAGTCTGTCAGAGACCTCATCAACTGAAAGTGAAGGGTCCGCGAGAAGAGTCTTAGCCCTGCTCACTATCTTGTCCTGGATGTACTCCTGAGCAGAAAGGTGCATCTCCCGCCGGACGATTCCCCCGAAATAGTTCGCGGACAGGTTGAACTGGGAGGCACACCACCCCACTGTCGGATAACCGAGTTCCCTGGGAAGGTCGCTTCCCGGTGAATAGTAAGTCTCGAGGAGGGCATCCAGCCTTCTTATGAAATCCGAGCTTCGCAACTTCCTCATGTCGAACTGCCTTTCGTAGAACCTCTTGCAGTAGCTCAGCAACTGTCCGATCCCGAGGCGCAGCATGTGGTCTGTGAGTTCATCTTTCGAGGAGTGGAGTTCAGCGTTGATGTTGGAATAGCAGTTCACGATTATCCTTCTTTCCGAGTCAGTGAGTTCGAGAGCCTCGAACACTTCGTAGTCGAAGAAGTTGAACATGTAGAAGTCACGTCCGAGACCGGTGTTGCGGATCATCTCCTCCCGGAATACGAGCATCTTCCCCGCCGGTCTTACCGAGGGGTCCAGGTTCATGGATATCACCTCGCCAGGTTTGGCGGTGAACATGGTTCCGGCCCTATAGCGCATGCACGTATCCTGCTTTATGAGTTCACCGAAGTTAGCATCCATGAGAACGACGCAGTAGGCCTGGAAGTCCGTGGGCTCGAATATCCTGAGGTCCACCTTGCCCAGGTCCCCTATCGATACCAACGGATGGGCAGTCCCCTGGGAAAAGAGGGCGTTGAACTCATCGATATTCTTGATGACTCTATTTTCCATGACTCTATTTTGGTATGTAATTCAGGTACAAAAGTAGATAATTCCATCCAATAACGATAATTTTGGTAGATAGAATTGGTCGTTTTAAGGAGAATCGTTGAAAGTGGTAGAAATTGGGCGGATTCAGTTAGGTCATAGTGATGGAGGTGTGAATATCTTTGCAGGCAAAGGTCCCCTGGACCGCCGGGTGGATCTTCCTCGGAAGAGAATTCGTAAAAACTTCATAGATACATTAAAACACCTCCAAAGCCAAATGCCAGTAAAATTCTACAAACCTGAAAATCAGGTTCCCCTTGAAATGCACAAAGTGCGTGTCGTACAGAAATTGAACCTTCTCAAAGTGGAAGACCGCCTGCGCGCGATCCAGGAAGCGGGCAACAACACTTTCCTCCTCCAGAACAAGGACATCTATATGGACATGATAACGGACTCCGGCGTGAACGGCATGTCCGACAAGCAGACCGCCGCCATGATGACGGCGGACGACTCCTATGCCGGTTCCGAGACCTGGAACAGGATGAAGGCTGCGGTGAAAGAAGTGTTCGGGGTTGACAACCTGCTTCCCGCCCACCAGGGAAGGGCCGCCGAGAACATCCTTGCCGAGGCTTTCGTGAAGCCGGGCATGAAGACGCTGATGAATTTCCACTTCACCACGACCAAAGCCCACATCACCCGTCTCGGAGGAGAGGTCATTGAACTGGTTGACCCGAAGGGTCTCATCCCCCAGTCGGACGACCCCTTCAAGGGGGACTTCAACCTCCAGAACCTGCGTGATGCCATTGACAAGTTCACTCCCGAGAAAGTCGCTTTCGTGAGGGTGGAGGCCGGGACCAACCTCATAGGAGGCCAGCCGGTATCCCTGGAGAACATGCTGGCGGTGACCGACATCTGCCACGAGAAGGGAGTCGTCAGTGTACTTGACGCTTCCCTGCTCCAGGACAACGTCTACTTCATGAAGACCCGCGAGCCCATGTGCAAGTACATGGAGGTCAAGGAAATCTATCGTCTCCTGGCAAGCCGCTTCGACATCATATACTTCTCTGCCCGCAAGCTCAGCTTCAGCCGCGGCGGTTTCATCCTCTCGTCCGACCCCAAGTGGACCGACATGATGATGGAGTTCGTGCCCCTGTACGAGGGCTTCCTCACCTACGGAGGAATGGAGGTCCGTTCCATAGAGGCTGCAGCCCAGGGACTTCTCGAGTCCCTCGACATGGAATACATCAACCAGGGTCCCGAGTTCATTGCATATCTCGCAAAGGAACTGGACGATTACGGTGTGCCCGTGATCCTTCCTGCCGGAGGCCTTGGCTGCCACCTCAACTGTACGGAGTTCGTACCCGACATGCCGCACAACCAGTACCCTGCGGCAGCCGTGGGAGCTGCAGTGTTCATCGCCGGAGGCATCCGGGGAATGGAGAGGGGTACGGTATCGGAGCAGAGGGAGCCTGACGGAACCGAGAGGTACGCAGAGCTTGAGCTCCAGAGACTCGCAGTCCCCAGGCGTGTATTCACGCTCAGCCAGATCAAGTACTGCGCCGACAGGGTGAAATGGGTCTGGGACAACCGCAGCCTCATCGGAGGCCTCCAGTGGACGATGGAGCCTAAGGTGCTTCGCTTCTTCTTCGGAAGGATGAAGGAGATCGGTTACTGGCAGGAGCAGCTAGTCGAGAAATTCAAGGCTGACTTCGGGGACAGTCTGTAAAATCTTAGCCATAGTATTATACTCCGAAGGAACCGCTCCCGTGGATATGGCCATCCATCGAAGGGGCGGTTCCCGTGTTTTTTGTCCCGGATGGTGTTGCTCTTTTCAGGCGTAAAGATTATTTTTGCCTCTTGAGGAATCAATAATCCGACATACACACAGTCACTCCCGTCATGGAAGAACCCCAACTCAACGCCCACAACAAGGAAGAACATCGTCCAAGCCATAGCGCCGAGCACATCCTCAACCGGACCATGGTTGACATGTTCGGCTGCCCTCGTTCCCGTAATGCCCACATCGAGAGGAAAAAGTCCAAGTGCGACTACCTTCTTTCACGCTGCCCCACACCTGAGGAAGTGAAAGCGATAGAGGACAAAGTGAACGAGGTCATAGAAATGGCGCTTCCCGTAAAAATATCCTTTGTCCCCAAAGAGGAGGCCGCCCACATGGTGGATCTCACGAAACTTCCCGAGGATGCCTCCCCCACTATCAGGATAGTCAGCATCGGGGACTATGACGACTGCGCCTGCATCGGGGCCCATGTCGGGAACACTTCCGAAATCGGTTCCTTCAAGATCCTCAGCCATGACTTTGGCGACGGGGTCTGGAGAGTCAGATGGAAAGTAACGCCAAAACCGTAGCATCATGAGACACAGACACCCCAAGGGCACGGACCGGTGGAAAACCGACAACGAGAATTTCCTTGCCGAAAAGGCAAAGGAGGAAGGTGTGACCGTGCTGGAAAGCGGCGTCATAATGAAACCCCTTGAAAAAGGGCACGGGACCAAGTGCCCCACTCCATCAAGTGTCGTATATGCCCACTACACCGGTAAACTCATCGACGGGACCATCTTCGACTCCTCCAGGGGGGAAGCACTCCCTGCCCTTTTCATCGTAAGGGAACTCATAATGGGATGGCAGATAGCCCTCGTAAGGATGCATGAAGGAGACAGGTACGAGGTGACGATCCCCGCCAAGTGGGGCTATGGTTCCATGAAGACCGAGGGCATTCCCGCCAACAGCACGCTCATATTCGACCTGGAACTGATAAAGATAGAAAGGTGACCCTCCCCCTTTGACACTGCATACAGCGAACGATAACCGACAATAAATCAACTTCCATGAAAATAAGAGCCCTACAGTTCCGCGAAGGCGGATTCTCCACCCAGCCTTTCGCCTTCGGCGGAGAGGAAGGACCCGAGAGGTTCGACATCTCCGTCAAGTACCGCTCCTGCCTTGCCAACTATCTCATCGACACTGGTGAAGAGGTCATACTGGTCGATACCGGCATCCCCGCGGGGACTCCCGAGGAGGTCCCGGACGAAAAGACCCTCATCTACACTGGCAAGGACATAGCAAGTTACATGGACGTTTTCGCCGCCCAGGGATACAAGCCTTCTGATGTCACGAAGATTCTCCTGACACACAAGCATCTTGACCATTCAGGTGAACTGAGGTCATTCCCAGGGGCAAAGATCTACGTCAATTCGGAAGAGTGTGGTGCAGCGGAACTCCAGGGCATAGGGAACATAGTACCCGTGGACTTCACCGACGGCCCCTACTGCAACTTCCCCGAGAGCCAGAAAATAGCCGAGGGCATTTACCTCATCAAGGCCAAGGGCCACACCAAGGGAAACAGCATCGTGATAGTTGAGGACGGGGGACTTTTCTACATGATTCACGGTGACATCACATACACCGACGAGGCCCTGTACGAGAACAAGCTCTCGGTCGTGTACGATGACCTTCCCGCAGCAAGGGAGACCCTGGACCGGGTGCGGGAATTCATCTCCCACCATCCCACAGTCTACCTTTCCACCCACACCCCGCTGGGGCCCGAGAACCTGGAAGCAAAGAAGATAATAGACCTGGGTAACCCGTCAGAGACAATCCCTGTCGGCGAGGTGATTTTCAAGACAGCCTCAGGCAAGTATGTCTGCTCAGTGTGCGGCTACGTCTATGACCCAGGGGAGCATGACGGGGTTCCCTTCGAGAGCCTCCCCGATGAGTGGAAGTGCCCTCGCTGCAAAAGGCCGAAGGACAAGTTCAACAAGGCATGACCCCACTCCCATCCTTCGGGGGTCGCCCCGCAATTTCACCGAAAATTCCCCACTGCCATGGACATCACTGAAATGATACTTACCCGAAAGAGTGTCCGCACCTTCGACGGGACCCCTCTTCGCAAGGAAGACATGCAAGATCTTCTGTCCTTTATGGAAAACATTCCCAACCCCTGGGGCATCCCGGTCAGGTTCGTCTATCTTGACTGCGAGAAGCACGGCCTCTCCAGTCCCGTAATCCGCGGGGAAGGGGCCTATGTTGCCGCCATGGTCCCGGAAGTGGAGCACTGCGAGGAGGCCTACGGCTACAGCTTTGAGAAGTTCGTCCTGCATGCCTGGTCCATGGGGATAGGCACGACATGGATTGCAGGCACGATGAAAAGGGAGAAGTTCGAGAAGGCGGCGGGAAAGAAGGACGGGGAGATGATGATTGCCGTGACCCCGATAGGCTATCCTGCCCCTAGGAGGTCCACCGTGGAAAAGATTCTCCGCCAAAGCGTCAAGGGTGACGAGAGGAAGGCCCCCAGTGAGCTTTTCTTCGAGGGCGACTTCTCCTCTCCCCTTGCCGATGCCCCCGCCCTTGAACTTCTGGAGGTGGTCAGGTGGGCCCCCTCGGCTGCGAACAAACAGCCCTGCAGGGTAGTGAAGGTCGGAGGGAAGTACCATTTCTTCTGCTGCCACACCCAAGGGAAGCGGGGATCCTCACCCTGGGACATACAGATGGTCGACGTAGGGATAGCGATATGCAACCTCATGGAAGTGACGGAGGGGTCGGTGAGCTTCGAAGACCCCGAAGTAGCCGCACCCGAGGACACCGAGTACGTGGCCACCGTATCGGTAAAGCGGTAGACGGCCCTGCCAACAGGCAAGCATAAGGACTTCCCCCGATGATGCGCTCCATCAAAAGGGAAAGTCCTTTTTCTTGTGTGTGCGAGATGCTTCGGGCACCTACTTCGATGCGTACCTTGCGGCGCTCTCCCCCGCAATCTTCCCGAACACCACTATATCGGCCACGCCGTTCCCTCCAAGGCGGTTACCGCCGTGGACCCCGCCGGTAACCTCACCTGCCGCAAACAGTCCCCCTACAGGCACTCCTCCTGTAGTGAGCACAGATGCGCGGTCGTCTATGTGGATTCCTCCCATAGTATGGTGGATAGCAGGCTTTACCTCAACGATATAGTATGGAGCAGTGGAAATGGGCCTGGGCATCTGGGTGGACGTTCGTCCGAAATCCTCATCTTCCCCCTCGCCCTGGAAGGCGTTGTACCTCTCGACGCTCTGCTGGAGGGCCCCAGGGTCGATCCCTACTTTCCCGGCCAGTTCCCCGAGGGTGTTTCCTTCCGTCAAGAGTCCTTGGCTTACATAGGTTTCAATGGAGGAGAGGGATTTTCGAAGGTCCTGGTCGAAAAGGAGGAAAGCCGTGCCTCCCCTCTGCGAGAGGATTGCCCAGGACACGACATCCCGGGTCTGCAGTTCATTGACAAAGCGGTAGCCGTCCCGGTTCAGGAGTATCGCCCCGTTGCCACGGACAGCCTCTGTTATCATCAGGTTGTTTTTCACTTCCACGGTAGGATGAACCTGGATCTGGTCCATCTGGTAGAGCTCGGCGCCGAACTTGTCCACCCACTTGAACGCATCCCCGGTAGCCCCGATGTGGTTCACCGTAGAGAAGCCGACAAGGTCAGAGCGGTATTCCGTCACCATGGAAAGGTTCGCCCCGAATCCCCCCGTGGCCAGAACGACGGCCTTGGAAAAGATGGTATATCTCTTCCCGTTCTCCAGCCTTACCGTGACTCCGCCTGCGGAACCGTCACGGCGGCGTTTGACGTCCGTCACGGTATTGCCGGTACGGATTTCAATGCCGAGTTCCGTGGCCTTGGCACTGAGCATTTTCATAAGATGGGGTCCTATCGCGGTACCGCCCTGGGGACGGTGGGTACGCGGAACGGAGCTTCCACCCATGAGGCCGACGCTAGTGAGGTCCGTCCCGAAGGAGGAGAGCCACTGCAGCGTAGGGGAGGCGCCCCGGACCAGGGTGCTGACAAGAAGGGGGTCATTCAGATAATGCCCGCCCTCCATTATATCCTTGTAGAACAGTTCCTCGCTGTCCTCAATTCCGAGAGCCTGCTGGAAAGGGGTACCGGCGGCGTTGATCCCGCCGGTGGAACTGTTGGTGTTGCCACCTATGTAGCTTCGCTTCTCAAGGACAATGACATGGCATCCCTGCGATGCAGCCTCGATTGCGGCGCTGAGGCCTGCACCTCCCGCCCCGACCACAACGACATCGCACGAAGTGTCCTCGTAATCCTTCACTTCCCGGTGCCTCCCGTAGGCCGCGTCAATGGCCATTCCCATGGCCTGCATGACTCCGTTGGAAGTTAGGGTCGCACCCGAGACGGCATCCACACCGTCCACCCCCTGGGCGGCTACGATCCGGTTCACCATCTCTAACAGGGCCTCCTGGGCGAAGGAGGACTCGGACTGGGTCACGACCCTGGCACTTGCTATCGCATGGTCTTGAACGGTGAGGGCTACTTTTATCATGCCGCTTCTCCCTTCACCTATCCCTTCGTAGACCCCGTCGAACATCATCTCCTCCCCCTCTGTCACCTCATTCCCTGAGACGCAGCCAACGAGTGTAGCCGTCACTGCCACAAGGCAGCAAAAGCATGATGTCAAATGACGGGTAATCCTATTATTCATGGAAAATCACTTTTGGTTTGGTTCACAGGACCGCCTATCGCGGGCTGATACATAAGGAAACTCTTCCCGCTGAGCGGTGAACCGTGCACGTCAGCTCCTGGAGGGCAGGGTATCAGTTGTCCCAGTTATCGGACCTGAAAGGAAGGAGCGGGAAGCCAAGGGCATTGGCGCAGTTGCCTATGAGCCAGTTGCGGAAGCAGTAGCGAACCGCCACGGGTTCGGGGACCTCGGGGGAACTTACCCTCAGGGCCTGCCAACGGCCTGGAGCCTCCACCGCGGTGGCGGGATGGAAGACCCTGTCCTCCCCCGCGACCTCGAAACCTTCCAGTCCCTCCGTCCTGGCGAACCCGTCATTCATATTCTCAAAGGTGACGGTCAGGAATCCATCCCCCTTCTCCATGGCCTTGAACTCGGGGCAGAGTCCGCCGAAGGTGGTGATGGAATAGGTCTTGTTTAGGGCGAGGAAAGCGAGCCTCTCCCCTACCTTCCTCTTCTGGCGGGGATGGATCTGGTGCTTCTCGAAAGGATAGACGCAGTCGTTTGTCGTGATGATGCCGCTGTTGGGGATCTTCTTGGATGCCTTGTACTGCTGCTCACGGAGAAGGGCTCCCGAGATGCCCATTTCTCCGCCGTAATCGGCAAAGGGTGCGATTTCCACGATATAGAACGGGATATCCCCCTCCCCTTTCTGCTCCCTCCACTGGGATGCCAGGATGGCAAGACGATCGGAATACATGTCACCCGGATTGCCGACATTGGAGCAGCCCTGGTAGAAGATGATGCCCTTGACGGTGTAGTTGATGGTAGGATGGAAGGTGGCGTTGCCCCAGACCATGGAACGGTGATAGTCCATTGGGAACCTTTTGTTGATGGCCTCCTCGGTCAGTTCCTCATCGGTGTACTTCTCAAGGTTCTCCTTTGTAAGCCAGCTCTCGACGCGGGTTCCGCCCTTGTGGGCCTCGACTATTCCGACGGGAATGTCAAGCACGCTGTTGAGCACCCTGGCAAAGTAGTATGCCGTAGCACTGGACCACTGGACATTCTCAGCAGTGCCTTTCTTCCACTGGCAATCCGCATCCTCCAGGGGGACCATCGAGGTCTTGGACTGGACACGGCAGATGTGGATCCCGGGATAGTTCTTTGCCTCAAGCAGGGTCTCCTGAAGTCCTTCCACGGGACAATTGCCGAACCCGCGCACCGGCATCTCCATATTGCTCTGGCCCGTTGCGAGCCAGACTTCACCGACGAGAACGTCCTTGAGCGTAATCTTGTCCTTGCCCTGCACGAAATCGATCGTATAGGGAATGTAGCTTCCCTTGGGAGTGGGGACCCCGATCTTGAAGGCTCCGTCCTTGCCGGGAGTGACGCTGTAGGTCTTGCCGTCCCAGGAGGTCGTGACTTTGAGGGTCTTTCCCGGGGAGGCCCAGCCCCAGAGGTTCACATTGGAATTCTGCTGAAGAATCATATCGTCCCCCATGAGGTGGGACAGGCGGATCTGGGCATTGGAGAGAGTCGAGGCGCCCAGAAGTGCCGCCACGGCTACAAGTGAAAAGTGAAGAAGGAATCTTCTCATAGCTTCGTCTGTTAAATTATGTGAGTGTGTAAATTATTCGTTTCCATCATTTTCCCTGAAAATCCCCGGAGGAGAACTCGAGCTGACCGATGAGGCCCTGATTCTTTTCCCGGTATACATACCCGATGGTGTACCCAAGTTCGATGGCCCGTCTCTCATAGACGGAAAGGACTAAAGAAGAGAGCATTCCCTCCCTGTCACGGAGCATTTCCCTGAAATTGTCCAAGCTGTCCTTGGGCAGGGTGCACAGGAAATAAAAGATTATTCTCCTCTCCCCCTCAAGCACCTCTATCCTCTGGATGCGGACCTGGGAATCGTTCTGTTCATCCTGGGCGGAAAGGGCTTCACTAATCGAGCGTAAAGAGGCGAGAAGTTCCTCCTCACCAAGTTCCGCCTCCACTTCGGCGGGATGCACCTCCAGGGCTTTGAGAAGGTCCTCCCCGCTGTCCGAGGCATCAGTGCCCAAGGTGAAGAAAGTCACCTGCCGTCCGCCCTCCTCGAAGAACCAGACCTTGCCGCTGGAGCCTTGAGATGTGAAAGTGGTGAACAGGGTCTGCCGCTTCCCCACGGAGCGCCACTCAAGTGGACCTGTCCCCTCCGAGAAGGTCCTGTTGGAGAGAAGGGCTGTGCGGGCATAGTTCCCGAGGTCGTCCGCCTTGGGGGTCGACATCACCATGGCCATCCCCTTGCCGTCCGAGAGGAGAAGTCCGGAATAGAAGTATCCCTGGACAGGAGGCACGCTTTCCCTCCCGAAAGAGAACTCCTTCCAAAGGGAGGGGTCATAGTTCAAGGTGAAAGCATCGTTATGGATTCTTCCCTGCGCCCACAAAGGAGTGAATGCACAGAGAAAAAAGCCAAGGAGCAGGAATGCTTTCCTCATTCTCAAAGGAGTTGATTAGAAAGACAAAAAATGCACGCCCCACCGGGGACATGCAAATATAACTATTCTGAGTGAAAATAAACTTTGATGGGACAAAGGGATTATTTCGTCATCACCTCGCAGCACTTGTCCAGGAGCAGGTCGTCCGCCGTGGATCTACCGACCCCGGTGTACTGGACCTCGTCCACTCCGTCCAGTTTGGAAATGGACTGGATGGTTTCCAGCAGTTCATTGTAGTCATGGACCTCATAATCTATGACGAAAGTGACGATTTCCTCCGTCTTCTGGGCGTTGAGGCCTTCAAGGGAGATATGGAAGTTCTCCACCAGGCAGTCAGCCACGTCCCGAAGCAAGTGGAAGCGGTCCACCGCTATGACTACTATCCTGACAGGATAGGAGATGTCATCCAGTCTCTTGAAATTCACCGATATCAGCTGGTCCCCCTCCGCGGAGGCCTGGCGGATGACCTCGGAACAGCTCCTGGAATGGAGCACCGTGGTTCCGTCCGGTTGCTTGAACCCGATGATCGCATCGCCCGGAAGAGGATGGCAGAAACGGCACCTTCTCCACTTGGACGCTCCCCTCTCCCCGAAATAGCCCTTCAGGGCTTTGCGGGCCTTGTATGTCCTGACGTATTCCATCCAGGAAGTGTTGGGGTCCACCTCATCGGACTTCTCGATGTAGACCATGTCCCCGCGGTGAAGTTCCGTGGAGAGCGGGGAAAGCTTCTTGTTTATGCGGGCGTACTTGGCATGCAGTCCGATCTCCGTATGCATCTCGAACGCGAAATCCAGTGCGGTTGCCCCTTTCGGGAGGATGACAGGCTGCCCCTGGGGAGTGAAGACCAGGGTGTCCTCACTCGTGAGGGATGCGCTAATGCCTTCCATCAGTGCGAACTGGTCCGAATTGTCGGCTATGTCCTTGAGGACCGTCGTGAACCTTTCCAGCCAGCTTCCGTCCCTTTCCACGATGCATCCCAGGCGGGAGTTCTTCACCATCCTCTCGGAGGAGATGTGCAGCTCCTCCCAGTTTCCCGAAGGGTTCAGGAA
Organism: uncultured Bacteroidales bacterium; assembly: GCA_905235445.1. Lineage (GTDB taxonomy): Bacteria > Bacteroidota > Bacteroidia > Bacteroidales > UBA932 > Cryptobacteroides. The sequence goes on from CAJOLJ010000013.1 coordinate 58,284, forward strand.
CTTCACATGGAAACTCTGGTACCCGTTGTCCTTGGGGTTGTCGATATAGTTCGTAACGCTCCCGGCCCTTTCCTTGAAGACAGAGGAAAGCAGGGAATAGATGAGAATGGCGGTCTCCTTCTCGCTCGTTCCCGGCAGCGGGTCATAGATGACCCTTATCCACCTCTTGAACTCGACGCTCTGGAAATCCGCCCCTTCCTCCTGCATGTTGCGCCAGATGCTGTATGGCTTCCTCTGACGGACCTGCGTGTGCGCGGAAAATCCCCTGGAAGAGAGGAGAAAGTCTATTTCATTGGTGAAGGCATCCACGGAGTTGCGGGAACTCAGGTCCTCCTCCTTCAAGGCCGCCTCAATGCGGGCGTACTCGTTGGGACAGCGGTAGCGGAAGGAAAGGTTCTCAAGTTCGCTCTTAATCTTGTACAGGCCCAGTTTGCCGGCCATCGGGGCATAGAAAAAGTCGGTCTCCCCCGCTATCTTCATCTGCTTGGCCGGGCTCATGCTGGAGAGGGTCCTCATGTTGTGGAGGCGGTCCGCCAGCTTGATGAGCAGGGCACGGATATCATAGTGGACGGAATCGAGTATCTGCTTGAAATTGTCTATCTGCTTGGAGGCACGGTAACGTTCCTTCTGCTTCTTGGTGACTGCGTCAACGATGAACTGTACCTCCTCGCCAAACTCCTCACCGATTTCCTCGATGGTGGTATCGGTATCCTCGACAACGTCATGAAGGAGGGCGGCAATTACCGGATAGGTGTCCAGTTCCATATCCCCGGCGACAATCCTCGCAACGGCGAGGGGGTGGATGATGTAGGGCTCCCCGGAATGACGTTTCTGTTGGCGGTGCTTTGTGGCGGCATAGACGAATGCATAGCGAAGCAGGCCGATCTCCTCCTCGTTGGGAATCCGCATTCGCATAATAGAGAACAGTTCCACCGCATCCTGGTAGATGTGATGTGGAAGGTCAAGGTCCCTTGTCGCCTGGAGGACCTCCCGTTGTGTTAAGCTGCGTACCATGACACCAAAAGCAAAATGAATAAATATTCATAATGGTAAATCCACGATCGCTAATGGGAAAATACGTAGGAAAGAGCATACATTATGCCCTGAAATGCCCCTGAACAGGGTTCTGCGTAGTCTGAAGTCCCGTTTCCAGAAAATGGATTTCCACAAAGTTAACGCTTTTTATTCATTTTTACCCCATGATTGGCACTACTTGAAGTTAATTTTTGCCGAAAAAACGGCTCTTTCATGCCGATAATGCATGACAAGGCCAAAAAAGAAATGCCCCTTCCCGATGCAACCAGGGAAAGGGCACAAATAAAAAATCAAATAGGAGGAAACGTGGGTGAATACCTCTGCACTGCTCAGATCAGGTACCCGTATCCTTTCAGGATCTTTTTGAAGGCGGACATCTGGGTGCGCGGGATCAGTACGAGTGAGCCATCCGCCCGAAGGATTATTTTGCGAAGGGAGGCATCGCCCGTGAGGAGGCGCCTAAGTTCCAGATTGTCCTCGGGTATCTTGTACATCACGTAATCATTTGCCATCGCCTCCAGAGGATAACAGCGGGCACTGATTTCCTTGAAGAACTCCGCCCAATTGGCAGGCATCTCATTCGGCACTAACTCCCTAAAGAACTTGACCTTCTTCTCGAACTCCTCCCTTGAGTCGCACCCGGAAAGGAAGGACTGGTAGGTAATCAGGTACTTGCCTCCCCCTATGGGGACAGACATGTCCGAAAGAATCGACAGGTAGGGATTGTCCTGGGTGAGGGACTGGACAATGAGCCTCTGCCCGTCCAGTTCGAAGTAGGGCACCTTCTCCTCCTTGGGAAGTTCATATTTCCTGTCAATCCCGAGGGCATATCTGCCGAGGGCGGTCAGGCGGATGTACTTGAGGCCTTCAAGTGGTGTTGTCGGCACTCCTTCGGGATAGTGCGTTGCGATTTGCAGGAATCCCATCCCGTACATGGCCATGCAGATTCCTTTGATGATCTCGGTATCGAAAAGGACAGAGCCGGAGACGAGCCCAATGACATCCCCTGTGAAACTGTTCACAATGTAATTGTCATGATGGTCGATGATATTATTCTTGAGCAGCCATGTTTTCAGATGTTCTTCATACTTGTCCGCATGGATTATCTGCATCAGTTTTTCCACCGAAACCCACTTTGACAGGCCTTTGGAGAGGGCATCCGATATTGCCTTTGTCCATCCGCCAAGGTCATTCTCCACGATCTTGTTTTTCCTGAGACCCGTAAGGAAAGGCATGAACACCCCGATGTAAGTCTGCAGGGAAAGGCTGCGGCACAAGCTTGAGAAAGCTTTCCTGGCGCACTCAGCGATATCGCCCTCGTCACTGGTACGGTAGCCTTCAATAAGGAACGGTAGGGAGTACGAGAAAGTATATACCTTCCTGTCCTGGACCTCGGCAGGCAGGTGCTCGGGAACCGAGAGCTGCTGCTGGATGGTGAGGACTTTCTTCGGGGCTATTGCGGTGGGCTTCGCCACCACGGAATACTTGTCCTGCCGCAGAATGCCCTTGAGGAGGGTATAGCTCCTGACGATATCAGCCTCGATGCTATGGACCTGCATCCCGGCGGGAAGGGAAGCTGTCAAAGCCTTCTGCATCTCGAATTCCCCCGGGAAAAGGGCATCGGCCAAAGAACGCTGGAACCCGTTTGGCATCTCCATGACATACTCGAATTCAAGCGAGTAATGACCGAACGGCTCTATTTTGCATAGTTCGCACAGAGGCCCCTTGTCAAAGTCCCGATCGTATGAATAACTGCTGCTTTTTTCGGGCATGAGGTTCCCTGCACCTACCTCCTTCAGTTCCTCGGGGGTGACCCAGCCCTTGAGGGCTAAGAGCCCAAGTCCTTTCCTCTGCCACGCTGGCACATTTTCAAGGATGTTGGCCAGATTGCCTTTGCCCAGGATTACGAGGGCGATAAGCCTCTCGCAATCTACCCTGCACAGTCTGGAAGCCTTCCCGTCAAAGAAATAATCGGTAATTACCTCCCCGGGCCGTCCACCTACGAGAACAGCCCCGGGCCGGTAGTTCTTCATGATCTGCACGCAGAACTTCTTGAGAACATCAGCTGTAAATCGGCCCAGTACGTCTCTGCAGAAACTGAATGCCTTGTCACGGTCGGGAACGTTGAATACCTGTGAACTCATAATCTATGCGTTTATGATGTGAGAGAGTCTCCCAGCATGAATTCTATATCCTCCTCGCTCAGGGACTTGGGCGAAAGTCCGTCCGAGGTGATGAGTCTGTCGAAAAGGTCCGCCTTCCTCTGCTGGAGGATGCGCATCTTCTCTTCGATGGTGCCCCTGGTCACGATGGAAAAAGTCTGGACGGAGAACTTCTGGCCTATCCTGTGGAGGCGGCCAATCGCCTGCTCCTCGGCAGCCTTGTTCCACCATGGTTCCGCTATGAATACGGTATCCGCCGCGGTAAGATTCAGTCCCACTCCCCCAGTCTTGAGTGTCATCAGAAGCACCTTGCAAGTGGAAGAGTTCTGGAACTTGTCGACCACCTCCTTTCTCGAAGTGGTTGCACCAGTCATGACGGCATACTCGATGCCTTCATCCGAGAGCCTTTCACCGAGAAGTTCAATCCCTGCAATGTAATTGAAAAAGACCACGCACTTGTGGCCGTTCTCCACGGCCTCGACAAGGGCGTCTCCGATAAAGGGTATCTTAGATGAATGAATGGTTCCCTCGCTTAGGCTCTCGGGGATGGATGCTATCCTCCGCAGTTCACCAAGTGCCTGCAGTATCTCGAAGCGGTTCCCCTCGATGCCACCTTTCTTGATGCTTTCCTTGATGCTACGGCTGAAATACCTCCTTTTCATCTCATAGAATGCGGCATGCTCCTCGTCCATTTCCACTATCATGGTCTGGTCCACTCTGTCGGGAAGGTCCTGGAGGACATCCTTCTTGAGTCGCCTCATGATGAATGGATAAATCTTTCGCCTCAGCTGGGCTGCGGCCTGGGAATCAAACTCTTTTTCGATGGGAAAGCCGTATCTTGACTCAAAGTCGGCGGGAGTGCCGAACATACCCGGAAGCAGGAAACGGAACAGGGAATAAAGTTCCCCGAGGTTATTCTCTATAGGGGTTCCGCTCAGGGCCAGACGATGCTCCGCCCTAAGTGACATCACCGCCTGGCTCGCCTGTGAAGTCATGTTCTTTATGTTCTGTGACTCATCCAGAATGACATAGTGGAACTTCTTTCCGGAAAGCAGCTCGATGTCGTTTCTCACGATGGCGTAGGTAGTGAGCACCACCTGGGAGCTCATGGCATCGTCGAGGTTCCTGCCCTGCCCGTAGTAGAGGGATACTGAAAGCGAGGGGGCGAACTTCGACAATTCTGATTGCCAGTTGAAAAGAAGGCTCCGTGGCATGACAATGAGGGAAGGAGCCTTGACGCGGGGGTATACCGAACAGAGGACGGCAATGGTCTGTATGGTCTTTCCGAGTCCCATGTCATCGGCGAGGCATCCTCCCATACCGTTGTCATAGAGGTACTTAAGCCACTTTACGCCCTCCTCCTGATACGGACGGAGCTTTCCCGAAAGTGACTTTGTCGGGACCTTTACGCTGGTAGATAAGCTGTTGAACCCTTCATAGAAAGCCCTGCTTCGACGGATGATATCGCAGTCTGGCACCTCCTCCAGGAGGGATATGGTCTCCGGAAGGTCGAAGAACGATATGCCGCCCTCGGGGGTTTTCGGGCCGCGTCCGGCAAGGAGCCTCTCCACTCTTTTCACCCACTGCGGGTCTATGATTGCCCTGTTCCCGTCCGACAGGGAGATGTAATGGTCCTTGTTGTACTGGGATAGGAAAAGGGTGAGAGGGAGCGTGTCACCCCCACCCAGCGATACGGTGCAGTCCCCTTCCAGGAAATCTATCCCGGAGGCTTCGGTAATCCTGAGTTTCGGGGAGAGGGGCTTCACCTTGAACGAAGTGAGTTTGTCGGTTCCGACAAGAACGTACTGACGTGCAAGCTCGGCCAGGCTTCCCAGGAGGAATGGGGAGGCGATCTTCCCATGAATCACAAAGAAGTTCCCGTCCTTGTACACTTCCTCCTTGGCCTCTGCCTTCCCATGGGTGTAGGAGAGAATTCTTTTCAGAAGTCCTGCCCCGTCAAGAAGTTCGGAGGCGTACTGGACTTTGCGGATGCCAATGCCCCCGCCAGGGAGTCGGACAGCCACCGTGGTCGGGGCGAAGTCATCCATGAAATTGGAGGGAACCTCCTCTATCGTCTGGGCCAGGTGAAGGAAAAGGGAACCTTCCCGGTCCACCTTCTCGAACACGATGGTCGGCCGCGTCGGTATCGCCGTATCCGAGTATACGGGAGGGACTCCGTCAATGCAGAAAGAGACATTCTCAAAATTGGAGAGGAACACGGACAGATAGGGAAGAAGCACTTCCGAGGAGAAGGGCTGAAGCATAAGTGGAAGCTTCGGGTAGTTCTCCCCGATGGGAAGAATCTCGACTATCCAGTCTCCCGCAATGGCATAACTGTCCGTCAGAAGGCAGATGTCCTCCTCATCCACCTCGAGAGGTTCCCCCTCCACTGGTTCAAGGGAGAGCGAGGATAGGGCCCTTCGCTCCGAAGTGTGAACGATGTCCACATGGCAGCGGTACTTTCCCGGGGCCGGGCTAAGAAGACCCATTGCACAGTCCACCACATTCCTGCAGCGAAGCAGCTGGTAGATAAGGTGCGGGTGCTCGTCAAGGAAGACTTCTTCCTTCCCGGTGTTCCAGGACATCTTCAGTGACATTTCCTCCCATATCGAGGAAAGGGAGCGGAGAAGGATGAAAGTGGCGTCAGAGTAATTCCTGTAGTCCGGTCTCACCTCCTTTCCCTTGGAGTCCACGACCTTGAGGGTTCCCCTCCACTGGGAAAAAGAGATCATGAAAAAAATGTCCTTACCCAGGGCCGTGCCATTAGGGAGGGAGGAGAAAGAGGATTGCCGACGGACCTTGAAAGAGTCCAGGAAATTGTCGATATCCATGCTTATCCAGTTTATTTCTGTCGAACAGTAAGTTAGGTGGTACTTGACAGCCTCTCACAAAGGAGAAAAGCGGCACTGTCCCCCTGCTTGGAGGGGAGCAGCGCCGCAAGTCAAGAGAGAGAGAACCGAGTGCTTACTTCAGGATCTCCGCAATCTTTGCATAGAGCTTTTCTCCCCTCAGGTTCCTTTCCAGGATGGTCCCGTCGGGTCCTATCAGAACAGTGGCGGGAATGGAGTTGACCCCATAGAGCTTGGCGGCCTCGCACTCCCAGTACTTCACGTCAGACATGTGCTTCCAGGGGAGGTCAAGTTTCTTTATGGCATCCTTCCAGGCCTGCTCATCCCTGTCGAGGGACACGCCCACGATCTCGAAGCCTTTCTTGTTGAAATCAGCGTAGGCCTTCTTCACGTTCGGCATCTCCCTGATGCAGGGTCCGCACCAGCTTGCCCAGAAATCCACAAGCACGAGAGAGCCCTTACCCGCGAAATCGGACAGGCTCACTTCCTTTCCCTCGGGGGTCTTGAGGGTGAAGTCGGTGAACTTCTGTCCGGGACCGGTAGCCACCTGCTTGGCGCAGTTCTCGGCAATGCGGTCATAAGAGTTGTTGCCTTCCTTTATCTCCTGGGGAATCTTTCCGATGAGGTCCGTCACCTTGTCGGGAGCCATCGAGTAGTAGTTACTCAGAAGGAGGGCGGCGCCGAAGCGGTTGGTGATGTTCTTCTCGATTGCCTGTGCCACGTTCTCGTCATAGGCCGCGTCAAGTTTGTCCGCCTCGGCCTGGATGGCAGCCTTGGCGTCATCGGCTGCGTCCTTGAGGCTTTCCTCAAGTTCGGAGTACTTGGATGCTATGGCATCCTGGCCTTTGTTGAACTCGGCTGCGATGTCATTCAGGGGTGTCCCGGTAACGATGCTGCGTCCCTCGGAAGCCTTCACCATGGCGGCCTTGAGCTTTCCGTTCTCCTGGTAGAACTCAGCGTATGAAGCATTGGCCCTGTCGGAGATGGAGTAGATCAGGTACATCGGGGTCCCGTCAGCCTCGGGGGAGGTGAACTTGAATTTTCCGTCGGTAACAACGGCGGAGTCCACCGGCACTGCACGGGGATTTGCCTGGAGATAGACTACGTCTCCGTCGGCGGCGTGAGGGATGTTGCCCTCGAGGACATAGCCCTTGGGTGAGCATCCGACAAAAAGGAGCGCACCGAGGGCGGGAATGATAAGTACTTTTTTCATGTCTTTGTGTGTTTTCATTATTCGATTAAGGGATTGGAGTAGATAAGTGCTTGACTTAGACTGGGGTGCCACTACTTGGCATTTTCGTCAGCCTTGCACCAGCGGTCAAGCCACTCGAAGTAGGAACGGTGCCAGAAGAGGGCGTTCTGGGGCTTGAGGATCCAGTGGCACTCCTCGGGGAACACGATGAGTTTCGAGGGTACGCCCATCATCTGGGCTGCGTTGAATGCGGCCATGCCCTGGTCGTAAGGGATGCGGTAGTCCATCATGCCATGGATGCAGAGGATCGGGGTGTGCCAATTGACGACATTGGCTGCAGGGGAAGAGGCGTAGTGCCTCCTGGCCTTGGGAGCGTTGCTCCAGGGGGAACCGGCCTGCTGGAGGCCACCGAAGGTGACGCCGTCACCCCTTGGGCCGACTTCACCGGGAGTGTAGGAGTACTCGCTCAGTCCGCCGTTGTCCCAGTTGGGGAACCACATTTCCTCGGTCTCATAGTACATGTAAGTCTCGTCGAAGATTCCTGCGTGGGCTATGAAGCAGTCGTAGAGGTCCTTGTGGACCCCGGCAAGGTAGTAGACCGAGTATCCGCCGTAGGAAGCGCCGCAGGCTGCCATCTTGTCGACGTAGGGAGCCGCCTTGACTTCACGTGCCGCCTTCATGTAGTCCTGCATGTTCAGGCCCGGATAGTCACCTGATATCTGCTCGGTCCACTCGGGTCCGAAAGCGGTGGTGCCCCTGCGGTTGGGAAGAACGACTACGTAACCCTGGTTTGCCATGAGGTTATAGTTCCACCTGTAGGACCAGCCCTGCGAGAGGGTGCCCTGGGGACCTCCGAGGCAGATCTGGATGGCGGGATACTTCCTTGTCGCATCGAAATCCGGGGGAAGGAGGACCCAGGTCAGCATGTCCTTGCCGTCCACGGTCTTGACGTAGTGGGCCTCGGTCCTGTGCCCCTTGAGCTGGGAGAGGATGTGGGCGTTCTCGTGGGAGAGCTGCTCCACTTTGCCGCCCCCGACCACCGGGCAGTCCGCGTACAGATATCCTCCCGGTGCCAGGCGATGTCCGGTTGCGGGGTCAACCACCGACTCTTCGGTGCGGGCAGTAAGCGAGGAGGGGCCCTCTCCGGGTGTCACCTTCACTATTTCCGAGGGGAAATCCATGCTGGTATAAGTACCTATGAGGCTTCCGTCAGGAAGGAAGGCAGCGGGGGAAGAGAAATCGAACCAGAGGTTCTCGGCGGTAAGGCGCTCTACCTTGGCCTCAGTGGCGGGAGTGCGGAAAATGCCCCCCAGTCCCTCTGCAAGGGCGGAGAAGTATACATACTTGCCGTCAGGGCTCCACTTCGGGGACTCGGCGTTGTATTTGAAGTTGGAAGTGAGGTCACGGGGCTTCCCTGCAACGGGATTCTCCCCGTCCTTGCCCTCGGAGAGGTCAACTGCCATGAGGCGGGTCTTGTCGGCCTCGTAGCCGTTTCTTTGCATGCTCACCCACACGAGGGTCTTCCCGTCGGGCCCCCAGACAGGGTCAGTGTCATAGCCGCCTCCCATGGGGATGAGGGTGGTCTTTCCCGTAGCGGGACAGAAAATGTAGATTTCCGTGTCGGTCGAGAAAGCGTACTGCTTGCCGGAGAGTTTCTTGCAGGCGTAGGCTATGTAGCGGGAATCAGGGCTCCAGGACAGCTGCTCCATGCCTCCGTAAGGGAGAAGGGGAAGCTCGAAGAGGACATCGTCCCCGCCAAGGATGTCGATGGAGTTCTCCTTGGTAATGGTCTTGCCGTCAAGTGCCGCCACGTAGGTGTGGGGAATCTCCTCGACCCAGCCGTCCCAGTGGCGGTACATGAGGTCCTCCGTCACATAGGCATTGGCCTTGTCGAGGGCGGGATCGATCTGGGAAGGGGTCTTGACGCCGCTTGGGACGGTGCTTATGTACATTATTGACTTCTCATCGGGAGAGAGTGCGAACTCCTGCACACCCGCCTTCACATCCGTAATGGCGGTCTTCTTGCCAAGGGATGGCTTGTCGGTACCGAGCCCTGTGAGCGGGGCCTCATAGATCTGTCCGCCCTGCAGGAAACGGAGGGTCTTCCCGTCCTTGGAGAAACGGGCATTGGATATGCTCTTCCCCTCCCTGGTCAGCTGTATCTTGTCACCGCCGTCCACGCCCATAAGGAAGAGATTGCGGCAGGTCCTGTTGTCGGGAATGGAGGTGTACTGCACTCCGTACAGGATCCACTTCCCGTCAGGGGAAAGCTGGGGATCGGAAAGCCTTCCGAAACTGAGCAGGGCTTCCGGGGTCATGAGACCGTCGGAAAGGACTATGTCGCTTTGCCCGATGTAGGAGGGACCTTCGCCCTCGCAGGATGTTTTGCTTGAACAACTGTCCATAAGAGGTAGTACCGATAAAAGGAGGATGGAGGCCGTAACAAGGCTTAGGGCCTTTCCACGTGAAAATAAACGTATATTCATATAAAACAAGTATTTACTTAGAAGGAGCGGAGCCTAGGGCCGCGAAATTGTTCAGATACACTTCCATCGCCTTCAGGTGCTCCGAGAGAACCCTCTGGCGAAGGGATGACGGTGAGACGACTTCTATCCTGTCCCCCCTCGAGCAGAGGTTCATGACGAAAGAGTCGTTGGGGATGAGGCGGTAGCGGAAAGTGCACTCCCCTATCTGCTCCTGGGAAGAGTGGATGGGAAGGTCCCGGATGTACTCGCTCTCGCGGGGCGTGGTCTTTATGATGATCTCGACGGGCTCCTCGCCGTGGCTCAGGTACACACCGTAGCTGCCACTGAAAAGGCTGTCCAGGGTGAAGCCCTCCTCCAGGGTGAAGCCTTCCTCCGTCTTGTCCAATTTCAGGATACGGTCAAGGGCATACACCCTCACGGAGTCCCTCTGGCGGCAGAACGCCACCAGGTACCACCTCTTGTCGGACTCCTTGATGCCGTATGGAAGGACGTCCAGGGTCTCGGGCTCGTCCACGGAGCCGTATTTCCGGTAGGTAAGCTTGAGGGAGCGGCTCTCTTTCATGGCTTCGAGGATGGTACTGAGCCAGACATGCCCGGTGGGCGTGTTCTCGACCGCTATCCTTCCATTGAAATCCGTGTCCCTGAAGTTCAACAGATTTATTGTCGTGAAAGTCTGCAGCATCCATGAAACGAGGGGGTCGTTGCTTGTGAACTCCTCGCTCATGTCTATATAGTAGCGGCTGGTGCTCCGGTTGCAGGTTATCTTTATGCCAAAGTACTCCTCTATGTTCGTCCTGTGGAAGTTGAACGTACGGCGGGGATAGGGGGTATTCCATCTTTCCTCCCATTTCTGCGTCACTTCCTTGAGGGTAATCCCCTTGGGGTAGGCCTGTACCATCAGCTGGATGAGCCAGAGGTATTTGGTGAAAAGTTCTGATGCTGCCATCAAGTATTGTCGGGTTTACTGTTTGAACTATCTGATTTCATTGGGTGCGCCCCCTCCCTGGCGGGAGGGGCCCCTAGATGCGAAGGGACTCTTCTATCACCTTGCAAAGGAGGGACGTGAGAGCCCTGTTGCCGTTGTTCTCGCTGTAGAGGGCCACTATGTCATATGAGAGGGCGGGAAGTGAAAGGGGCACCCGCCTCAGTGGCGCTCCCCCTTCCTGCACACAGAGAGGGGCCAGGTCGGGAAGAAGGGCCACGGTATCCTGGGCGCTCTGGGTGAAGCGGACAAGGGCGGGCAGGCTTTCGGAGCGAAGAGCCGTCCTGTTGAGTGCATCAACCCCGAGATGGGCTGCGAAAGGCTCCCACAGTGCAAAGCGGAAGGACGGGGGAAGGGTGGAAGGGCCCGCACCCCTTCCGGAAAGTTCCATGCCCTGGCGCCCAAGAGCGGTGAGGGTCCCCTCCGAGCAGAAGGCCCCCATCTCGAATCCCCCCAGCACCGTTCCCTCCATGCCCAGTCCAAGCTGTCCAGTCCCCTCCCTGCAATAAAGGCAGAAGCCTTCCTGGGTGGTCGGGAGGTCGGATGCGGTCTCCATTAGGGTAAAGCGAACGGCCGGCCTTGTGGAATGGATGGTGGAGAGGGCACGGGGAAGGACACACTCAAGGCAGAGGGCATCGGCGAGGATCACGTAGGGTGAAAGCAGCGTCCCGGAAGGGTCCTCCTTGAAGATTTCCCGCACCATGTCCTCGAGGGAGGTCATCCTGGTGGCATACTCCATGAACACTTTCCCGGCCCCCGTAAGGGACACTCCCTGCTGGGTACGGTTGAAAAGCTTCACCCCCAGGTCATTTTCAAGGGTCAGGATATGATGGCTCACGGTGGACTGGGTAAGGGACAGGGAAAGGGCGGCCCGGGAAATGTTCCCGTACCTGGCAACTTCCATAAAAGCCTTTACCCTGGAATCCTCGAGCATAGTGTGGGCGTGCAGAGAGCCCCAGCGCTTCTGCACAAGTGCAAAGTTACGGATTAATGCACATAAATGTGCAATGGTCCTGCACTTTTTGAGGATGTCAATACGACCTTATAAGTTACCCCAAAATGGCGTCACATCCGCTACCACTCCTCATCATCCGAGAGGACCGACGATGCCCTGTCCTCGATTACGGTGGCATTCTTCCTGAAAAGACGGAAGGCCTCCATCCCTTCCCGGACCCTGTCATCCGAGGAAGCGCACTCACTGTCCAAGTCGAATAGCTTGGCATTGGAAAGGACCCAGCATTTGATGCGGGCACGGGTGATTGCCACGTTCAGGCGGTTGGGACTGTAGACGAAGTCAAGGTGGGAGGACGTATCCTCGGGGTTCGAGATGGCGTAGGACAGGACCACGTAGTCCCTCTCCTGGCCCTGCATCCTCTCTATGGTATCGACGAATACGGAGTCTATCTCGTCCTCCGCAATGACATTCCCGAGGACGAGCTGCCGCTTGATTTCCCGGACCTGGGCCCTGAACGGGGTGATTAGGGCGATTTCGCCAAGGGGCACACCGCTGCCCAGGAGCGTCGACACTATCTGCGCTGTCACCTTGGCCTCGAAGGGGGAGCGGCTCATGGCGTCGAAGACATGGTGAAGGAACAGGACCTCGTTGGTCGGGGAAGTGACAAGGTATGAGTACTCCGCCACTTCCTCAAATGAAGTGAAGCACTTATTGTCGGCGGGAAGTGCGGAGCGCAGCCTGGACCCGTATGAGAGGAGGGTGGGGATGCGAACAAGCGAGGGGGAAAGCCTGTAGCTTAGGTCCAGCATCGTGCAGTTGTCGGGATACAAGTCCACGAGATGCTTGAAAATGCTCTTCTCGAAAAGGAAGTTCCCGCTCCCATGGGGCATGATGGGGTCAAGCTGCTTGTGGTCCCCCACCAGAATGACCCTGTCACTTACCGTAAGCGGGGGAAGTGAGAGCGGGATGCTGAGTTGGGAGGCCTCGTCAATGATGGCCACGTCGAAGGTCCAGCCTTCCATTCTCTTGGTAGAGGGATAACATACCCCGTAGGGCGTCGCCCCTACCGCTATCCCCTCGTGGGAGAGGCTCCTGTTTATGGCGTAACTGCCATGGGGGAACTTTACCTTGCGGACTATGGGCGCATCCTCGGGGATCTCCGCCCCCTGGTATTTGTCCCCGACCTTCACGATTTTCCCCTCGGGGTCGGGCAGGACCCTGGCAATGGCAAGGAGGCAGTTGTTTATGGCGGTATGGGTGGGACCGGTTATCAGTACGTTCTTCCCTTCTTCGAGCAGGCGCTTGACAATGAGGGCGATGGTGTAGGTCTTCCCGGTTCCGGGAGGACCCTGGATGAGGTGGAAATGCCTACATCCGAGGCTCCGTCCTACGGCCTCGTCCTGGGAGGGATTCCCGCTAGGGGGCAGGGGAACTCTCCTCCCTTCCTCGGAAAGGGTCCCGCCGAGCAACTCTTCCATGAGAAGACCAAGGTAGCTCTCATGCTCGAGGCGGGAGGCCGCGGTCATAAGCATGCCCGCGGTTACCTGCGTGTTGGTTTCATTTATCTCCCAGCCGTCCCGGGGATAGTCCAGGGGGCTGATATGGCAATTTTTCAGATCGAAATCATCGGGAACGAGGGTCATCGTATCGATGCGGTCCTCCGATATCACCATGGTAAATTTACAGCCCCGGTTGGATAGCAGGACCTTGGACCCGGCCCTCAGCTTGGAAATGTTGCCGGGGCATTTGACAAGGGCCCTGGAAATGTACTTCTCATCCCGGTACTCCCTGCAGTACTGATTGGGGGGATAGGCATAGAAAGAGAACCTCAGGGACACATTCGCAATGGTGTGGCCCCGGTCGATCCTGTCACGAAGCGGGGATCCCATCATCTCATTGAATTCCCCTTCCTGGAGCCTCCGCTGGAGGTCTATGGCTTCCTTGAGGGCCTGGCTCAGGGATAAGTGGCTGTCTGAAAAAGGCATGGCGCTATTGCATGTTGGTTAGTGAAATTGTCAGCATCTTGATTCCCAGGCTTCGATTATGTCCATCACTTCCCTGAGGCGATAGTCCTGAAGACGGATGGAATAGGGCCTGTCGTAGGAAGGATGGAGCACAGCGAGAATCATTGAGGATATCTTTATGGAGTAGCACTTTTCCAGGATGTACCTGTAGAAGCTCTGCTGCAGTTCGTAATGGTAGTAGCTGGAGTTGTCAAGGTGCGAGAGGGGGCCGAGACCAGACCCGAAACCGTATTTCTTGGGATAGCCGTCCACGATAAGGTGCGAACTTCTCTTCCAGTCCACCATGACATACTGTCCGTCGGGACGCCGGAAAAGGGCGTCCACGGTTCCTGCGATATCCGACTCGGGAAGTTGGATGGGATACTCGGCGCTGTCGAAAAGCAGTTCCCTCTTCTTGATGCTGTCCTCGTAGAACTTCAGGAAATGCCCCATTTCCCTGGAGGAAGTGTCGCAGGGAAGTCCCTTGAGGAACAGCTCTATCTGACGGTGCATGTATGTTCCCTGGGCCGAGAAGAGGGCCAGCGTCTCACGGGCCTGCTCCTCCGTCATGGTGCCCTCCCCCACCTTGTGCCTTATGTAGGCCTCCTCGTCAAAGGGAGGGAAGAACTTGGAAATGAGGGTGGTCACCGATATCATGTGGGCGGACGGCCCTGCACCGGGAAGGGAGGAACGGTAGGTATGGCTGACCTCATCGAAGAGGAGGGTCGACTCTATCCTCCCGCTGAGGGGGTCGCCCACCGATGCGGGAGCGGGATACTGGACGGGAGGGGCCTGGTAGATTTCCTGCGGCGGGAGATTCCGTTCCACGAGAGGTGCTCCTTCCCCCTCGCAGGGCTGATAGTCACATCCCAAGGGCGCACCGCCGGGATAGAGTTCCGCCTCCCCGTCCTTGCATATGACCCTCACGGTCCTTTGCCTTGGCGGGAAAATCTGGCAGGAAAGATACTGCTCCCTCGCCATTCCCTTTTCCATCTCGCTAGCTGTGAAGGTATTCCATTTTGGGGCGGATGGAAGGAGCCCTATGGCGGAAAGAAGATTCTTCCCGGTCCCCTGGGAACCTCCACCCAGGCATAAATCCACTATCGCCTCGATTATGCTTACGCAGGAGGGGCAGTTTCGATGGACCTGGTGCTCGCTGAAGCGCACGACCACCCATCCCATCTCCCGGAAATAAGCGTCCCGAAGAGAGTCCTCATCGTCGTCCGTGCAGTGGGTGCAGATCCTGGAGATCCCGTCATAGGGGGCATCGATCTCGACATCGATATAGAGGCCTTCCTTCTCGCAGCATACCGCTGCCATGATCCCGTACGGGATGCTCCTCCCGAGAACGGGCAGGTGGCACCCACTCCTGACAATCACCCCTTCCCTCTCCCCTTCCAGGCGGGATAGTCCCCCAAGAAGGGTGTCCCTGAGGTAGGGATAGGAGTCGCTTCTTCCTTCACGGGGAAGAAGAAGCGGGGAGGCGCTGCAGGGAAAGAGCACGACGGGATACCTGTCCAGGGGAAGGGGAAGGTCACCCGGAGGGTTGTAGGATATCCTCGTATGAGGTCCCTGGGAAGGGTTGGGAGAGGACACGAGGGTCCTGACCCCGGGGGACGGAGGGATACTTATATTATCCAGTGGAGAAGACAAAGGAGGGGGGCTTGGGAGCATATCTGGGGGTGAGGGCGTGCGTGAGTGTCTACCGGTTTAGTGTGGAGGGGTGCAAAGCGGGACACACCCCAGCCGATACAAATATACGAATTCCTCCCAAAAGGGGAAAATTCTCCTGGGGCGGTGTGAAGGCAAGGGCGCAAAAGAGAGGTCCCCCTTGAAAGTATGCACACGTTTTGCTAGATTTGCGAGACTTTTGCGGGAATTGTCATCAAGCTTGTGCGCCCACTTCCCCTGTGAACGTGGTCCATAGGCAAATCAATGCAAATCAATAAACAATCAATCTATATACACAATCAAGTCAAGATGAAAAGATTCTTTCTTATCTCATTTTTGCTCTGTCTGGGCTTCGGCCTTGGATTTTCCCAGGCACCCGGACAGTATCCTCCCCTGCCCCAGGACCCTTCCATAAAGAGAGGTTCCCTGCCCAATGGCCTGACCTACTACATCCGTCACAACGCCCTTCCCGAAGGCCGGGCCGAATTCTACCTGGCGACCAACGTGGGAGCCATCCAGGAGACCCCGGAGCAGGACGGACTCGCCCACTTCCTGGAGCACATGTGCTTCAACGGGACGAAAAACTTCCCCGGCAAGAAGATACTGGACTACCTCCAGAGCATCGGAGCGTCTTTCGGACAGAATGTGAACGCTTCCACCGGCGTGGAGCAGACGGTGTACATGCTCAACAATATCCCTCTGATTGACCGTTCAGTCATAGATACCTGCATCCTCATCATGCATGACTACTCCCATTTCGTGCTGAACGACCCTGCGGAGATCGACCTCGAGAGGGGCGTCATCATCGAGGAGAGACGCCAGAGGAGGAATGCCGCATGGAGGATGAACGAGAAGAGCCTGCCGTACTATTTCGGGGACTCGAAATACGCCACCTGCACAGTCATAGGCACCCAGGAGAACCTCCAGACTTTCAAGCCCGAGAGCCTCACCGACTTCTACAGGACCTGGTACCATCCCGACATGCAGGCCATCATCGTTGTGGGTGACGTGGATGTGGACTATGTCGAGGCCAAGATCGCGGAGATCTTCGCCGACATCCCCAAGGAAGAGAACCCCAAGCCCAAGGATGTCATAACCGTCCCCGAGAACAAGGAACCCGTCGTAGGAATCGTCACCGACCCCGAGACCACCACGAGCGGCATCGAGGTCCTCTGGAAGAGTCCTGCCGTGCCCGAGGAACTCCGTTCCACCATCATGGGTCCCTTCCAGGATGCCTTGAAAAGCATCATAACCTGGATCATGGGTGAGAGGTTCGAGGATATCGCAGCCTCCCCCGAGGCCCCTTTCCTCAATGCCAGCATGTACATAGGGGACCTCTGCGAGACCATGGAAGCGGTGGATGCCAGCGTGATGTTCAAGGAAGGCGCCACGAAGGGCTTCGAGGCCCTCATGACCGAGATCGAGAGAATGAAGAGGTACGGCTTCTCCGAAGCGGAGCTCTCCAGGGCCAAGGCCGACATCCTGAGCAACTACGAGAGCGCAGCCAAGAAGGCGGACACCCGCAAGAACGCCCAGCTCGTGAGCCCCATCCTCTCCGAGTTCTTCGACAACGAGACCTGCATGGATCCCCAGACGGAGTGGCAGCTCATTCAGCAGATTATGGGAAGCATTCCCCTCGAGGCCGTGAACGCCACCGTCGCCCAGATGATTACCGAAGAGAACATGGTCATCCTCTTCCAGGGTCCCGAGAAGGAAGGTCTCCCGAGCCCCACCGAGGCTGAGATACTTGACGTCCTCGCGAAAGTGCGCGCCACTGACATCGCCCCCCTCCAGGAACAGGAGATAGCAACCGACCTTCTGGATCCCGCCACCCTGAAGGGTTCCAAGGTGAAGAAGCAGAAAGCTGGATTCTATGGCAGCACCGAGTGGACGCTCAAGAACGGCATGAAGGTCATCCTCCTTCCCACCGACTTCGAGAAGGACCGCATCTCCATCGAGCTGTACAAACAGGGCGGCACATCCCTTATCAGCGATGAGGACCTGAACAGCTTCGAGAGCAACATCTGGAGCTTGTTCATGCGCAACTGCGGAGTCTCGAAGTACACGTCCACCGAGGTGACCAAGATGCTCTCCGGCAAGAACGTCTCCGTATCCCCTTACTTCGGGGCCCTTCGCCACGGAATCAACGCCACCACGACGGTCAAGGACCTGGAAACCGGCCTGCAGCTGCTGTACCTGATGTTCACCGACCCCCGTTTCGATCCCAATGAGTACGAGCAGGGCATGAAGACCATAAATGCAGTGCTTCCCAACCTCGTGAACCAGCCGAACTACATCCTCCAGAAGCAGATGTTCTCGACCGTTTACGGCGACAATCCCCGCAACGTGCTCATAAGCGAGGAGGTGGTAAACAAGGCATCCCTCGGGACCATCGAGAAGAACTACCGCCGTCTGTTCGATTCCGCCAAGGGAGCTACCGCAGTGATAGTGGGTGACTTCAAGATCGACGAAATCCGTCCCCTCGTCCTTAAGTACCTGGGCAGCCTGCCCAAGGGAAAGAAGGCCACCAAGTGGGTTGACGACAACCTGGACATCGTTCCCGGGAACATCACCAACGACTTCAGCGTCGACATGCAGACCCCGATGACAACCGTGCTCGAGATCTACAAGGCCCCCGTTCCTTTCTCCGTGAAGACCGAGGTCGCCCTTGATGCGGCGCAGTACATCCTGAATATGAGGTACGTGACCTCGCTCAGGGAGGATGAAGGCGGCACCTATGGCGCTTCCACCAACATAAGCCTCACCAATGCCCCCAAGCAGTATGCCCTCCTGCAGACCTTCTTCAACTGCAAGCCTTCCTCCACGGACCGCCTGCGCGAGCTTGCCGAGAAGGACCTCGTCGACCTCTCCGTCAACGGTCCCACCGAGGAGGAATTCGGTATGGCACTGAAGAACCTGCAGAAGACAATGCCAGAGAGAAAGATTACCAACAGCTTCTGGCTCAACGCCCTCCGTACCCAGGACCTCTGGGGTTACGACAACGTCGATGCGAGAGAGGCCGCAATCGAGGCCCTCACCGCAGACCAGATAAAGGACGCCGTGAAGCAGCTCCTGGACGGGGATAACCACATTGAACTGGTCATGAGACCGGGAAACACCACCGAGGCTGAATAGTCCTCCCCGGGTCCTAAATGAGAAAAAGGCCGCATGCTCTCTCCTTGGGAGGGAGGTGCGGTCTTTCTTTTTGGTGCCAGGCGGAAAGCCGTGCCCCGGAACGAAAGGAGCCGGCCCCGCCAAGGGGGTCGGCTCGTCTATGGGGCAAATGCGTGTGGAGAGAACTACTCCTCGGGTGCGATAGCGCCCATGGGGCAGACACCTGCGCATGTTCCGCAGTCTATGCAGACATTGGGGTCGATGGTGTAGACATCACCCTCAATGATAGCGCCGCTGGGGCACTCTCCCTGGCAGGTTCCACATGCGATGCATGTTTCCTCAGAAATCTTGTAAGCCATTTTTCTAAATTAATTAAGTGATCCTATAAATTGTGTTACTTGTTGTCCAGCAGTGATGGATAGTGAAAAGAATACTTTCAGGAGCCTCTTTTCACAAATCCGTGCAAATGTAGTGAAATTAGTTTTATCCGCAAACGGTTCGTTCATTGAGTGGACATTTTTGGGTGAGGGAGCGCCAGCGTCGGGCATTTTGCAGGCACTCTTCCCCTCATTCTTCCTCGAAAAGGGTGTCAGCCTCTTCGCCCCTCACACTATTAAAATCCGTGCCAAACTCTCCAAATCCACCCCCGTGGGAAGATTTCGGACCGCTTTTTGTATAAAGACAGATTTAGAGTTATATTCGGATCAATTCCACCCCACATGAAAAAGACATTTTCACATATGGCAGCAGTTAAATCAGGAAGCATCCAGGCCCTCCCCCTCCTACTATTGGGGGCTGCCCTGTCGCTTCTTTTCCCCACCGGGGCACGCTCACAGACCAAGACCCCTGACGGGCAGACAGTTTTCGAGAATACCGTACAGTTCGACAAGACAGTACATGACTTCGGCAATGTTCTCCTGTCCGACGGGCCCCTTGTCTGCTCGTTCACGGTAAAGAACGTCTCCTCCAAGCCGATTGCCATCAGCGGAGTGACCTCCTCCTGCGGATGCACCAATGTGACCTGGACCAGGGAGCCCCTCGCCCCCGGCAAGAGTGGGACGATATCCGCCACATTCTCCAATGACCAGGGTCCATATCCTTTCGACAAGACCCTGACCGTCAGCATAGCGGGAGTGAGGGATCAGATTGTCGTGAGACTGCGCGGCAATGTCCACGAGAAGAAGAAGACCCTCAGCGAGATGTATCCCAAGCAGTTCGGTTCCTTCGCCATGGAGCAGACCGACATCAAACTGGGGAACCTCTCCCAGGGAGCCGTCAAGAGCGATGCCGCTTTCGTAGCCAATATCGGCAAGAGCCCCATCAAGGTGGAGTTCAAGGACGTGAGCGAGTTCCTGGAACTGAGCGTGTCCCCGAACCCCATTCCCGCAGGCCAGACCGCAAAGATTTCATACACGGTCACGGCCTCCCGAGAGCGCTGGGGCAAGAACTACTACTACGCCACCCCCGTTGTGGACGGGAAGGCCTACGCCAAGGACGCCATCGGGATATGGGCGGTGACGAAGGAGGATTTCTCCTCCATGAGCAAGGAGGAGAAAGCGAAGGGGGCCCTGCCCAAGTTCAAGAGCAGCTCCTATTCCTTCGATGTCATTTCCCCGGGAAAGGTAATCGAGGCGGAGTATGAACTGCAGAACGAGGGCAAGAGCGACCTCGTTATATACAAAGTGGACACGGACATGCCTGACAAGACCAGGACATACCCTGTCCCCACCGTCAAGGCAGGGGGCTCGGGAAAAGTGAAAGTGTCCCTGGACACCAAGGACCTTCCCAAGGGTGAGACCCTCGTAATCATCACCCTGACTACCAACTCCCCCCTTCGTCCGATAGTCAACCTGTTCATTACAGGGGCCATAAAATAGCGCCCTCCCATCCTGCAAGCAGGAGGACAAAGACACATCCCCCCGTGAAGCGGAAGCCTCCGGGGGGATGTTCCCATCGTGGCCTATGGCACAGGCGCCTCTACAGCTTGAAAGTGTACGATATCCCTATTCCCAGGAAACATGAGTCCTCAAGGAAGAGATACGGGGCGTAGCCCGAGGAGTAGGAAGAGTCCTTCTTCTGTTTCCCGGAGGAGTTGAAATCGATGTCAAGGTCCCAGTTGAGGTCACTGACAAGGAAGATGTCAAGCTCGTTGCGGTGCTTTGTCTTGCAGGTCACGCCGGCACTTAGGCGAAGACGGTTTATGTACACGTCATTGTAGACGGGAGAGGTGCCCGCCCACCTGCCGTCACTTGTGGTATATACGAAGTAGGCGGGATTCACCGCATTGAGGGTTGTGCGCAGTTCCGCGCTCGCATAAGGGGTGAGGGGGCTGTGGCGAATGTCATAGGAGACCTTGACCCTGGATTTCAGGGCCCATGCGAGCATGGGTTCCTGGTACACGTTGACGGAGGAGTCGTATGTCGAGTGGAGCCTTTCCCGCAGGGAGAGTTTCCACCTGTCCGCCTTGGTGGAGAGGGTCACCTCTGCGAAGGGGCGGAAGCGAGGGGTCCACTCCCCCTTCGGGGACTGGTTCATGATGAAGGATGCGCCCACTCCCACTTTCATCCAGGGAAGCACTTTGCCCTCAAGGCCGAGGGTGGTATAGGAACGCTTGAGTGTGGAGAAATTGTCCGTCAGGCGGACTTCCTCTTCCAGCTTGAGGCTGAGTTTCTTGGGAACGATGGCCCAGTCAAGGCCGACAGATAGCCTTCCTCCCGTCTCGAAGGTGGGGTCCACCGTCGTATATTCTAGAGCCTTTGTCTGGGCCCTCAGGGCGGCGGGAAGGACAAGCAGCGCCGAGAGTGCTGCCACAATATATCTACTGGACATAGTCTTTTGCCTTTTGGAGTGTGTCTATGGTGTTGCTCTCCCCCTTGCCGAGGGTGTAGTAGACCTTTATGAAGGCGGAGTCCTTCAGGAAGTCCACGTGACCGACCTCAAGGTTGTCGACCCTCAGTCCAAGCCTTTTCTCGAGATCTGCGATGAGCTCTGCCCTCTTGTCGGGGGTGATTAGGTCTATCCTGTCATAGAGGACAAGTTTCGTGGAAGTGTGCCTCACTACCTTCTCCCCTTCCAGGACCCAGATGACCGCGATGAGAAGAAGGTTCGTCACTGCGAGGATCCCGACACTGGGCCACGAGAGGACATAATGGGGATTGGCGCCGCCCTCACCCACCAGCTTGAAGATGGTGGACAGACCATTCGTCGCTGCGATGGCGATGACAACGAACATGTAGGTCATCTCCCTGATGGGGACGGTCTCGGTACGGTAGCGGATGACCCCGAATATGGCGAACAGTCCCAGCGTGAGGCCGACCCCGACTTCGACGTTGCCCATCATGTAGAGCATCACGAGCATGGCGCTCGAGAAGACGAGGTACGTGAAGTAGTAGTCCCTTCTCCTTGACTTCCTGTAGTACATGAAATGCACTATGAGCCAGCAAATGAGCAGGTTCAGGATGAACCTGATGGCAAGCTCGGTGAGACCCTGGGCGGGAGTCTTCACCGCGGAGGCTATCGTCTGTATATCGATGAGGTCATCGTCGGAGAGGTCGGTCTCCCCGAAGGAAGCAGCCTGGAGGGAGGATAGCTCCTCGGGAGTGAGGGAGCCTTCCTCCTGGGCGCGGAGCATGGGGGAGGCTGCGGATAGAGAGAGGAAGGATACTATAAGAAGTGTGATGATTCTTTTCATATGAAGTAGTGACTGCTCTATGATTCTATGCTTTTCTGTGTGCTTTGTGGTATAATTGTGATCCTCTGTCCCGTCGTCTTTTCTATCGCATGCACCTTGGTGCGGAAGCGGTTTGACTTGACAAAGGGGTTCGTGAGGGTGGTGCCGATGCAGTATTTGCTGATGCGCACGGGCTTGACCCTGAGGTCCAGGAGGATGCCCTTCATCTCGGAAGGGACCCGCCCGTCCTGCTTGAGTTCTATTATTACCGCAGGTCCCAGGGATGCCTCCATCCCGGTATCGTGGTTCACGAAACGAAGGTCGAAGTCTATGGTGAGCCTCTCTGTCATGGAGCGGTTCACGAGTGTAATCCTCCGGAATATCGTCTCGAGGCGTGGCGCTATGTCCTGGGAGGTGTAGCGGGACTTTTCGGCGAGAAAAAGGGCCGCGGCGCTGTCGCAGCGGAAGTCCCAGAACTCATCCGGCGGGATTTGCATCCTCTTTTTCTTTGTGCGGCCCTTATTGTTCTTTCGCTTTATTTCCAGGAACGTGGCTCCCGAAGCGAGGTAGACCCGGGTCCTCACTTTCTGGCGGAGGGACCTTCTATTGTGATGGTCAAGGAACATCCCGAGTGAGGGGGTATCGTAGTACAGGGAGTTGTAGGGGCTTATCTTGGAGCCTTCCACGACAAGGGCCCTGTAGCCTTGCCTAAGCGCCTCCTCAAGGACCCTCTCAAGCACCCCTACGGAAGTCAGGTACTTGGTGTCGACCCTGTTCATGAGCTTGACACAGTCCATCTCGCCGAGAGTTATGGGGCCTATCTGTCCAAGGGCGCGGAAGCCTTCAACACTCTTTGTCATGATGCACTCCCCCCTACTGGTCCTCCATTATGTACTCGAAGTTCTTTACGGTAAGGAGCTTTCCTTTCGCATCGTAGGTGTACTGGACTTTCTTGCGACCGAACTCATTGTACTCGAACTTCTTTATGGTCTGGAGTTTATTCTTCTCATTGTACAGAAGTTCACGGGACACCTTGCCGCCGGGGCCGTGCTCGTATTTCTTGGTCCATTTGAGCCCGACGCTGTCGTACTCGCTCTCCTCTATCTTCTTGCCTTCCGAGTTGTAGATGGTCTTGTGGTCAAGTACCTTGCGGGAGGAACCCGCAGCGGTGTTCCATTCCTTGATGACAAGGTTCTTCTTGTTTATCTTTTCCACGGTCCCCCCGCTCTCCTGGGCGAAAGCGCCCAGGGAGAGAAGAAGGGTTGAGAGCAGTGCCCCGACGAGGGCGAGCGCCCTGTATATAGTATGTCTTTTCATAATGGATTGTCACAATTAGTTATGGAAAAAGGTGTTTGCGTATGCCGGGGAGGAAGAGATCAGTGGGGGCCTCCGCCACCGCCGCCGGGACCTCCGCCGCCACTGTTACCGCCAGAGTAACTGGACAGGGACACGGAACTTCCCCCGCTTATGGTGCAGCCCACGATGCAGTTCCCATCAAGGGAAGAGGTTCCGCCGCTTGTCGAGACCCCCACCTTCAGGGTCGGGGTGGAGGAAGCGGATACGACAAGGGGTGTACCGGTGGTGACAGCAGCCTTGAAAGCGTAGGAGGTGGACCCTACAGTGAGGCCGTACCATTTGCCTGTGCTTACTGTGGAGGTGGAGTAACAGGCCTGGTTGAGGGTCGAGCCCCTCTCGAGTCCGCCCTGCACGAAGAGCACCCCTCCCGAGAGGGTGAGCTTGAACTGGTCCTCGCTGTTCACGTCGATTCCGCATTCAGCCCCGCTGGTGCTGGCGGCCATCACGATGCCTCCGCTAATTGACATATTGCCGTTGGCGTCGATTCCGTCGTTGCCGGTGGATATACCGGCGATCTTTCCTCCGGATATCGTGAAGGTGCTGGAAGAGTTGATGGCATCGTCAGCCGAGGAGTAGGCATAGACATCGCCTGCGGTCATGTTGATTACGCCCTTGCACTCTATGGCCTCGTCCTTCGAGGCGTTTACCACCACTTTCGAACCGGCGAAGTTGAGGGTACCTGTGTAGTTGTAGGCCTTCGCGGAGGAGGAATTCGAGCTGTAGCCGGACCTGAGGAACTTGTTCCCCACCTTGATGCCCTTGGCGGAGACATCGTTGCTCTCGCTTCCTGTCACCTTGATACTTACGGTCCCTCCGTTGAAATTCGCAGTAGGGGTCTCACTCGCATCATCCACGCCCACGCTTATTCCCTTGCCTCCGTTTCCGGAGTTCGTGATGGTGAGGGTTCCGTCGTTCATTATGAAGAGTTCGTCGGCCTTCACTCCTGCGGAGCCGCTGTATTCCCCGTCCTCGCTGTCATAGGCCGTGCCTCCGGTGACAGTCACTGTCGTCACTCCCCCGTTGAATACCACCAGGGAATCCGAACTGATGCCCTTCTTCATGGCGGCAGTAACCTTGGCAGTGATGGTTCCGGCGTCAACCTGTACGGACTCCTTGCCACGGATGCCGTGACCGGCGGATGAGGTGACACTCAGTGTGGGACTGTCCATCACCCTGACGTAGTCATCGGAAGTGATTGCTGCCTTTCCTGTCGCTGTTACCGTAAGGGAACCGCTGCCACTGAGGATGAGCTGCCCTTCGGAGAAGAATGCCGCCTTCTCGTCCTCGTCGGAGGGAGTGTCGCTGTAGGAGCTGCCGTCGGAGAGCTTGTTGGTGCCCTCGATCATGACGAAGGTGCGCTTGCCGCTCTGGACATTGATGGCTGCTCCTCCCTTGTTGGTTATGGAGACACCGTTAAGCAGGAGGGCCTGCTTCTTGGAACTGTACAGCTTGAAGAAGCCGTCCGCAGTCGTTCCGACGAGTTCGTACACGATGCACTCGTCCCCGGTATTGTTCACCGTGACATCGTTGCCGCTTACCGTGACGAAGCCGTTGGCATCGCCCGTGACAGTGGCGCTTCCGCTCGTGGAGAAGGTTACCGTTATCTTTCTCGTGAATGTAGTATTGACTATGTCATCATTCGAAGAAGGGTCGCCCGTACTGCCGTAGGTGAAGGTTCCCGCTCCGTCATCCCCGCTGCTTACGGTGAGGGTGTAGGATACCGTGGAGGCTTCATAGATGTCGCTTCCCTCGAATGTTGCGGATATCGTACTCTTGCCCTGAGAGAGCGGGGTCACTGCCCCGTCCGAGGAAATCGTGGCGACGGAAGTGTTGCTGGAAGAGTAGTTTACCGGAAGGTCGTAAGGATTTGTGAGGGTCGGGAAAGTGTTGCTCCCCTCAGTAGTGGCTGTGTATGCATCCTCGGACCATGCAAGGGAGCTCGCCACCTTTGTCACAGTGAGTGTGTAGGATGCGCTCCCCGCCTCATAGACGGAGGTGGAGGCACTGGATGCTGTAATGACCGTAGTTCCCGCCGAAACCACTGTCACCTCCCCCTCGGAACTTACTGTCGCTACCGAAGTGTTGCCGGAAGCGAATGTCACTGAGAGGGAATTGGGATTGGAGAGGGTCGGGAAGGTGTTGGCCCCGGCCATCGAGGCGGTGCATGAGGATGCCGAGTAGGACAGTCCCGCCCCAGCCTTGTTCACAGTGAGGGTATAGGCGGCCTCGCCGCCACAGTATGTGTCAGTCTCCTGCGAAGTGGCCGTGATGGTCACCGAACCACCTCCCACGAGGGTCACCTCCCCGCTGGAGGATACGGTGGCTACCTGCTCGTTGCTGGAAGCATAGGCAATTGCAAGTGAGTGTGGATTGGTGAGGGTGGGATAGGTATTCGAAGAGGACCCGATGGTGACCGTGCAGGAAGTGCTTGACCAGGCAAGACCGGGATCCGTCTTCGTGACGGTACCGTCCCCTACCGTCAGCACATAGAATGCGCTCACCGGGTCATACTCTTCCGTGGCCTCGCCAGTTGCAGTTATCGTCGTAGTTCCGAGGGCGACAAGTGTAACTGCCCCGCTCTCATCTATGGTTGCGACCGAGGTGTTGCTGGAAGAATATGCCACCGTGAGGGAATTAGGATTGGAGAGGGTCGGGAAAGTATTGTCCGGGGACCCAAGTACCGCGCTGCAAGTCTCGGAGGACCAGCTGAGGGTGGCGCTTGCTTTCGCTACCGTGAGGGTATAGGACACGCTGGCACCTTCGTAGACATCGGTTGCCTCGGCACTGGCCAGGATCGTCGCAGTTCCTGCCCCGGCAAGAGTGACGGCACCTTCCGAGGATATCACAGCGACACCCTCATCGGAGGAGGAGTAAGTGACGGGAAGGTTGTACTTGTTGGTGAGGGTCGGGAAGGTATTGTCCTGCCCAAGGGTGGCTGTGCACGTCCCCTCTGACCAGGACAAGCCTGCCTCGCTCTTTGATACCGTGAGGGTGTAGGAAGCGGAGGAAGCCTCATAGGAAGTGTTTTCCTCACTGGAGGCGGTGATTGTCGTGGTTCCGGATGAGACAAGGGTAATTGTCCCGTCCTGCGCTATTGTAGCCACGCCGGTCTCGGACGATGCAAAGGTTACATCCACACCGTAGGAGTTCGTGAGGGAAGGATAGGAGTTCTCTGAATTTATCGTGGCCGTATACGAAGAGGCGCTCCAAGAGAGTTCCGGGTCCACGAGGGACACTGCACTGGAGGAGGCGTCGTCCTCAAGTATGCCGTAGAGTTCATCCGTCCTGCAACCCTCTGCGCATAGAAGAAGGGTGGCAAGAAGAATTGCCACTCTCGTAGGTTTGGGTTTTACGTAAGACATTATACTTAGCTGTTGGTTTATCGTTGCCGGGTAAGGGAGAGGGAAAAGAAGTGAACGGCAACAAGTGAGCCCTCGGTCCTGGGACCTTGCTTCATTCCCGCATCTTATCTCGTACGCAAAAATAAAAAAGGGCTCCCCCGCAAAAGAACCCATTCAGCGAACACCCCCAATTACTCAGCGAAACCATGCCCGTAGGTAAGTGCCAGCACGGAAAAAGCCTCCTCCCGAAGATGGGGAAGAGGCCACGGGTGGTCTTGGCATTTTCTGCCCCTGGGGATCGGCCCAAGGGAGGAAAGCCACTCTCCGAAAGGAGATTATTTCTTGTAAGTGTACTCCAGGGTATCGTCATCCGTCCTGTCGAACTCATCGGTGACGGTCAGGACAACCTTGAGGGTGCTGCCATCCTGTTCGCAGCCGTTGAAATCGGTCACGAGCTTGGAGAAGTTCAGGTTGGCACTGGTCTTGCCACTGAAAGAGTTGTCATTCAGCCCGAAATAACTCTTGACTCCGGAATCTTCGATGAGGTCCATCTTGTAGGGCGAGGAAGCATCGTTAGCGTCAATCTTGATGGTGAACTTGAGGAGGTCAGGAAGGTCGCTGGAGGTGGTGGTGACAGAAAGTATGGCGGTCTTCACCTTGCCGGGAGCCTTGATCTCGAATGTGTTGTTGTTCTTTACGCCCTTCACCTCGGGAGGTGCGACATAGCGGAAAGTGACCTTGCGGGTCGTGGAGAGTTCGGCCCCGTCGGTCACCTGGACCTCGAAGATAAACTGCTCGTCATCGGTGGCATTCTCCGAGAGCTTGGCCAGGAAGGCGCTCAGGTTGATGGAAGCGGATGTGGCTCCGCCAATGGAAGATGTCGAGACTCCGAATGAGCTGGCGGCATTGTCGTCATTCATGAGGTCGAAAATCGCTTTCAGGTTCTTCGCGGAAGGACGGTGTGCCTTGATGTTGATCATGCCGCTTGCAAGCTGCACATACGTAGCATTGGGAAGGGTTACCGTAACCAGGAATTCTTCTATGCCATTGGGAGCTGTCACTTTCACTGTCCCGTCGAAGCTGCCGACAACAGGAATTGTCTTGTTCCACTCAAAGGGTGCCTCAAGCTTGGGGTCGCCCTTGGAAGTCTTCTTGCAGGAACTGGCTACCATGCAGAGCGAAAGCACTGCTAGGAGGGAATACAAAATGCTCTTTTTCATTTTCTTCAGTAGGTTATGAATTATCTTGTTCATTCGGAATCCAGGAAGCGGGGAGAGGTCCCCTCCCCTCTCTTCCTGAGTTGTTGCAACGCTCTTCCTTCACTAGGAGAAGAGTTTCTTCACCTGCTCGTATACGTTGGCTGCGGTGAAGCCCAGTTTCTCGTCCAGGACCTTGTAAGGGGCGGAAAATCCGAAGGACTCGAGTCCCCAGACCTTTCCGGAAGGTCCGACAAGACCCTCGAGGGTCACGGGAAGTCCTGCGGTAAGTCCGAAGGTCTTCACGCCGTCGGGGATGACGCTCTTCTGGTAGCAGGGGCACTGGGTGCGGAAGAGTCCCTCGGAAGGAGCGGACACTATCCTCACCTTGAGGCCGTCGCCACGAAGAAGCTCTGCACCGGCAACCAGGGTGGAAACCTCGGAACCGGAAGCGATCAGGACCACGTCAGGGTTCTCGTCCGAACCTTTGACGATGTAGGCACCCTTGGATGCATCGTCCCAGCAGTTCCCCTCGGGCAGGGAGACAATGTTCTGGCGGGAGAAGATAAGGGCGGTAGGAGTGGTGGTGTTCTCCATGGCGAGACGCCATGCCACCGTGGTCTCGTCCGCGTCAGCGGGACGAAGCACCAGCATCGAAGGAGCGCCGTGATGGTTGTGGAGTTTCTCCATCAGGCGGATCTGGGCCTCCTGCTCCACGGGCTCGTGGGTAGGTCCGTCCTCGCCGACCCTGAAGGCGTCGTGAGTCCAGATGAACTTCACGGGAACCTCCATCAGGGCAGCCATTCTCACTGCGGGTTTCATGTAATCGGAGAATACGAAGAACGTTCCGCATGCGGGAATCACACCGCCGTGCAGCGCCATGCCGATGCACACGCATGCCATCGTAAGCTCAGCGACACCTGCCTGGAGGAAGGCTCCGCTGAAATCACCCTTCGTGAAGGAATGGGTCATCTTCAGGAAACCGTCAGTCTTGTCGGAATTGGAGAGGTCAGCCGATGCGACCACCATGTTCCCGACCTGCTGGGCCAGTTCCGAAAGGACGGTAGCGGAAGCGCCGCGGGTTGCAGCGCCCTTCTTCTGGACGACCTTGGTCCAGTCGATTTCGGGAGCCTTGCCGCTGAAGTAGGAAGCCATCTTGGCGGCTGCCTCGGGATTGGCGTCAGCCCATTTCTTGCAGGCAGCGTACTTCCCGTCAACTATCTCTCGGAGTTCTTTCTTCCTGTTCTC
Source organism: uncultured Bacteroidales bacterium (assembly GCA_905235445.1). GTDB lineage: Bacteria > Bacteroidota > Bacteroidia > Bacteroidales > UBA932 > Cryptobacteroides. The sequence goes on from CAJOLJ010000013.1 coordinate 87,544, forward strand.
GTACAGGGCCTGTACCTCAGGGAAGATCTTGAACGGGTCATCGGGATCACCGCCGAGGTTGACAACGGTATTGCGGTAGGCGTCGCCTCCGAGGGGTGCGCCGTGGGTCTTGCAGGAATTCTCATAGGAAGAGCCGTCAGCCTTGCGGGCTCCCTTGCCCATGATGCAATGACCGATGATGAGGGTAGGCTGTCCTGTCCTCTCCTTTGCGGCATCGAGGGCGCCACGAAGCTCCACCACGTCGTTTCCGTTCACTTCCATCACCCTCCAGCCCCAGGCCTTGTATTTGGCGGCTGTGTCCTCGACGGTCACGGCAGAAGTCTCGGTGGAGAGCTGGATGCCGTTCGAGTCATAGAACATCACGAGATTATCGAGTCCGAGGGCCCCGGCGAGACGTCCCGTACCCTGGGAAATCTCCTCCTGGATTCCTCCGTCGGAAATGTAGGCGTAGATTGTCTGGTCCATGACGGGGAAGCGGGCCTGGAGGAACTTGGCAGCTATGGCCGCGCCGCAGGCGAAGGTGTGTCCCTGTCCAAGGGGACCGGAGGTATTCTCGATTCCCCTTTCCACACACCTCTCCGGGTGACCGGGAGTGGGGCTTCCCCACTGGCGGAACTCCTTCAGTTCATCAAGGGTGAACTTTCCTGCGAGGGCAAGCTGGGAATAGAGCATCGGGGACATGTGACCAGGGTCAAGGAAGAAACGGTCGCGACCTTCCCACGTGGGGTTCTCGGGATCGTAGATGAGGTATTCCGAGAACAGCAGGTTTATGAAATCCGCTCCTCCCATGGCACCTCCGGGATGTCCGGAATTGGCTTTTTCCACCATGGATGCAGCCAGAATGCGGATATTGTCGGCTGCAAGGTTAAGAGTCTTTACGTCGTTCATATAAATAGTTAAAATTTCCGATTGCGGTTGTGTAGCTTGTCACTGGTTTTTTCGCTATCGTCACACAATTCACAAATTTAGGGATTCTTCACCCTAAAAACAAAGGATTGCGCCACAAAAAACCTTCCATGCTTATTTTCAGGTCCAAAAAGTGCTTGTGAAGGGGCACGTGGAAACACTTTTTCCCATGGAATCACTACCTTTGTCTACATAATTCCCTATTTGGACAGGGAGGATAGGACCGGACATAACTGTTTTCACGGAAATATGAAAAAGATACTTGTATCCCTTGGCGTTGCGGCCATGGCCGCGATGCTCGTTGCATGCTCCTGCACACAGGGGGCGAAGAAGGCTCCCAAAGCCCTCGTCCTTTATTATTCCCAGGGCGGCACCACCGAGGCAGTAGCCCTGGAAATAGCCTCGCAGACAGGCTCTGACATTGCCACGATTGAACCTGCGGAGCCCTATCCCTCCGAGTACGGCGCCACCGTCCAGAAAGCCCTCTCCGACAGGCAGGCGGGGATCCTTCCCGAGGTCAAGCCCCTCGCCGTATCCCTGGATGGCTACGACATCATCTATCTTGGCTACCCGATCTGGTTCGGCACCTGCGCTCCCCCGATGCAGTCATTCCTGAAGGCCAACTCCCTGGAAGGGAAGAAAGTGGTCCCCTTCTGCTCCTTCGGAAGCGGCGGGCTTGAAAAGAGCATCGAGGACCTGGGGGCCGCAGCCCCCGGTGCAACCATCCTGGAAGGCTACGGAGTGAGGGCCGCAAGGAAAGATGCCATCCACTCGGAAGTCACCCAGTTCCTCAGGGAGAATTCCCTCGTGGAAGGGGAATACGAAGTCCTTCCTCCCTACGGCGAGAGTACCGAGGTGAGCGGGGAGGACGCCACACTGTTCAACGAGGCAGTCGGGGACTATCCCATGCTGAGGGCCGTGGCGAAGAAGGTCTGCAAGAGGAGCACATCCGAAGGGACGGACTGCCTCTTCGAGGCTGCGAGCCTGGACAGGGACGGCAAAGAGAACGGGACCGTCAAGGTCATCGTCATCGCCCCCGAGGGCGGGGAGCCCTATTTCAAGAGGGTGATAAGGTAGCTCTGCCTGAGCAAGAGCGCCTCCGACAGAGAATGGGGATATCCTGCATGTGGAGTGGGATATCCCTATTTTTTAATTTTTTATCGAAATTTTTAGTAAAATTATTGTTTTTCGATAAAAAGTAATAACTTTGCCCCTGCAACATAACCTCAAAATAACCCTATAGTCATGGTAAGTACCGCTTCAATTATCCTCATGGCCTTGGACATGGTCCTTGGCGTGGGGATCCCCCTGTTTCTTGGGATGTACCTCGTAAGGAAATGGGGTCTCCCCCTTCGCACCTTCCTCATCGGGTGCGCCACCTTCATCGTCTTCGCCCTCATCCTGGAAAGCATAATGCACCGCCTGGTCCTGGGAAGTGAAGTTGGAAAGACTATACAGGATTCCACACTGTACCTGGCCCTCTATGGAGGGCTCGCCGCAGGAATTTTCGAGGAAACGGGGCGCCTTGTCTCAATGAAAGCCTTCCTCAGGAAACAGTACGACGATGACGGGAACGCCATCATGTACGGTGCCGGACACGGCGGGGTCGAGGTGCTGTTCGTCCTGGGCTTCTCGATGCTGGGTAACCTCATGATCGCAGTGCTTTCAAATACCGGCAACCTGGACCTTTTGACTGCCAAGATGGATTCCGCACAGGCCGAATCTTTCTCAAAGGCCATCGTGGCCCTGCAGGATATAAAGCCCACCACTTTCCTGGCAGCCCCGCTGGAAAGGGTCAGCGCACTGATCCTTCACATCTCCCTGTCGGTACTTGTCTGGATTGCCGTGACAAGAAGGAAGATACTTCTTTTCCCCCTTGCGGTCCTTCTTCACGCAGGCATGGACATGGGTGCCGTGGCACTTAACAAAGGCGGAATGAACGTATTCCTCCTCGAGGGCATAATCCTCCTCATTGCCCTCGGTTGCGCTCTTATTGCCTACCTTGCTTGGAAGAAAAACTCTCTGTCTTTCCGGAGGGTTGAAAATCCCGGCGATACCTCCCCCAAGACGGATTGACGCACTGCTACACCAAATGAAGGCTTCCTCCCCGCTTGGGAAGGAAGCCTTTGTATTTTCATTCCGCAGGAGAAGTCGGGCCCCCCTCTCCTCTCTCAGATGGCCTCAAGGACAGCCTGCTGCCCTGCCAGCCAGACCATGTCTCCCACACGCAGGGCATCGTCCGGGGACGGATTGGTCTCCAGTTGACCGTCACGAAGGTTACAGATGACCATGCAGCCCTTGGAGCGAAGCGAAAGTTCCCTCAGTGTCTTGCCAACCATCGAGGAATCCTCGGTAAGTTCCACAGGAATCACCTTGAAGCCTTCGTCTTCCTTGGAAAGGCCATGGCCCTCGGCGAGGTTCACATCGGTGATCTCGTCTTTCATCAGTTCACGGAAAGTGGCGAGCTGGGCGTCGGTACCTACGGCCAGCAGACGGTCGTAAGGATAGATGGGCGTGTCTCCGGAAGGGATCAGAAGCGATAGGTTTCCCCTCTGGATCTTTATTATGTTCACGTCCGCTTGGTGACGGAAAGGAAGGTCACGCAGCAACCTGCCTGCGTACTTGGACTCGGGTGCAATGTTGACTGCCTCGATGTGGACATTGTAACGTTCGAGGTTCTCCCTTACGGTAGCGGTGATGGGAGATCTCCTCTTGTCCCTCTTCTCGGTCTCGGAGAGGTTCTCGAAGAAGCGTTTCTCGAGGTTGGTGGAGCCTCTGAGCACCCGGCTGAGCGGGATGGCGGCGAGCAGGAGCACTCCCGCAATGATGGCGACCACGACCCACGAGAACTCGAAGTGGGAGGTAATGGCCCCGAAAATGAACACAAACGCTATGAGAATCCTTATCACATTGAGGGACAGGATGCCCCAGCGGTTTGCATGGCGGTTTTCGGCCAGTATGGTTGCGCTCCTTTTCATCTGGGAGCTAGTATGGGTGAGACCGAAGAGGAAGGGGGTCATTACGGCAATTGTCGCACCCACCTCAATGAGACTCCGTGCGGTTTTTCCCAGGGCGGGGAAAAACTTTTCCACATAACCATCCAGCAAGGAGGCGGAAGAGAGGCTTATGGCAAGAAGGAGGATCCCGTAGAGGACAACCCTCAGGAAATAATGCTTCAGATACTCTTTCCACTGGTTCTTTTCCTCACCTGTCTGGGCCTTGAAGTCATCGGTGGTGGAAGAGTTGACTTTTTCCAGGAATGACTTCGGAAGGCGCTCGTGCAGGAACCGGCTCACCGGGTCCGCAGCCTTGATCATATAAGGGGTAGTGAATGTCGTTATGACCGATACGGCGATTATTACAGGGTAGATGAAGTCCCTCATCACGCCCATCGAGCACCCGAGGGATGCGATGATGAATGCGAACTCGCCGAGCTGCGCCAGGGTGAATCCCGAATGCACCGCGGTATCGAGGCCGGCTCCTGCAAGCAGGGCTCCCGTGGAGGAGAAAATGAGGATGCCGACCATGGCGAATACGGTGATAAGCAGTATCGGAAGCCACTGTGCCGCAATGACGCCCGGATCGACCATCATACCTACGGAAACGAAGAAGATGGCACCGAAGAGGTCCTTGATGTGCGTCAGCAAATGCTCTATCTTCTCGCCCTCCAGGGTCTCGGAAAGGATGGAACCCATAACGAACGCACCCAGGGCGGAGGAGAATCCCACCGACTCCGCTATGGCCACCATGCCGAAGCAAAGGCCGATGGAGACGATGAGCAGGGTCTCGTCGTTGAGGAGTTTCTTGACTTTCTTCAGGGCCGTGGGGATGAGGTAGATACCCACCACGAACCATAGTATCAGGAAGAATACGAGCTTGCCCAGGGCCAGCAGCATCTGGGTTCCCTCGAAGTGGCCGGTAGCGGCCAGGGTGGAAAGAAGGACCATGAGGAGCACGGCCAGCAGGTCCTCGACCACGAGGCTTCCGAAAATGAGCGGTGCATAGGGCTTGTTCTTAAGGCCCATGTCCCCGTAAGCCTTGATTATGATTGTCGTGGAGGACATGCTCAGAAGACCCCCGAGGAAGATTCCTTCCATAGTGCTCCAGTTCATGAGCTGCGCGAGGATGATACCCACGACAAACATTCCCAGGCACTTTATCCCCGCCATCATCATGGCTCCGCTTCCCACCTTGAGAAGCTTCTTGAAAGAGAACTCAAGACCCAGGGCGAAAAGCAGGAAGATGATTCCGATTTCAGACCACTGGTTCACTGATTCGGTGCTGGCGATCGAGAACAGCCCCAGATGAGGTCCCACCACGAAGCCGGCTATGATGTATCCAAGGATCAGTGGCTGCTTGAGGGCTTTTGAGAGAATGGTGAATACACCTGCCGCAATGAGGATGACGGCCAGGTCCTTGACCAAATTAAGTTCTTCGGGCATAACGAACTTTTTTAATTCTTGTATTGGAAGTGCGTAAATCGTACTGTGTGCTGCGGTGCCAAGTGGGTCCCCCCACATAAGCACAAACTGATTTTTCGCTGCAAAAATCGTGCTTTTTCCGATGCGCAGGTCAATTTATTAAGAGGAAAGAGGGTGCACTGACAAAATGCCCCAGGAAAAAAGTAGCATCTTTTTTGCAGCACCCTCTGCCCGGGTGGCATGTTGCCACCCTTGCGAACACACACTTTCATCTCTTCCAATGGAAACATACCGAGGAATAAGATACGGCACCGCGCAAAGGTTCGGGAAACCTTCCCTGACCCCGCTCGGGGAGGATTTCATATTCGACCCCTCCCTTCACACCTCTACGCAGTACTGCCCCCAGATTCCCTCCCGACTGGACAGCGTGATGGGGGACCTTCGCCATAGCGACCCCTCCGAAGTCGGGGAGGACTGCCTGCGAGTGAGCATTTTCACCCCGTCAAGGGAAGGAAGCTACCCGGTTCTCGTCTGGATCTGCGGCGGGGCCTTTGTCACAGGGAGCGGGGAATACCCCTGCTATGGAGGCGAGAGGCTATCGGAAGAAGGGGGGATCGTGGTAGTGAACATTTCCTACAGGGTCGGAGTATTCGGGTTCCTGTACCAACCCGAGAAGGACAGCGTCAACCTGGGGATCCAGGACATGGTCTGCGCCCTGAGGTGGATAAAGGACCATATCGCCTCCTTCGGCGGGGACCCTTCCAGGATAACCGTCTGCGGCCAGTCGGCGGGAGCCTATGCCATCGGGAACATCATCGCCATGAATACCGCTCTCTTCAGCAAGGCCATCATGATGAGCGGCCCCTACACTATGGGGGCGAGCGGGAGGAAAGGCCGAAGAATCCGTGACGAGTGGTTCTCCTTCCTCGAGAAGGATACCCCCATAAGGATGCTCATAGCCCAGGGGGACGTTATGAAAAAGGAAGGCGGGGCCCTTCCCATCTGCCCGGTGGGGATGGAGATGTTCCCGAAGAGGAAAAACGCTCCATACAAGGCCCTTACGGAAGTTCTTCTCACTAGCCAGAGAGACGACTCGGCCCCCTATGTCAAGAAAAGGGCCCTATGGGGGATTTCCACGATGGCGGCATTCACTCTCCCCATGTACCTGTACTCCTGGGCGCTTAGGCGCTGCGGGGTCAGGACAAGGACCAGGATACTCTCATGGAGGCACTCTGAAGGACGCTTCGGGGCGAGCCACACCATGGAAGTCCCGCTTCTTTTCGGGACCTATGACAGGTGGAAAGACGCACCCATGCTCAGCGGCGTCACCCAGGAGGAGTTCGAGAGGGAAAGCAAGTCCTTCAGGGAGTACATCGTCTCCTTCGTGAAGGGTGGGCTCACCTCTCTCCAGCAATAGTACATTCACTTACCAAAACAAAGATTGAAACACACATACATATAATATCATGGATACTGCGGAATTTTACGTCAGCACCCCCACTCCCCTGCCCCCTTCGGAGTATGGCTCCCCTACCAGGCAGGCGATATATGAGAGACTCTCTTCACTTGGCATCCCCTTCCTCCGGGTGGATACCGGGGACGGCACCACCATGGAGGCCTGCATCCCCATCGGGCGGAAACTGGGTTCCCCCGTGGTGAAGACGGTCTTCCTTACAAACCGCCAGCATACCCGCTTCTACCTATACGTGATGCCCCCGGACAGGCCCTTCGAGACCAGGCCCTTCTGCGACGCACTGGGCGTTGCCAGGGTATCCTTCGCCTCCGGGGAGCAGCTGCTTGAGATGCTCGGCACACCCCGCGGGGCGACAACCGTCCTGAGCCTTGTAAATGACCCCGACCGCAAGGTGGAACTAATCCTCGACGAGGGGATTGCCTCCCAGCGGTACATCTCCTGCACGGACGGGACTACGACCGGGTTCCTGAGGATGGAGGTGAAGGATCTCACGGAGAAATTCCTTCCTTCTACGGGACATCCCTATGTCAAGATCGACTTATCGGACGGACTTTTATAAAGTCCGATTTTTCCGTATCTTTGCAACTCGGGAACAATCCCGACACACTATCCCATGGCATCAAACAAAGGCGACAAAGATTTACTCACATCTCCCCAGCCTGGAGCGGGAGGCCCCGAGGCGGCCTCCGTGTACGACGAAAGCCAGATCCGGACCCTCGAGGGCCTGGACCATATCCGCCGTCGTCCAGGCATGTATATCGGAAGGCTCGGAAACGGGGACAACCCCGATGACGGAATATACGTACTCCTCAAGGAAATCGTGGACAACTCCATAGACGAGTTCTCCATGAATTTCGGTAAACTCATCATCGTGAACATCGAGGACAACTCCGTCTCGGTCAGGGACTTCGGTAGGGGCATTCCGCTTGGAAGCGTCGTAAGGGCCACAAGCCAGCTCAATACCGGCGGCAAGTTCGACGACGCTGCCTTCAAGAAAGCCGTGGGACTCAACGGAGTGGGAACCAAGGCAGTCAACGCCCTCTCGGAGACTTTCTACGTGGAGTCCTTCCGTGACGGGAAGTCAGCCTGGGCCCTGTTCGAGCACGGGGAACTGAAGGATGAGGGAACCAGGGAAGGCCTCTCCGAGAAAAACGGTACCCTCGTCAAGTTCCGCCCGGACAGCGAGCTCTTCGGTCGCTTCAACTACAACCTCGACTACGTTAAGAAGATGGTCAAGGACTACTCCTACCTGAAGAAAGGCCTAGCCATCAACTTCAACGGGACCGTCTACAAGAGCGAGAACGGGCTTCTGGACCTCGTGAGCGAGAACCTCACCGAGGAGCCCCTGTACGCTCCCATCCACATTGAGGGAAAGGACATCGAGATCGTCCTCACCCACGGCAATGCCTACGGCGAGAACATTTCCTCCTTCGTGAACGGCCAGAACACCCGCAACGGAGGGACCCACCTGGCAGCCTTCAGGGAGGCCGTGGCCAAGACCCTGAAGGAGTTCTTCAAGAAAAACTACGATCCCGCCGACTGCCGCCAGGGCCTCGTGGGGGCAGTCAGCATACAGATCCAGGAACCCAATTTCGAGGGCCAGACAAAGACCAAGCTGGGGTCCATCTACATGTGGGAAAAGCAGGAAAGGGACGCCGAGGGGAAGGTGGTCCGCGACAGCGACGGAGCCCTCAAGATTGACAGGGGCCCTACCATCCGTGCCTTCATAAACGACTTCGTTTCCAAGAACCTTGACAACTACCTCCACATGCACAAGGAGATAGTGCCGGTCATCGAGGAAAAGATAAAGGCCTCCCAGAAGGAAAGGGAGGATATCGCCGGAATCCAGAAGAAGACCCGCGAGAAGAACAAGAAGGCCAGCGTGTACAACCGCAAACTGCGTGACTGCCAGATCCACTACAACGACAAGGTGTCCAAGGACAAGGAGGAGTACAAGGAGATGTCCTCCATTTTCATAACCGAGGGCGACTCCGCATCGGGAACCATCACCAAAGTGAGGCAGGCGAAGTACCAGGCGGTTTTCTCCCTCAGGGGCAAGCCCGCAAACTGCTACAAGGACAGCCGCAGGAAAATAGCCGAGAACGAGGAACTGAACCTTCTCATCTCCGCCCTCGGGGTGGAGGACGACCTGGACGACCTTCGCTACAACAACATAATCGTGGCGACCGATGCAGATGACGACGGCATGCACATCCGCATGCTGGTGCTCACTTTCATCATGAAATACTACCCCGACCTCATCAGGCGAGGCCATGTCCACGTCCTGCAGACTCCCCTTTTCAGGGTCCGCAACAAGAAAAAGACCCTGTACTGCTACTCCATCGAGGAAAGGGACCAGGCCGTGTCGCAGCTCAAGACCGGAGTGGAGATCACCCGCTTCAAGGGTCTCGGAGAGATATCTTCCGAGGAGTTCGTGGACTTCATCGGGGAGAACATGAGACTGGACAGGGTGCAGCTCGCCGATGAGGAGAGCCTCTCGGACATAATGGAGTTCTACATGGGAAAGAACACGATCGACCGCCAGAACTTCATCATTTCCAACCTGCGAAGCGAGCAGGAACTGGAGGACATAGACATCTAGGTCCTCCCTTATCATTTTACTGTACGGACTCCCCCGCCGAGGGTGGGTCCCCCATAACGAAAGAAAGATAAATTATGTCCCCTAAATTCTGCGGATGGCTCCTACGGAAGCTCGGCTGGACCACTGACGGAGGGCCCTGCCCCGACAAAAAGGCCATCATCCTCGGTGTCCCGCACACCTCCGTCTGGGATTTTGTGATATCATACCTTTTCTATACCCAGTTCGACAAGGTGGCCCACGTGATGGTAAAGAAGGAGTTCTTCTTCTGGCCCGTGGGGGCGTTCCTCAGGGGATGCGGCTGCGTCCCGGTGGACCGCTCCAATGCGGCGAGCCTGGTGAAGAGCCTGATCGAGCAGATGAACAAGGACGAGGAGTTCGTCCTGGCCATCGCTCCCGAAGGGACCCGCAAGCCCGTCCGCAAATGGAAGACCGGCTATCACCTCATTGCCACCCAGGCCAATGTCCCCGTGTACCTCGGTTACTTCGACTGGGGCCGCAAGCACGTGAGTATCGGAAAGCCCTTCACCCTCACGGGCAACGCCCGGGAGGATACCGAAAGGATCCAGGCCGAATACGAGAAAATGAAACTGAGGGGAAAGCATCCCGCGAAGTACATAACCGGATACGAGGATGCCCCCGCTTCCGGGGCCGGGGAGTGATTCCCGCCCTAGTTCCCACATCCCCCCCTCTCTCCCACACTACCGGATGGGACAGCGGGGCGCCTAACTGATAATCCATGGTAAGGACTCTCACTAAACTTCTCAACAGGAAGGAAAACTACATAAACACCCTTTCCCGCCTGTTTGAATACGCGACATCCACTTTTCCAAAGCGGCAGATGTCCTGCTATGTGGACAAGTCCGCAGGCTACACCTACGGGGAATTCCGGCAGAAATGCCTTTCCCTGTCCCACCTCATGTCCCGCTTCGGCATAAAGGCCGGGGACAAGGTGGCCATACTCTCCCAGAACATGCCCTCCTGGACGGTGGCGATGTTCAGCACCGTTCCCTTCGGCAGGGTAATGGTCCCCATCCTTCCCGACTCCTCACAGAGCGAGGTCTCAAACATACTGACCCACTCCGGCGCAAAGGTGCTGTTCGTATCCAATAGGCACCTCCCCAAGATAACGCAGGAATGCATGGACTCCCTCGTCCTCGTTTTCGACATAGAGACTCTCTCCATCATCAAGAAGGACGACGAGTCCTACACCTGCGAGGGCTGGGTAAAGGAGCCGCAGCCGGATGACCTTGCTGCAATCATATACACTTCGGGCACTTCCGGCAATGCCAAGGGGGTAATGCTCTCCCACAGGAACTTCTGCCAGAACATAGTTGCGGCTTCCAAGGCACAGCCCGCCGGGAAGAAGGACAGGTGGCTGTCCATCCTGCCCATGTCCCATGCCTATGAAATGGCCCTGGCACTGCTGTATCCCATCTACGCAGGTGGGTGCGTCTACTACATAAAGAAGCTGCCCACCCCGAAGATCCTCATGGACGCCATGAAAAAGGTGCGTCCCACCATCATGTGCGCGGTTCCCCTCATAATTGAGAAAGTGTACAAGTCGGCAGTGGTCCCCACCATCAACAACAGCCGCATACTTTCCTGGATGAAGGAGCACACCCCGAGGATTCTGTACTGGATGGTCGGAAAGAGACTGTACCGGAGCTTCGGCGGGAAACTGCGTTTCTTCGGTGTCGGAGGCTCCAAGCTCGACCCAGTTGTCGAGGAGTTCCTCCTCAAGGCCCGTTTCCCCTACGCCATCGGCTACGGCCTTACCGAAACAGCCCCGCTCATCACCAATGCGGTCGTCGGAAAGACTGTCATAGGTTCGATCGGTGTCCCTGCATACAACATAGAGGTCAAACTGGGCAACATAAATCCCGAGACCGGCGAAGGAGAGATCTGGACCCGCGGGGACCATGTCATGCTCGGCTACTACAAGGATCCCGAGAGGACACGCAGTGCCATAACCGATGACGGATGGTTCCGCACCTCCGACCTTGCGACGGTTGACAAGAAGGGCCGCTACTACATTAAAGGCAGACTGGGCAACATGATCGTAGGTTCCTCCGGAGAGAACATCTATCCCGAGGAAATCGAGCAGGTCATCAACGCCTTCGACGGAGTCGATGAGTCCCTCGTGATGGAGAGGGACGGAAAACTCGTGGCCCTCATAAAGTTCGACGAGTCGGTGCTCGACTGGAGGCAGGAGGACGAGGACAAGTTCTTCGAGACCCTGGAGACCAGGAAAAAGGCAATTCTCGACTACGTCAACAAGCACGTCAGCAAGCAGTCCAAGGTGAACGACGTCGAAGTGATGAAAGATCCCTTCGAGAAGACAGCCTCACAGAAAATTCGCCGCTTCAAGTACAAGGGGGCCAAGGGTGACTCCGTGAGAGTGGAACAGCAGAGGGCTGCAGCCTCGACCGGGGACGTGCCCCCCACCGGGGAAGGAGGGGAAAGCGACAAAAATGCAGGAGAGCCGTAGGCTTACACTTGAGACTAAGCCCCCCCTCTGCAAGGGCTGGGAGGGGGTGGTAGGAGGAAAAGTAACCGCTAAAACATAGGCAGAATGAAAAAGTTCCTTTCACTTCTGGTGGCCATTTCCACCATCACGCTACTATCCTGCGGTGGCGGCGAGGACGACGGGGACATTACCCCCACCATACCCCCGAAGGACGACACCCAGGAGCAACAGCCGGACACTCCGACCGCTCCGCCATCCGACCCTGATGTAGTGTATACGATAGATGCCAGCGGGACCTCCGGGAAAATAAGCGAGTACATCTATGGACTGAATGTCAGTTATGATTTTTCGCACAGCGGGGAGGACTATTCCACCATGGTGCGATTCGGCGGGAACCGCACGACAGGCTTCAACTGGGAGAATAACGCATCGAATGCCGGTTCGGACTGGCACCACTCCAGTGATGACTTCCTGGTAGGGTACTCTATCAAAGGCTCAGAGAGGAACGCTCCTGGCTCCGTAGCCTCTACCTTCATAAAGAACTGCCTTGGCAGCGGCCAGGTCCCCCTTTTCACCATACCCATCGCCTACAAGGTAGCGGCAGACATGAATGGGGAGGTAGCAGAGGGTGACGAGTCCAGGTGGGTGGCGAACCTTCCCTGCAAGGGGGAGGAATTCTCCCGGACACCTGACCTTGGGGACGGGAAAGTATTCCAGGATGAGTGCGTGGACTTCCTCACCTCCGTCGCCGGAGGCGGCGGGAAGATATTCTACTGCCTTGACAACGAGCCCGGCATATGGCACTCCACCCATCCGAGGATAGTGCCAGAACATATATCCTGCGCCGAGTTCATAGACCGCAGCATCGAGTTTGCAAGCGCGGTAAAGGATGTGGACCCGCTGAGCACCGTCTTCGGGTTCGTGGCATTCGGGTACTCCAGCTACATGTCCTTCGCCGGGGCCCCCGACTGGGACAAAATCAAGTCTGAAAGCAACTATGACTGGTTCATTGACTACTATCTAGAGAGCATGGCAAAGGCCTCGGAGGAGAAAGGGAAGACACTCGTGGATGTCCTGGACCTTCACTGGTATCCGGAGGCGAGGGGTGATGAGAGGATCTGTTCTTCCACGGCGAATTCTCTCAAGGACAAGAAAGCCCGCTTGCAGGCCCCCCGTTCCCTGTGGGACGACACTTACAAGGAGGACAGTTGGATAACCGCTACATCCTCAAATTACTTCCTTCCGATCCTGCCGAAGATTCTTGAGTCAATCAGGAAGTACTCCCCCACCACGAAACTCGCCTTCACCGAGTACAGCTACGGCGGGTTCGATGACATAACAGGGGCGATAGCCCTTGCCGAAGTCCTCGGAATCTTCGGCAAGTATGACATCTATGCAGCCTCCCACTGGGGCTCCCCCGGCTCCTACGGGGATGCGGCCTTCAAGCTGTACCGGGACTATGACGGCAATAAGTCCTCTTTCGGGGAGTGGAGGCTGGAATCCTCCATGTCCGGTTCCTGGGAAAACACCGGGGTGTTCGCATCCGCGAGCACGGAGAGTGCCGATGAGATCCATGTGATAGTGACGAACAAGAATATGGATGAGCCCCTCGAGGGAAAATTCGTAGTCTCTTCAAATAAGAACTACACCACCGCCACTCCCTATTACGTGAACGGGGTGTCCTCTTCCATAAGGAAAGTGGACCCCATAACAATCCAGGACAACACCTTCCAGTACAACATACCGGCCCTCAGTGCAGTGCATATCGTGATATCGAAATAGGAGGGCGGGGAGAAGAGCATTGCCCCCCCCGGAAGGCCTTTTACCGTGGTGCTTTGCGCCCCCTTGATCCGGCCACAGACAGCGAAGAACCCCGGTTCCCAGAGTCATCCTAAAACAATAGCCCGCAGACAGACCATCCTGCCTACGGGCTGAACTTACTATCGGATCCGGAATGGGATTACTCTTCCGCTACGATTTCGAACTTGAATGTTCCCTTGACTCCCTTGTAGCACTTGACCTCAGCCTCGTACTCACCGAGAGCCTTGACATCCTCGGAGATGACGGTAATGTCCTTCTTGTCGACATCGATGCCGGCAGCCTGGAGGGCGTCAGCAAGCTGTGCAGCAGTGACGGAACCATAGATCTTTCCGTTTTCGCTTACCTTGGCGGCAACCTTCACGGAAGTCTCGGAGACCTTCTTTGCGAGAGCCTCGGCCTCAGCCATGAGCCTTGCCTCCTTGTGAGCGCGCTGACGCACTGTCTCTGCGTGCTGCTTGAGGGCGGAGGGGGTAGCGGGGATAGCGAAGCCCTGGGGAACGAGATAATTGACGGCGTAACCGTCCTTTACTGTGACGATATCGTCAACATGACCGAGATTGGCCACTTCTTTCTTAAGTATAATCTTCATGACAGTATCTCCTCTGATTATTTAAGAAGGTCGGTAACGTAAGGAAGGAGGGCGAGGGAACGGGCACGCTTGACGGCCTGGGCAACCTTGCGCTGGAACTTGAGGGAAGTACCGGTGATGCGGCGGGGAAGGATCTTGCCCTGCTCGTTGAGGAACTTCTTGAGGAACTCAGGGTCCTTGTAATCGACGTATTTGATGCCTGCCTTCTTGAAACGGCAGTATTTCTTCTTCCTGACCTCTACCGTAGGAGGGTTGAGATAACGGATCTCGCTGTTGTTCGTTGTAGTAGTTGTTGCCATAATTCTATCTCCTACTCGTTGTTAGCCTTTGCCTGGCGGTTAGCCCTTCTCTTCTGGGCATATGCGATGGAATTCTTGTCCAGAGCGACAGTGAGGTAGCGGAGAATGCGCTCATCCCTGCGATACTGGGTCTCGAATGCTGCGACCAGCTGAGGGTCGGCTTTGAACTCGATCAGGTAATAGAACCCTGACGTCTTGTGCTGGATAGGGTAGGCGAGCTGCCTCAGGCCCCAGTCCTCTTCGTACACAATCTCACCACCGTTGTCCTTGATGAAATTGACGTACTTGGCAACCGCTTCCTTCATCTGGGCATCAGACAAAACGGGAGTTGCAATGAAAACGGTCTCGTACTGTTTTACCATTTGGGTTTGTAATTTATTGTATGATAATTAATTAAAGTCCTTCTAGGACATTTTGGCCGCTAAAAGGACTGCAAATTTAGGAATAATTTTTTGTTTTCCAAGACCTTCCCGAAGAATTAATTTTCTTTCCTGGGAAACCCGCATCAAAACAAAATGTTTACTATAGCCCCGGTCGCTATCTTTTTTGCTACGCATCACATAAGGTGCTGCGAAACTTTCATCCGTTAGACTTGTGTCATGCCCCCCGCACACGCAAAAGCACCGAAAACGTCATTTTTCGGTGCTGAAATGTGGTGTTTTTGACCTGATCCTACCTCTTGTGGTTCAATTAAGAACTGCTTTGAACGTTGTTTTAGATGCAGGGTGTCATATTCATTCCCGGGGATCTGTCCGGAGCCCCGCTACTTGGTGGGCACGGCCGCAAGCACAGCCTTGAGGTACTCCCATGTCCTCGCTACGGAGGCAATGTTCACCTTCTCGTCCGGGGAGTGGGGATACTTGATTGTGGGTCCTATGGATACCATCTCCCAGTTGGGATACTTGGCCCCCATGATGGCGCACTCCAGTCCGCCGTGGGTAGCCATGATCTTCATGTCACGGCCGTAGACCTTCTTGAACATATCCATCATGACCTTATTCATCGGGGTGTCCAGTTTGGGTGTCCAGCCGTAGTACCCGCCCTTTATGGCGATCTTCGCACCGGCGAGCTCGAAGAGGCAGCGCATCCTCTCGGCAAGGTATGCCTTGGAAGTGTCCACTGCGCTACGCATCAGGGAATGGACCAGGATATGTCCGTTTGAGGTCCTTACGATAGCCATGTTGGTGGAAGTCTCGGTGAGGCCTTCCATGGTGCGGCTCATCCTCACGACTCCGGCGGGGCAGGCAAGGATTGCCTTGACGGCACGGAGCATGACCTCGGGATCGATGACCTCGGCGGGAACGTCCACCGCCTCGACGGCAAGGCTGGCACCCGGGTCGGAGTCAATGTACTCAGCCTTCACATCAGCGAAGATGCCCTGGATGATTTCCCGGACCTTCTTCATCTTGCGGGGAGGAACGGCTATGACTGCACTGGCCTCGAAAGGAATGGCATTGCGAAGCGACCCTCCATTGAAGGAAGCCACACCGACTCCTGCCTTCTCGATGAGAGGAAGGAGGATGCGTGCGACCACCTTGTTGGCATTGGCCCTATAGAGGCTGATGTCCATTCCGGAATGTCCTCCCTGAAGGCCGCTGACGGTGAACTTGCAACCTTTGTAGCCCTTCTGGACGGGGGAGGTCGAATACTTGAAGTCAGCCACGGCATCGAGTCCTCCGGCACATCCGACGCAAAGTTCACCCTCTTCCTCGGAATCGAGGTTGATGAGGATGTCTCCCTGGAGCACGCCGGGCTTGAGGGAATTCGCACCTGTCATGCCGGTCTCCTCGTCATAGGTGACAAGCACCTCGATGGGGCCGTGGGCAATGCTCTCGTCTTCGAGGACGGCAAGTCCCATGGCGACGCCGATTCCGTTGTCGGCACCCAGCGTGGTACGGTCTGCGGTCACCCACTCCCCGTCGACGTATGCCTTGATGGGGTCGGTGAGAAAGTCATGTGAGGAATCCGAAGTCTTCTGGGGAACCATGTCCATGTGGCCCTGGAGGATCACTCCCCTCATGTTCTCGCAACCGGGGGTAGCCCCCTTGCGGAAAATGATGTTGCCGGTATCGTCGCGGAAAACCTCGACTCCGTGTTCCTCCCCCCACTTGAGGAGATATTCCTGGACCTTGCCCTCATGCTTTGAGGGGCGGGGAATCTGTGTGAGCCCGTAGAAGTTCTTCCAAACGATCGTAGGCTCCAAATCTTTGATGATCATACTTTTTGATTAAAGGATAGTGTTATGTTGCAATTATTGTTGTCGCACGGATGCAGTCGCGCTATTTGCTGCCGCTTTCTTTGCCGGGGAGGGTGCATCCCCGGGCTTCTTCCACCGCCTGTGGCTCCAGAGGTAGTTGAAGGGATTTCGCCTGATGTCCTCCTCCAGCATCCCCGCATACACCCTCACGATATCTTCCGTCCCCATCTTGGAGGCATCCTCGCAGACCTCCCTGAAAGTGACTTCGTAGTGTCCCCTCTCCTTTCTGTCGAAACTCATATACAGGACACTCATGTGTAGCTTCCTGGAAAGGGCCGCGGCACCTGTCATGAAACGGGTCTCCTGGTTCATGAACGACGGTACGGTGCAGTATGCTGCGCCCCTGTACGGGTACTGGTCCACCGGGAATATGTACAGGTTCCTCTCCCCCCGGTGTGAAAGGGCGTAGCGCAGTATCTGAGAGGACTCCAGGTATCCGCCGTAGTCGGGCGGAAGCGGGGCTGTCCTGTTCTCCCTGAGAAAATCGTCCCAGAAAGGGCTCCTGAGCCTCTTGTAGACGACCTTCGGCTTGTCGGGGGTTACCGGCAGGGTCCCGTCCTCCCCTCTCATCGCCTCAAGCAGTCCCGAAGTGAGTTCCCAGTTCCCGAAGTGGGAACAAAGGAGCATCACGTCTCCCCTGGATAGGGCCCCCGTAAGCATGGGGGCATTCGTCACCTTTGCAATGCCGGTCTTCCTGATCTTTGCGGGGTCCCTGTCAGTCCCCCCGAACCACATGGCCTCTGCGAAAAGCTCCCCGAAGTGCTTGTAGAAGTCCTTCCGAAGGGCCCTTACCTGCTTGTAGTCCAGCTCCGGAAAACATCTCGACAGGTTCATCGTAACGACATCCCTCCTGTAATGGAGGAGTTCGGAGGCAATCCATCCGACTGCTTTACCACATTTATAATGGAAAGACAGCGGCAGCCTCTGGAGTGGCCTGAAAAATAGAAGGAATGTCTTTGCGCCCATGCGTTCATAGCGAGGGTAAGCACCTCACGGATGACAAAACTACAAAAAAGGTCCGACAATACATAATCATATCCGCGGGAGAGTCCCGAAGGGAAGAGCCCCCCAAGAGTGAACCCAATTTGTATTTTTCGGACGGGTTTACTAATTTAGCATTTTCTTGGGGAGCAACCCCAAGGGGGCGCACACATCAATGACGAATAAATATTAAAATATAAATTTCAATATTATAAACTACACAAACCCTTAAGAACCCTATGTTTAAAGGACATCCCAAAGGTTTACTGGCCGCCGCTCTCAGCAACATGGGAGAGAGGTTCGGCTACTACATCATGAATGCTGTGCTCGTGCTGTTCCTGTGTTCGAAGTTCGGACTTTCGGACACCAGTGCGGGACTCATCTATTCCATTTTCTATTCGGGAATCTACATCCTCAGCCTCGTCGGAGGAATCATCGCCGACAGGACTTCCAACTACAAGGGCACCATCCAGAGAGGCCTCATCATAATGGCCCTCGGCTATGCGCTGCTGTCCATCCCGATCCTTGCGACACCCGCGAACAAAGCCGCCCTGCTCTCCTTCACCTGCGTGGCCCTGTTCATGATCGCATTCGGCAACGGCCTTTTCAAGGGCAACTTGCAGGCCATCGTGGGACAGATGTACGACAACCTGGAGGCTGACGCAGCCAAGAAGGGTCCCGAGGCGCTTGCCCAGGCAAAGGACAAGAGGGACTCCGGATTCCAGATCTTCTACGTCTTCATCAATATCGGAGGACTCATCGCCCCGTTCGTAGCCCCGCTCCTCAGGCAGTGGTGGCTAGGTGTGCACGGCCTTCGTTACAATTCCCAGCTCCCCAAACTCTGCCATGAGTTCATAAATACCGGGAACGTTCCCGCCAACCTCGTTTCCCAGGCTGCCGATGCCGGGATGACCCTCGACCCCACGAACCTCGATGCAGTCGGGACTTTCTGCACCAACTACCTGGATTACTTCAATTCCGGGATACACTATTCCTTCATAGCATCCGTCGCAGCGATGCTCATTTCCCTTATCATCTTCCTCGTCACCAAGAAGGTATTCCCCACTCCCGGAAAGAAGGCGCAGGTTGTGTCCGTCGAATACACCCAGGAAGAGAAGCGGGCAATGGCCAAGGAAATCAAGCAGAGGATGTACGCACTCTTCGCCGTGCTCGGGGTAGTCATCTTCTTCTGGTTCTCCTTCCACCAGAACGGACAGAGCCTGTCGATGTTCGCCCGTGACTTTGTCAACACCTCCTCCATCGCCCCCGAGATCTGGCAGGCGGTGAACCCGTTCTTCGTGATTGTGCTGACCCCTGTCATCATGTGGTTCTTCGCGGCCCTGACAAAGAAGGGAAAGCAGATTTCCACTCCCCGCAAGATAGCCTACGGCATGGGCATCGCCGCCATGGCATACCTGTTCCTTTCACTCTTCTCCTTCAAGATGGGCTATCCTTCCGCAAACGACTTCCTCGGCCTTCCCACCGATGCGCAGAATGCGGTCAAGGCGGGACCTTGGGTACTGATAGTGACTTACTTCTTCCTCACAGTGGCGGAACTCTTCATCTCCCCTCTCGGACTTTCCTTCGTATCCAAGGTCGCTCCCAAGAACATGCAGGGCCTCTGTCAGGGCCTGTGGCTGGGTGCCACCGCAGTAGGCAACCTCTTCCTCTTCCTCGGTCCCAAGATGTACAACGTCATGCCTCTTGGATACTGCTGGGGAGTATTCCTGCTGCTGTGCCTGATATCTATGGGCGTAATGTTCGGAATGGTCAAGTGGCTCGAGAAAGTGACAAGCTAACGCCCCTGGAATCAACAACTTAATTTTTCATACAACACATCATCATGTTCAAAGGACAACCAAAGGGCCTGTTCGCACTGGCGCTCGCAAACACCGGTGAGAGATTCGGCTACTACACGATGCTAGCCATTTTCATGCTGTTCCTCCAGGCCAAGTTCGGCCTCGGACAGGCGGCGGCAGGCCAGATTTACGCCATTTTCCTGGCTGCGGTATACTTCATGCCGGTAGTCGGTGGATGGCTCGCAGACAAGATCGGATTCGGGAAGTGCGTAGTCACCGGAATCTGCATTATGTTCCTCGGCTATGTATTCCTGTCCATCCCGACCGGGGCCAATACCGCTGGGATGGTGCTCATGTTCGGTGCCCTGGCTCTCATCGCAGTGGGAACCGGACTTTTCAAGGGGAACCTCCAGGTCATGGTCGGCAACCTCTACGACGACCCCAAGTACGCCGCCAAGAGGGACTCCGCATTCAGCCTCTTCTACATGGCCATAAACATCGGAGCGATGTTCGCCCCCTCCGCAGCCACGGCCATCACCAACAAGTTCCTCGGCAAGGCCGGCCTCATCTACAAGGCTGACATCCCGGCCCTCGCCCATCAGTTCCTGGACGGGACCATCACCCCCGAGAACGGGGACAGGCTCGCCGCTTTCGCCAAGATGATGCCAGGAAGCGATGTCCAGGCCATGGACCTGGGCGCTTTCAGCAGCTACTACATCGAGCATCTCTCTTCCTCCTACAACATGGGGTTCGCCGTGGCATGCGTCTCCCTGATTGTCTCCATCGCAATCTACTTCTCCTGCAGGGCTTGGTTCAAGCACGCTGACGTCAATGCCAAGCAGAAGGCCAAGGCCGACACGAACTACGTGGAGCTCACCCCCAAGCAGACCAAGGACCGCATCGTCGCCCTGTGCCTGGTATTCGCAGTCGTGATCTTCTTCTGGATGGCATTCCACCAGAACGGGTCTTCCCTTACCTGGTTCGCACGTGACTACACCCAGAGCCAGGCCGTGGGATGGACAAGGATAGGGTTCAACATCTGGGCCCTTGCCCTCATCGCAGCTTCCGTATACACGATTTTCGCCACTTTCCAGTCAGAGAAGAGCACTAGCAAGATCATCTTCGGAGGCATTACGGCGGTTCTCTGGATAGGAGCCTACATGATTTTCAGGGGCCTTCCCAATCCCCTGGACATCTTCCCCCAGCTCTTCCAGCAGTTCAACCCGTTCTTCGTCGTTGCCCTCACCCCGGTGAGCATGGCGGTTTTCTCGGCCCTCGCCAAAAAGGGCAAGGAGCCTTCCGCACCAGCCAAGATCGGGCTCGGAATGTTCGTCGCCGCCCTAGGCTACCTGGTCATGATATTCGCATCCCTGGGACAGGCCTCCCCTGCCCAGCTTAACGGAACGGTATCCCCGGATCCCGTGGTTCCCACGTACCTGATGGGAACATACCTGGTCCTGACATTCGCCGAGCTTCTGCTCTCCCCGATGGGCATCTCCTTCGTCTCGAAGGTCGCCCCGCCAAAGTACAAGGGCCTGATGATGGGACTGTGGTTCGCCTCGACAGCCGTCGGCAACTACCTCAGTTCCATACCCGGACTTCTGTGGAAGGCAGTTCCGCTGTGGGCCAACTGGGCCATCCTGATGGGACTTTGCGTAATCGCAGGTGTCGTGATGTTCAGTATGCTCCGTAAACTTGAGGCCGCAACAAGCGAATAGCCCTCTACCTTCATAATGGAAGGACAACCATACCCGGGACCCCAAGGCCAGAGGCTGGCCAGAAGGCCCCGGGTCCTTTTTCCTACGTCAATGGACCCAATGTTGGGATAGTGGCACAAAGTGAAGTCAAACACTTTACAGACAATCACTTCCCGTCCATAGGCAGGAAAGGGATGGCAGTGGAAGGAGGGAACGCAAAGAAAAATAATCAAAAAAATCGGCGAAAAGTTTGCAGATAACTGAAAAGTACCTATATTTGCAATCCCAAACAAAAAATGGTGCTGTAGCTCAGGTGGTAGAGCAATGGACTGAAAATCCATGTGTCGCCGGTTCAACTCCTGCCAGCACCACTTTTTTTTATGCCCGGAAGTGTCGCTATCGTGCGGCACTTTCTTTTTTTTGCCCCCTCTCCCCGAAGGACAATATTTGTTTCCAGGAATTGCAGGAAGAAACCCCTATCTCTGCGATATGATTCAAAGAAAAGCATACTCAGCTTTCGGCATTTTTTGACTCTTTTTCAAATTTGGTGAAACGTGCATTTTCCCAGGCAGTGCCCATACCCTCAAGTTTTACATACTCCGTACCCCTAGAATGCGATTAATCGCCCCTAGAACGTATCCTAGGGGCGAAATGTTAATTTCGCAAATTTCCGAAATTTGTAGTACGGACCCGGTTTTCTACGGCATGACTAAAAATTTGAATAAGACCTCATTGTAATCATTCATTCACCTTTCAAGAAAGCCTCAATTTTCTTTCTCTTCGCCTCCTGATATTCCTCAAACTAGTGCCCCCTTTCGATGATAAACTCCTGAATCTGTTCCATCATCAGATGAAAGGACGTTGCGAGGAACTTCGGGATCCCATATTGCCCTGTACGGTAATGCTCCTTACTGTTTGCAATTCCCGCAAGT
This sequence comes from uncultured Bacteroidales bacterium, assembly GCA_905235445.1. Lineage (GTDB taxonomy): Bacteria > Bacteroidota > Bacteroidia > Bacteroidales > UBA932 > Cryptobacteroides. The sequence goes on from CAJOLJ010000013.1 coordinate 109,789, forward strand.
ACATTGTCAAAGGCTTTTCTCGGGTCAGTCCCGCCTTTTATAAGATCATTATTGAGTTGTTTCAACCTCTGACTCCGACGTGCCCTATATACATAACGTAGCTTTAGTAACTCTGGAGCGAGATTCTTCTTAAAACAGTAGTACAGCCATATCTCTATACAGGGATTGCTGATTATCCATTGGCTATAGTCAACCTTCGCTTTCTGAGATAGTATCTTTACCAACTGTGCTTCAAATTCATCCACGTCAGTCACTAGAAATACCTTATCTACTTTACTCAGCCTATAATCTTTGCCTTCAACCGTTATCGTACCCCGTTAGCGCCCCCGTTGCCATATCTCATCCATCTGATAAGGCTGTAAGCCCTGTCCCTCTTTGCTTTGGAAGAGAACTTGAACACATGAACTCAGAATCTTGTCATTCCTCAAAGCTTGGAAATACACCTTCTCTCTGGTCGTCCCTCCTGATAACACGTACACAATAGCAGGTACCAGCACCGCTTTACCCTTTTCATGTTCCTTTGAATAGGGCGTTTGGACACCGGTTGTTCCTTGCTTTTGTTGTTTATTAGGAACCACCGCTATAGGCTTACGCAGAGGAGTCTTCCCTGGTTGCTTTTGATATGTAAGATTGTCCGAGGCCATCAGAAATTGAGTGTTCCAATAAACGGGATTGCCCCAAATCTACCTGCCATATACCCATTCTCAATGCTTATTGTATTATGAATTTTGAAGTCATTCAAAGAGTATGGATGGCTCTCTCCATTAACTTTCTCCACAAACCACACCTCATCAGGCCGCATAAATGCCTGATCCAAGATGCAAGTCTCGTGAGTGGAGAAGATTAATTGACCATTAGTCTCTTTATCAGCGAAATAACGTACCAATTCCCTCACAAGATGAGGATGAATACTGTTATCCAACTCATCTACAACTATGGTCGCACCTTCATAAACGGCACTATAAAGATATGGAGCCAAGATAAGAAGACGTACTGTTCCATCCGATTGCGATTGGATATCCATATCGCGCGAATAGCCTTCAACGCCTGCCTGCTTAAATACAAGCTCACTCACTTTTCTTATTCCCTTTTCCAATGTTATTGCAGACACATTTCTATTATTGACAATCTTCGACAGCACCATGTCATCCGGCATCTTATCTGACTTAGATTGTATATTATTATCTTGGGGATTAGCCGCCAGCCATTTATCAAAGTTCTCCGTCTTAACCTCTATACCATTTAGGCCCAATCCTATCTCCGAAAACATGTCCGTGGCAAACTTCAGTTGCTTAGGATGATTCTTCAACTTCGTAATAATGTCTGGTTGGAAAGAATTCAAACCGGCAACAATTAGTTTCTCCCTAAACCATTTCTGGGATGAGATGATAGCTGTATGATTCAACAATTGCACGTTGCTGTTGATTGTAAACAACGAGGCAAAAGGATGCTCGCTAATCCAGTTATTGACAATTCCCCCCATCTCTTGGGTGATATCATCTTTGAGGATTACTTTATGGGCCGTTCGTTCAAATATAGTAATGCCCGGATTATGAGTTCCAGAGGTCTTGAGGATTTCTTTCTGAATTCCCTCTTCTGATATTTCAACCGAATACAGATACACCTCTTTATCTTCTGCTTCAAATTCAACTGCGAGGAAAAGAGGCTCCTCTGTTGTCTGAGGTTTTAAACAAAACATCCAGCTATTAATATTATCAGTCCTTAAGAACTCGTCATCCAAGACCAATCGTCTGACAAAACTTATACTTGAAAAGGGACCATTTTGTGCATAGCACTTGGTCAGAATCTTTGAAAATTCAATGTTAGTAAACTCTCTAGATTCTTCTGATACTTGCAGTTCAGTTCAGAGAAGAAAGACCGTATAGTTTCGTGAAACTCTTTTACTGTAGGAAAGTACTTCCCATAAAGAATGGTTTTCTTGGCGAATCGCCAAACGCGCTCTATGATATTCAAGTTCGGCGAATAACTAGGCAGAAAAATTATTTGTATATTTATTTCTGGGCTCTTTGCATAATCTTCTACCGCCTGACAATGCTGATACCTTGCATTGTCCATTACCATGTATATCTTTTCACCGGGACCATATTTTTCTCGAATCTTCTTTAACAAGTCTTTAACTACATTGGCATCGATATAGGTTGTGTTCTCGATGTGGGTGAAATCCTTGGAAGTAGCATCGACCGATCCCAAGACATTAATCCTGTTTCGTCCAGCTCCAGACTTCAGGAACTTTCGAGTTTTACACCATGCGTTAGTGACGAATGCGCCTAGCACAAAGTGGCAGGCGTCAGAGAAAAGAAGGTGCGCCTTGCCATCGTTCACCTGCAGGAAGACGGTCTCTTCCATTTCTTTAAGCCACGTTTCTTGAGCTTCAGGATCTGCCTTACCAGGAACATGCCCCATCCGGATGAATTTGTAGCCACACTGATGGAGGAAATGCCTCACCTGGGTTAAACTCCTGTCAATCTGGAAATCCTTTGCCAAAAGTTCCCTCACATACTGCGCATTTGGCGGAGCAACTTCTTCAATCTTCGCATCAATCTCATCTCTTTTTATCATCATCACGCTCTGCCTCTTGTACATATGTTCACTCAAGAATCTGCATATGCTTCCAGAGTTTATCTCGTTAACCCAATTACGCAAGCTGTTCCTAGAACAGTCACAAAGCTCGCAAATCTTGTCGTAGGTAAAATCTGGCTCAGTCATGAGGGTGTAGATTGCACGGCATTTTTTCATTATACGTGTTTTTGAATAATTCACACGAATAATGAGATGTTTTAAAATGGTACTCCCCTACCTTTTCATCATTTAGTGTTGTACAATAGTGATAAACAGGTTTATTATACAGTACAAGTACCATTCTTTCTACCGTTTTCTCACATTTATCAACCATGAAAACACGAAATAAAGGTTGATTTGTCACTTGCCACAATTGGCAAATATGTACTTCCCAACTTGGGAAGTAGTGCATTTCCCTTATCACATTTTATCGGTAGTGATTAGCTGTTGATAATCAAAGTTTATCGCTCACCTCGGTCTTCTTCGCGTGTTTGAGGTTGATGCTGGTCTTGCCGAAGCGCCAGGTGAGACCGATGCGGAATTGGCGGGAGCAGTACCAGGATTCGTTATGTTGGTAGTAGTTCTCGGCGTATGTGTCCCGCGTAGGGCCATAATACCGGTTCTGGAAGGGCATGACAGCCGTAGCAGTCAGGATAAGCCGGTTCTGGAGGAAGCCTTGCCTCAGGCCCAGGGAGTACACATAGTCAACACCGTGATAGGTGCGCTGGAGGGTAGTTTCCCCGCCGGAGATGCTGCCGGAGGTGAAAGCCCTCGCCCCTTTCCAAAGTACAACGTTGGTGCTGAGGTCAAAGGCCCATTCCACACCGACATTCTTCTGGTCCAGCGACGGCGCATAGAAGTAATTGTAGCCTACCTTCGCCGAAGACTGGAGGCTGAAACGCTGGCCAGGATTCCAGTTGAAACTCACCATCTGGTCGATATGGTGTGACCGGCAAGGAGCCGTGCAGTGATTTTGGAAAGCAGAAGTGCAGTAAGATTGGCAACAATCGTACAGTGTTTTCGGCAACAACCGTACAGTGAT
>CAJOLJ010000014.1 GCA_905235445.1 uncultured Bacteroidales bacterium
GAGAGTAGGTCGCCGCCGTTCTTCGACATCCCGATTGCACTACAGCAGTCGGGATGTTTTCATTTATGGTCCCGCCATATTACATCCGTTTTACTTCAAATACACTTCTTTTACGCCATGTATGACACCATACTTCCTTTCGTCATAGATATAGTCAAGCAGGCTTCCTCCCTCATGTCCCGGGACCATTTCACGGTATCGGTGAAAGAGGAGCATATCGAGAACATCGTGACCTCATCCGATGTCGCGGTACAGGATTTCCTGACAGGGAAACTTTCCCTCCTCCTGCCTGGTAGCGGGTTCTTCTGCGAGGAAGAGGACCTCAATGCTCCCTCCTCCGACTATACCTGGATAATCGATCCCATTGACGGTACTGCCAATTACGCAAGGGGGATTGCTGATTGCTGCATTTCCGTGGGACTGGAGTACAGGGGAGAGATTGTTCTGGGAGTTGTGTACAGTCCATGGAGGAATGAACTTTACTCTGCCTGCAAAGGCAAGGGGGCATTCATGAACGGTGAAAGGATACACGTATCGACAAGGCCCTTCAGGCAGGCTCTTTTCTGCACGGCCATGAGTACCTATCATAAAGAGTTCGCACAGACTTGTTCCCGTATCATTTATGATGTGTACATGGGATGCAACGACCTCCGCAGGTGGGGTTCCGCCGCCCTTGAACTCTGTCTTCTTGCCAGGGGAGATGTGGAACTGTATTTCGAGATGAGGCTCCAGCCATGGGACTATGCGGGGGGCCTTCTGATTCTTAAGGAAGCAGGCGGGTACGCCGCCTCCTTTGACGGGGCTCTTCCCTCGCTTCGCCGCCCTTCCCTTCTTGTTGCCGCAAATTCCCGGGAGAGCCTCTCTCTTCTTGAGAAGGCCGTGCATACTCACCTCGAGTACTATCCTGAAGTAAAATAGGATGTCCGGTCCCCTTTCCCATCCATATTGAAAGTTAAGTTTTTGTATATTTGTGCCTGGAAGCGGTCCCTTAACGGAATCCGCTGGCACTTGATGGCAAATACTCTCCTCTTCCAATGAAAAGAATCCTTCTCGTTTTATCTTGTACACTTGCCCTCGGACTCATTTTCTCCTGCAGGGGAAATGTGGGACAGGCTGCAACACAACCAAAATATGAAGTGGTGACAACCCCCGCTGACTCGCTCCTCGCCGAGAAGATACTATCTTCCCTTGTCGCCCAGAGGAACCTTCCCACTCCCGAGCTTATGTTCAAGGCAGCATCCGACCTTCTTGGGCAGCCGTATGTGGCGGGAACCTTGGAAGGAGGGGACCATGAGCAGGTCAGGGTATACCTGACCCAGACGGACTGCATCCTGTATGTGGAGACGGTGATGGACCTCGCCATTACTGCAAAGCAGGGCAAGGCGACTTTCCCTGCCCTCGCCGAAAACATACGGCTTAGCCGTTACCGTGACGGAGTTGCCGAGAACTATTCTGACAGAATTCATTATACGACGGAGTGGATTCGTCAGGGAGAGAAAAGGGGCATACTGAGGGACATAACCCTCGACCTAGGCGGGGAAGTGTATGACCATCCGATTTCATACATGAGCCGTCATCCCTCCTCTTACAAGCACCTCAAGGATGCTCAGACGGACCCTGTCTCCTCCCATGACCTCGAGGTGATTTCCCAGGTGGAGAAAACCCTCAATGAAACACCCATGACCTATATCCCCCAGGATAGGATAGCACAGGCGGCCCCTCTCATCAAAACCGGGGATATCATCGCTTACATGTCCACGGTCGAGGGCCTTGACATAGCCCACGTGGTCATGGCTTATGTCCAGGACGACCCCTCCTATCCAAACGGAAAGAAAGTGGGGTTCATGCACGCTTCGATGGGAAAGATGCAGGTGATAGTGGATCCCAAGTCCATAGAGGAGTATGTGAAGGCGAGTAGGTCCATAAACGGAATCAAGGTGATGAGGGTGAAGGATGACATCCGCTAAGTGTGTCTCCTGCTGCCTTTGAGAGGTAAAGCAACCCGCCTATTCATGCGGCAATAACGGCAAAATGAGGGAAGGTCCTAAGAAGAGGGGGCCTTCCCTTTTGGCAACAGCTCTCAGTTCGACCCACTTGAGGATAACAGTTAGCGGCTGCAAGAGATACGGATACGGGAAAGTGCAGTGGAAATCGGGAAGAGCCGTGGGCCGGCTATTGTGAGAGGGGCATAGGGTGCCCACACAGTAGTGTCTTTTTGGTGGACTCTGAGGATCGGATAATTTAAATGTTCAGATAATCTTACTAAATTTGCAGGCCCGTTGAATGGCCCAATGGCCTATTCTTTGCAGCAAATTACGCAGTCCCTTCCCCTTAGGGAGGAAGGGAAATTGACTGAAATCTTAATTTTTTAATAATCAACACATGAGAATCGTTCAAGTAACAGGTAGGGAGATCCTCGATTCCAGAGGAAACCCCACAATTGAGGCAGAAGTCGTCCTCGAGTCCGGCATCATCGGTGTAGCAGCTGTCCCTTCAGGAGCATCCACGGGTGAAAATGAGGCTCTTGAGCTTCGTGACGGTGATCCCAAGCGCTACGGCGGCAAGGGAGTTCTGAAAGCTGTCGACAACATCAATGAGAAGATCGCTCCCGCCATCCTCGGCATGCCCGCAACTGAGCAGAGGGCAATCGACAAGGTTATGCTGGAGCTCGACGGAACCCCCACCAAGTGCAACCTCGGTGCAAACGCCATCCTCGGAGTATCCCTCGCAGTGGCAAAGGCTGCAGCTGAGTATCTCGGCCAGCCCCTGTACAGGTATCTTGGCGGTACCAACGCATATGTCCTCCCTGTTCCCATGATGAACATCATCAACGGCGGAGCACATTCTGACGCTCCCATCGCTTTCCAGGAGTTCATGATCCGTCCCGTGGGCGCTCCCTCCGAGAAGGAGGCAGTCCGCATCGGAGCAGAGGTATTCCATGCCCTCCAGAAGGTCCTCAAGGGCCGCGGCCTTTCCACCGCAGTCGGTGACGAAGGCGGTTTCGCACCCAAGCTCGACGGTATAGATGACGCCCTCGACTGCATCATCGAGGCCATCAAGAAGGCTGGTTACGAGCCCGGAAAGGACGTTACCATCGCCATGGACTGCGCAGCTTCCGAGTTCTGCTTCAAGGAGGGTGACACCTTCTACTATGACTACAAGCAGCTCAAGGGCGGCAAGCTCAAGGATCCCAACGGCAAGAAGCTCACCTCCGACGAGCAGATCGACTATCTCGAGCAGCTCATCACCAAGTATCCCATCGACTCCATCGAGGATGGTCTGAGCGAGGAAGACTGGGAAGGCTGGGTCCGTCTCACCAAGAGGATCGGCGACCGCTGCCAGCTCGTGGGTGACGACCTGTTCGTGACCAACGTCAAGTATCTGAAGAAGGGTATCGAAATGGGTGCAGGAAACTCCATCCTCATCAAGGTCAACCAGATCGGTTCCCTCACCGAGACCCTCGACGCCATCGAGATGGCTCATCGCAACGGTTACACCACCGTCACTTCCCACCGTTCCGGTGAGACTGAGGACACCACCATCGCAGACATCGCAGTCGCTACCAACAGCGGCCAGATCAAGACCGGTTCCCTCTCCAGGACCGACCGCATCTGCAAGTACAACCGTCTCATGAAGATCGAGATGGACCTTGGCGACAACGCATGCTATGGCTACAAGAAGATAAAGTAAGCAAGCCAGCTTAACAAGGTCTTCTTCAAGGATCAAACGGCATCCGCTCCACCACCGGGGCGGATGCTTTCCATATCAAATTACGTCAAGATTCATTCTTTGGACGGAAAAAGTATCAATTGAGAGCCTTTTTTTTAACTTTGCGGATGATTCAAACGCTTAATGGATGACAGCCAAAAACTTTTGCTATGCCAGATTCAGAAGGTAGTGCCACAGTAGCCATAGGTCACATTTCCCAGATAATAGGTCCGGTAGTGGATGTCCACTTCGATTTCGGGAAGGAGGAGTTCCAGCAGGCCGAACTGCCACGCATCCATGATGCCCTGAAAGTCGTCCGCCTTGACGGAAGGACGCTTCTGCTGGAAGTGCATCAGCACATCGGGGAGGATACGGTCAGGACCGTTGCCATGGATTCGACGGACGGGCTTCGCCGGGGGATGGAGGTCGAGAATACTGCCGCTCCCATTTCCATGCCGACAGGGGCCCAGATAAGGGGCCGGGTGATGAATGTGACGGGGGACAGCATAGACGGTCTGGGGGAACTGGACCGGGAAGGGGCCCTGCCCATACACAGGGTGCCCCCGAAGTTCGAGGACCTCACGACTTCCCAGGAAGTCCTCTTCACGGGAATCAAGGTCATTGACCTTCTTGAGCCGTACCTCAAGGGCGGGAAGATCGGACTGTTCGGAGGCGCAGGCGTAGGAAAGACCGTGCTCATCAAGGAGCTCATCAACAATATCGCAAAGAAGCATAACGGATTCTCGATATTCGCCGGGGTCGGGGAGAGGACACGTGAGGGAAACGACCTGCTGCGGGAGATGATAGAGTCCGGTGTCATCCGTTACGGGAAGGAATTCCTGGAAGGGATGGAGAAGGGACAGTGGGACCTTTCCAAAGTGGACCTTGCCGAGGTGGAGAAGTCCCAGGTGTCGATGGTGTTCGGCCAGATGAACGAACCGCCGGGAGCGCGTTCCTCGGTGGCCCTCTCCGGCCTTACACTCGCTGAGTCTTTCCGGGACAATAAGGGTGACGCAGGTCCCAAGGACATACTGTTCTTCATAGACAACATATTCCGTTTCACCCAGGCAGGGTCCGAGGTGTCCGCACTCCTTGGGCGAATGCCCTCCGCCGTGGGTTACCAACCCACCCTGGCTACCGAGATGGGCAAGATGCAGGAGAGGATCACTTCCACCAAGGACGGTTCCATAACATCGGTCCAGGCGGTGTATGTCCCTGCCGATGACCTTACCGACCCTGCTCCGGCGACCACGTTCTCCCACCTTGACGCCACCACGGTACTCAGCAGAAAGATTACCGAGATGGGCATCTATCCTGCTGTGGACCCCCTCGAGTCCACTTCCAGGATTCTTGACCCCAACATCGTGGGTGAGCATCACTACAATACAGCCCAGAGGGTCAAGCAGATTCTCCAGAGGAACAAGGAACTCCAGGACATCATATCCATCCTCGGCATGGACGAGCTTTCCGACGAGGACCGCACCACGGTGAACCGTGCGAGGAGGGTCCAGAGGTTCCTGAGCCAGCCTTTCTTCGTGGCGGAGCAGTTCACTGGAGTTCCAGGAGCACTGGTGGATATAGATGACACCATAAAAGGTTTTGACATGATACTTGACGGGGAGGTGGACTACCTTCCCGAGCAGGCTTTCCTGAACGTCGGGACGATAGAGGATGCCATCAGGAAAGGCGAGGACATACTATCCCAGGCCAAGCTGTAACACTTGATGCTTTCATAGGCGACACTCTCACACTCTCTTATATTTACAGTTCTCCGATGGCGGATATCCTTCTTGAAATAATCTCACCCGACAGGATGGTCCTATCCTGCAGGGTGGACTGCGTCTTCCTTCCGGGTGTCGTGGGGGAGTTCGAGGTGCTCAGGAACCATGCTCCCCTCATTACGTCCCTCTCCCCGGGAAAGATAAAGTACCGCCAGGACGGTAAGGAGTCCAGCCAGGAGGTGCTCTCCGGTTTTGCCATGGTCATGGACAATAAAGTGAGCGTGTGCGCCGAGGTTCCCAAACAATCCTCTTCAAATTGATATCGAGACGAAGGTCATATCTTTTAAGGGTCCTGCTATCCATCGTTTTGATGGCGGGGGAGCCGCTGTGCGCCCCGACGAAGCTGCTCGCCCAGGAAAGCGAGGGCGCCGCTACGGCAGCCCAGGAAGGCGACATCGATGTGCCCGATATCATCTTCTCCCATATAATGGATTCCTACGAGTGGCACATCACCGACTGGGGGGAACACAGCATAGCCATACATCTTCCGGTAATCCTCATCTCCAGGAATGACGGGATCACCGTCTTCAGTTCCCGCCATCTCGAGGGAGGGGAAGAGTATAGGGGCTATCATATAGCGGGAACAGGACAGAAGCACGAGGGCAAGGTGGTGGACAGTGAGGGCAACCGTCCCTTTGACATATCCATCACAAAGAATGTCCTCTCGCTGATGATGAGCAGCATACTGCTGCTTGTGGTCATCCTTCTGACCGCCCGTTGGTACAAGACACACGATGCCCTCAAGGAGGCCCCCCGCGGGATTGCCGCATACATGGAACCCATCATCATGATGGTCCACAACATGGCCAGGGAAAGCATAGGGGAGGAGGACTACAGGAGGTTCTCGCCGTACCTGTGCATGGCGTTCCTTTTCATCCTGCTCAACAATTTCCTCGGGATTGTGCCGTTCTTCCCCGGAGGGGCGAACCTCACCGGCAATATAGCCATTACGATGTTCCTTGCCCTTTGCACGTTCCTTACCGTCAACCTTTTCGGTACGAAGCATTACTACAAGGACATTTTCGCACCCGATGTACCTGTGCTCCTGAAGCCGATAATGCCCATTATCGAGGTGTTCAGCGCGGTTATGAAGCCCGTGTCCCTGACCATAAGGCTTTTCGCAAACATGATGGCTGGGCACATCCTCATACTTTCCATGGTGTGCATCATATTCATTATGGCGAAGTACGGCGGAGTCATCTTCGGGTCCATGACGGTGGTCTCGGTGTTCTTCGGGGTGTTCTGCGACATGTTGGAGTGCCTCGTGGCATTCATCCAGGCTTACGTATTCACGATGCTCTCCTCAATATACATAGGACTTGCCCGCCAGAAGGGTGAGCACTGAGATTTAGAAGACGATAATAAACAAACAAATAATACGGAATTATGATTAGTATGATTATTCTTCTTCAGGCCGCAGGTCTTGCGGTTCTGGGCAAGGTGGGAGCCGCCCTTGGAGCTGCCCTTGCAGCCTTCGCCGCCGGTTACGGAATCGGAAAGATCGGTACTTCCTCGATGGAGGCTATTGCCCGTCAGCCCGAGTGTGCGGGAAACGTGCGTACCAGCATGATTATCGCCGCCGGTATGATAGAGGGTGCAGCCCTCTTCGCAATCATCGTCTGTCTGCTGGCAATAGTCCTGAAGTAGCATGAACCTCATAACACCGGACAGCGGCCTCCTGTTCTGGATGGTCATTATCTTCGGCATTGTCTTCTTCATCCTGTGGAAGTTCGGTTTTCCGATCATTACCGGGATGGTGGACAAGAGGACCGAACATATCGACCAGTCCCTGAAACTTGCCCAGGAAGCGGAGGACAGGATCCGGAATCTCGGTGTCGAGCAGCAGGCCATCCTGGACAAGACCAAGGCTGAGCAGGCCAGGATCCTCAAGGAGGCGTCGGATGCCAAGAAGGCCATCATCGAGTCCGCCAAGGAGGAGGCCTCGGCCCAGGCCAAGAAGATCCTTGACAGGGCCAAGACCGAGATAGCTGCCGAGAAGGAAGCGGCCCTTATGGATATACGCAAGGAAGTGGCCCTCCTTTCCATCAATATGGCCGAGAAGGTGACAAGGCGTGACCTCTCAACTGATGAGGGACAGATGCACTACATCGACGTGCTTCTCGATGAACTGAAAAAGGGCGGGAACCCTTCCGCCCCGAAGGATAATTAGCGTACGGAAACAACTCTGAGGTGAATACTGGAATCATAGCGTCAAGGTATGCCAAGGCCCTCCTCCGCTTTGCGGACGGGAGGGAAGATGCTGTCATTGTACTCGTGGAGGCGAAGAACCTGGAAAAGGCCCTTTCCGCTGTCCCCTCTCTCCAGAAGGCCCTTTCCGACCAGCTGACCGTGTCCCCCTCCGAGAAGCTGTCCCTTCTTCATGCCGCCCTTGGCGGGGAGTGCTCCGAGACTTTCGACTCCTTTCTCTCCCTTGTCATCCGCAATGGCCGGGAAGGGGACCTGCGCTTCATCCTCAAGGACTTCATCGACCTGTACTACAAGTCCAGGGGCGTGCGCTTCGGCACCCTCATTACGGCGGTTCCCGCTCCCGAGTCCCTCGGGGAAAAGATTCGCCTCATCGCCCAGGACCTCTACGGGGGGACATTCATCATCGACTCCAAGGTTGACCCGTCCATCATCGGCGGGTTCATCCTCACGATGGAGGATTTCAGGGTGGATGGCTCCGTTGCGACCCAGCTGAAAACCCTGAGAAAAGAGTTCAACCAGAAGAACCGCAGGATTGTATAGGCATTTCCCTTCATCACACACACTCTCTCTTTCTTATCATTACCGCAAAAACAGCGTAGGATATGGCTCAAAACACAATTAAACCCAGCGAGATTTCCGAAATCCTCCTCCAGCAGCTCAGCACCGTGAACCTCTCCGTCAAGTACGAGGAGGTCGGGAAAGTCCTTCAGATAAGTGACGGAGTCGCCCGCATCTACGGACTGCTCAATGCCGAGGCCGGGGAACTTCTCGAGTTCGAGAACGGAATCAGGGCCGTGGTCATGAATCTGGAAGTGGACAATGTCGGAGCCGTGCTCCTGGGGCCTACGGACCAGGTGAAAGAGGGAATGACGGTGAAGCGTACCGGGACGATCGCCTCCATCCCTGTGGGAGAGCAGATGGTCGGAAGGGTCGTGGACCCTCTCGGCAATCCGCTCGACGGCCTGGGGAAGATAGAGGGGGAGACGGTCAGCATGCCCCTTGAGAGAAAGGCCCCGGGCGTGATTTTCCGCCAGCCCGTGGGCGAGCCTCTCCAGACCGGGCTCAAGGCAATCGACGCCATGATCCCTATAGGAAGGGGACAGAGGGAACTTATCATCGGTGACCGCCAGACCGGAAAGACCGCCATCGCCATCGATACCATCATCAACCAGAGGTCGGAGTACCTGAAGGGGAAACCCGTCTATTGCATCTACGTGGCCGTGGGCCAAAAGGGAAGTACAGTGGCGAGCATAGTTTCCACCCTGCGTGAGAAGGGGGCCATGGACTATACGATCGTGGTTGCCGCTACCGCTGCGGACCCGGCTGCGCTGCAGTATTTCGCACCCTTCTCGGGTGCTGCCATCGGTGAGTACTTCAGGGACACCGGCAGACCCGCTCTCGTGGTGTATGACGACCTCTCCAAGCAGGCTGTCGCATACAGGGAGGTATCCCTGATCCTGAGGCGTCCCTCCGGTAGGGAAGCCTACCCGGGTGACGTGTTCTACCTGCACTCCCGCCTTCTTGAGAGGGCTGCCAAGATAATAGGCCAGCAAGAGGTTGCCGAGAAGATGAATGACCTTCCGGAAGGTCTTCGGGGCAAGGTCAAGGCCGGCGGTTCACTCACGGCCCTTCCCATCATCGAGACCCAGGCCGGCGACGTCTCGGCCTACATCCCCACGAACGTCATCTCCATTACCGACGGACAGATCTACCTGGAGTCATCTCTGTTCAACCAGGGCCTCCGTCCCGCCATCAATGTGGGCATCTCGGTGTCCAGGGTGGGTGGCTCCGCCCAGGTGAAGAGCATGAAGAAGGTGGCAGGTACCCTCAAAATCGACCAGGCGCAGTACAATGAACTGGAGTCCTTCACCAAGTTCTCCTCCGACATGGACAAGGTGACCGCCATGGCAATCGACAAGGGAAGGAAGAACCAGCAACTGCTGATCCAGCCACAGTATTCCCCGATGCCCGTAGGGGAGCAGATAGCGATCCTGTACTGCGGCACCCGTGCCCTGATGAAGGACATTCCGATTTCCAAGGTGCGGGAGTTCCAGCAGGTATTCCTCGAGAAGATGCGCTCTATGCACAGGGAGGATGTCCTGGATGTGCTTGAATCGGGTAAGTACAATGAGGAAGTGGCCCGTATCATAGAGGAGGAGGCCGCCCTCATCGTGACGCATTTCAAGGAGCAATAGAACTATAGCAAAGTCCGACCCATGGCTTCCCTCAAGGAAATAAAAGGCAGGATTGCCTCCGTGAATTCAACGCTGAAGATCACTTCGGCAATGAAGATGGTGGCCTCCGCCAAGCTTCGCAAGGCCCAGAATGCCATAGGCAACACCCTCGCCTACCAAAAACTCCTCGGCAGCATTCTTGCGGAACTCCTCAGTGATGAGGGAGGGCGTACCGATACTTCGTCCTCCGCCTTCGTCACACCCCGGGATGAGGTCCGCTCCGTGGCTCTTGTGTGCATATCCTCCAACTCCTCCCTTTGCGGAGGTTTCAATGCCAATGCCATCAGGGAGGCCGTACGTGTCTTGAGGGAGTACGAGGCCGGGGGAGTGAAAGTGGATGTATATCCCATCGGCAAGAGAATCGCCGATGCCCTCAGGAAGATAGGCTACAGCTGCCCCGTGGACTATTCCCACATTGCGGCATCTCCCGATTATGATGATGCTGCGACACTTGGCAGTGGTTTGGTCGATGCTTTCCTGGAAGGGAAATACGACAGGGTGGAGTTTGTGTACAATCATTTCAAGAATGCAGGCTCACAGCCTACGGTGCATGAGACCTACCTTCCGCTCTCACTTGACAGGGCCCCCACTTCCGGACAGAGGAACTCCACCGTGGAGTTCATTGTGGAGCCCGACCGAGCCTCGCAGGTGCAGTACCTCCTTCCCAATGTCCTGCGACTGAGGATCTACACGGTGATTCTCGATGCCCAGATTGCGGAACATGCAGCAAGGACCCTTGCGATGCAGACTGCGACCGATAACGGGCGGGACCTCCTCGCCCAGCTTACCCTCGAATACAACAAGGGCCGTCAACAGAAAATCACAAACGAAATCCTGGATCTCGAAGGCGGTTCCACCCGTGAATAATGGGCGGGACCTTTTTCTTTCAACATCGGAAATCGGCGTTTTACAGTGATGAAAAGACACTTCATTCCATGCATGAGGGATGTGTCCCTCACCTTATCGATACTTCTTCTGACCGCACTCTCGTCTGGCTGCAAGGGACCTTCCGCTGCCTCCGGCAGGGTGATTCTCGGGGATGAGAGATTCTCGGAGTACTTGCCGCTGCTGGAAGGGAAAAGGGTTGCCATCTTCGCGAACCAGTCCGCCATCGTCGGAGATGAGATTTCCGGGGTCCCTTCCAGGGTTCCCGTAGATGACAATACCGTTACTGTCCCATTCATTCCTTCAGGGGACCCTTCCCTCGGGGCGCATCTCCTGGATGTGCTTCTTGAGAAGGGGGTGAACGTCACGGCGATATTCTCCCCGGAGCATGGGTTCAGGGGAACTGCGGATGCCGGGGAGCATGTTGGCAGCAGCGTCGACGAAAAGACCGGCGTGCCCATCCTGTCTCTGTATGAGGGAAGCAAGGGAAGGCCTTCGGACGGGAGCATGGATACCTTCGACGTGCTGGTGGTGGATATCCAGGATGTGGGACTGAGGTACTATACCTATTATATCAGTATGCAGCGCCTGATGGATGCCTGTGCGGAGTTTGACAAAGAAGTGATAATCCTTGACCGTCCGAACCCCAACGGGTTCTATGTGGACGGCCCGGTCCTGGACATGGAACTTCGCTCGGGTGTCGGGTCCCTGCCCATTCCGATAGTTCACGGAATGACCCTCGGTGAACTGGGGAGGATGATGGTCGGGGAAGGATGGCTTAAGGATGGGAGGGAGTGCGCCCTTACGGTCATTCCCTGCCTGAATTATTCCCACTCCACCCTCTATAGCCTCATACTCGCCCCTTCCCCCAACCTGAAGGACATGAAGGCGGTCCTGCTGTACAGCTCGACTTGCTTTTTCGAGGGAACGAAGGTCTCCCTCGGCAGGGGAACCGACCATCCCTTCGAGATGTACGGCCATCCCGACATGAAGGACCAGCCTTTCTCCTTCATCCCGAGAAGCGTCCCGGGGGCCAAGAACCCTCCTCTTCTTGACAGGGAGTGTCACGGGAAGGACCTAAGGGGGAAGCCTCTCTCGGAGATACTCTCCGAGGGAGTGAATCTCAGTTATGTAATTGATGCATATAAATCCATTTCCGAGAAAGGAAGGGAGGATTTCTTCGGCAGCGGCAGATTCTTTAACCTCCTGACCGGGGATAGGACGGTGATGGAGGATATCAAGGAGGGCAAGACTTCGGAAGAGATCCGTTCCAAGTGGACCGAGGGGATATACAAGTTCAAAAAGCAGCGGGAACCCTATCTTCTTTACGCTGAGTAGGGGCTACCGGGGCTGGACAGGGATGAAAGAAAGGAAACAGGAAAGTTTTTTCCAAAAAAGTCTCCCCGCAGTGCACCGTTCTTGTACTTTGGCACGATAATGGTTACTACTAGAGTAGAAACACCATAAGCAAAAACAATAATATTGAATAAGCATCATAGCGGGGCAAGTCGGGAGATTTGTCCCGTTTCTTTGTGCCCATCCACTATGGCTGGAGGGCTTCCTGAACAGGGAAAAAGAGAAATAATCAAAATATGCAATTTCCAGGTCCGTAAAAAACATTAAGAAGAACTCCCCCTTTCCTTAACAATCATCAAAATAAGTGCGTGCTTGGTTTAGAATTCGTTTCCTTTGAAACGATTAATGTCCAAAAAATCGCATAATGATGCAGTTTTTGTGAATTTTGTTGCAACCAAAAAAAATTGTTTCTTTGCAACTGCGACTTTACATACTGGGAATGGAATTGGACGGATAACTGTTTCGCCTAAGAAACGCTATGAAAAATTATCCTGCAGGTTCGTATTTTTATGCGCTTGCTTTTTCTGTATCCAGATACTGCATTACCGAATCCTGGGTACTCGCCCCTTTCTTGGGGCCTTTGCCTCCGAGTGGAGGCTTCCCCCCTTTCTTCCTCCCCGCATTACAGTCGCCCCATACGGTTTTGAAACAAGTAGAACAATTCTCTGTGTCCGGTATGTTCAGTCGCATGAACCTTTACAGGGAACTGCCGGTTTCCTTTGGAAACAGGGGAGACCGGTTAACCGGAAAACTATACTTATTCAATAATAAACCATTAAAAAATCGCTTATGAAAAGATCGATTTGGACTATCCTGGCACTGGCATTTTTTGCGCTGGTTGCCTCTGGCTGCGTCAATCGGGCTGAAATGGACGACCTTACCAACCGTGTCGATGGCATCGACAGTCGTCTGAGCGCCCTGGAGGCAGCAGTGAAGGAACTCAACGAAACTGAGATTCCCGGTCTGAAGAATCTCGTCTCCGCCCTGCAGAACAATGTTACCGTGTCTTCCGTAGTGGAGACAGATAACGGTTTTGTCATCACTTTCTCCGACGGGACCTCCGCCACCCTCCGCAATGGAAAGGACGGAAAGGACGGAGAGGACGGAGCTGACGGAAGGGACGGAAAAGACGGAGCAGATGGAACAAACGGAACGGATGGAGAGGACGGGCAGACCCCTGTTGTCAGCATCACCATCGTTAACGGAGTCTATGTCTGGACTGTCAACGGAGAGATCATTACCGACAATGACGGAAACCCCATCCCCGTCACCGGAAATGACGGTGTCGACGGAACCGATGGTACCGACGGTGTCGACGGAAAGGACGGCATTACACCGCTGTTCGGCATCATCGACGGTCACTGGGTGATTTCCTACGACAACGGGGAGACCTGGAAGACCGTAGGCCTTACCAGCGATACCGACTATAGCGCCTATCTCGATCCCGAGAAAGAGACCGATGATTACATTGTCCTCATAGTTGGGGCTACCGAGGTCCAGATTCCCAAGGAGAAGGCTTTCACCCTTACGTTCACGGTGGGTGAGAACAACGGTGTAAAAGAGGGAGAGAGCATCGATTTCCCCTACACCATATCAGGGGTAAACGCAAGTGACGAGACGGATGTCGATGTCATCGGCATCATCGGTGACTGGGATGCGGAGGTCGTTCCTGAGACTACCGCTGCCGGTGTGCTGAAAGTCACGAACAACGGAGGTGACGAGGCCAAGATCACCGTCTATGCCGCCAACCACAAGGGCAAGACCGATATCCGCACCCTCAAGTTCGTGGCCGGAGTCCTCGAGGCCGTAATCGAGACCCAGGCAATAGGGGCTACAGGAGGAGAGATGGAACTTGAGGTCACTACCAACATGGATTACACAATCGTAGTTCCCGAGGATGCCCAGGATTGGATTACCGTGGAGCCTGTCACCAAGGTCCACATAGACAACTATGTCATCACCGTAGCCGAGAATACCACACCTGCCTTCCGTGCCGCCACGCTCAGTGTCGTTGACGCCAATGGTAACACGGTCAAGGAAATAGAGGTGTTCCAGTACCCTATCCCTGGCGAGACCACTAGCATCGCTTCCGTCCTCGCCCTCAAGGCAGGACAGGAAGTGTTCCTGAACAAGGTTACAACCGTGGTTTCATCAGAAACCTCCACCATCATCACGGACGGAACGGATTTCACATATATCCCCGTCGGTTCTCTTGAGAGAGGGACAGTCATCAACATAACCGCAGGCAAGCTTGCCTTCGATCCTGCAGGCCTTGGCTTCATAGATGAGCCCACCATCGAGGAGGTACAGGAGGCAGAGCCCATCGAGGTCATCCCCGAAGAACACTACCTTTATTATTGGGCAGCGAATGATTCTGACTGTTACTTCTACACTATCCTCAACGGTATCATCCTGCCCGGTGGTGAAGGTACATATGCCCTCCTTACCGCAGATAATGATTACATGTATGCACTCGAAATTCCGGCAAACGGCCTTGACCTCTCTTCCTACGTCGGGAAGTTCATAACCTTCAGGGGCTGGGTCAAGTCCCGGGATAAGTCTTCCGATCTCGCTCTCTATACCTTCAACGTGATTCCTGATGAGATTGAGGACGTGGTCATGACAGAGGAGAGCGCATGGACCCTTACCCATGAGTATGATCCTTCAGACCCGGATTACCCCGAGGTCCTGGTCAATACGGTTTCAGGGGATACCGGATACTATGCTTTCACCGCCTTCCCCGAGTCCGAACTCGATGGCCTCACCCCGCTCGAATATTTACATGGCGATGCCTGGTACGCTTCTGACATGTTGCAGTTCTATATATATCTCTATGAGTACACTGTCGAGGATCTTGTTGCCGACGGAGCCATACACACCGGGAGCTCATACGAGTATTTCTCAGCGTTCGATTACGGCAAGACCTATCTCGCCGCTTTTGGAGTCGACGAGTGGGGATGCCTTAACGGAAAATACGTATTGGTGGAATATGACAAGCCGGATCCCAAGATCAAGCTCTCCTACGAGGATTACCTCGGACAGTGGAAAGTTAACGGGGCCGTCTGGACGATTTCCGAGAATGAGAACGGGGTAAGCTACTTTATCGATGGCATACCCGGTTCCTCCAGCCTGGCAAACCGCGGCGGCAATATGACCGTGGTCGCCGACTATGATCCCGAAGACGGTTCACTCTCCGTCACAGAGCAGGAACTCGCCGCTTACGACGATCCTTCCGGCAACGGTTACGGTCCTCTTAAGGATTACTTCAGCGGAGTCTTCTCCTACTACTTCTCCACATACTGTAACTACCCCGTAAATGGCGATGCCGAGAAAGTGTTCACGTTCTACGGCCTCAATGACGGCACCTATGAAATGCGCCCCGGAAGTTGCGAGTACGGCAAGTTCGCAGGCTTCCAGTTCCAGTGGATTATCCAGGAAGGTGAGTATCAGGGAGCCGGCAATAAGTACGGAACCCTTGTCGACCTGCCTACTACCGATATCATTAAGTACGAGCCCGTAAAGGTCTCCTACGAGGACTTCCTCGGGACATGGGATCTTGGCAATGCGGTCATAACACTCACGGAGAAAGTCTCCGGTGAGTCCTACAATGTCAAGGGCCTGCCTTTCGAAAGCAACATCCATAGCGGTGTGGATCCTTGCATGAACTACGACGCCCAGGCCGGGAAGCTCGTCTTCATGGAGCACGACCTTGGCACGTTCGACGACGAGACGTATGGCGCTTGCCAGGAGATGGTCTCCGGATCGTTCACTTACGGCACCACCCAGTACATCAGCTATCCGGTAAATTCCAAGGTCCAGGGAGTCATCTTCGAAGTCATCAAGACTTCTGACGGCACCATGAACGTAGTTGCAGGTGCCAACAGCTATGCTCCCATTGACGGATATCGTCTGGCCTATGTTACGGAGGCAGGCAGTACCAGGGCATATGGCTCAATCGCCCTTCCTTCCAAGTTCGTACCCTATGAGGCCAGCGTGAAGGCCTCTTATGAGGACTTCCTGGGAGCATGGCAAATCGGGGGAACCGTTCTGGAAATCGAGTCCAACGGCGACAATGGAACTTATTCAATCTACGGGCTTCCCGGTTATGAGTATTATGACGCTATGCAGGCTGTCTATGATTCCGAGGAAGGCACCTTCTATGTAATGGAGCAGGACCTCTCCGGGTGGGAGTCTCCCAACTATGGGCCGTGCCGCGATAACGTGTCAGGCGTTTTCGCCTACGGATCTTCCGAATACCTCTATTATCCTTTCAACGGAGACGACAAGAACAGGATATTCACAGCAAGCCTGAAGACCAGCGGGAACATCCACTTTGACCTTGGTTCCTGCACCTATGGCTCCTTCGTCGGCCTGTCCTACTCCTGGGTAATCCTGGAAGGTGAGTATGCAGGTAATGGCAATTGGGAGGATACCCTTTATCTTGACCAGGAAGCCACTCCCAAGACTTCCGGTTCAATGAAGAAGAACACCAAGAGTTCCCCTAAGCTCACCGCTCCCACGAAAGCAGGGAAGTTCTCTTCCAATATGACCCTCACGGCCAAGGCTCCCGCCCAGGCTCACGAGAGGGTGCAGTCCACCTCTTCCAAGGCTCCTGCCGAGGCAAAGGCATCCGCCCCCGCCAAGTGCACTCCCAAGAACGCCAAGACCACGAAGAAGTTCCACAAATAGTGGATTTCCCTAGCGTAATGAGGAGGGGAAGGCCCCGCCGACCCCTCCCTCTTTCACCTGATATTTATTTTTGTCAGAATGAGAATAAAAACAATAGCTCTTATCATTGCCTCGGTCCTGACAGGTCTCCTTCTCCTCTCCTCCTGCGAACAGAAACGGGAATACGACGGGGAGAAGATAGAGAGTGAAGTCACGTTCACTGTCACATCCGGACAGATAGGTGCCCAGCAGGCTGAGGTTCTCGTCCGACACAATGGCCGCCCGTCCAGAAAATGGTACGGCTTCGTGACGACCGACCTTACGGGGAAGGTCAGCGACCTTGTCTCGGCGCAGCTCCCCAAGGTCTCCGAGAGCGACATACACGTCGGGACTTCACAGACCGTAGTGCTCACAGGCCTTAGCGAACTGTCCGAATACCGCTACATAGCGTTCGGACTCGATTCAGATGGCGCGGCAAGCGGCATCCCGGGGTCCTTCACGTTCTCCACCAACCCGGATTTCAATGTCACCTTCGGTGCGGAGGTCCTGGAGGTGGAGGCCCATAAAGTCCTCCTCTCGCTGTCCAACAGCGGGAACGAGACCCTGACCTATGTGGGATTGCTGACAAGGGACCTTACGACCTCCGTAGCGAAACTCGTGGAGCAGGACTATGCCCAGCGGGTGTCCGGAGGACAGATACTGAAGCCCGAGGAACTGTACAGCGGAAAGAACGTGACCCTGTCTCTATCCGACCTTGAGTCCGATTCTCCCTACCGGTACATCGTGTACGGCCTGTATGGCGGTGATGCCCCCATGTCCTACGGGACCCCTGCCGATATCACCTTCACTACGGCCATTGACTATGACAATGTCACCTTCACCATCCAGAACGAGGCGACTACGACGTCCTCCGCCACCTTCAAGGTGAGCTATGAGGGGGCCAACTCACCCCTGAGCTGGTACGCTTTCAACACTGCCGATACGCAGAGCTCTGTCGAGGATCTCATCGCTGCCCAGATGGCGGCCCAGATGCCTGACGGGGCGCTGTACAGCGGAAAGGATGTCACCGTCACCATTGACGATCTCCAGCAATTCACGGACTATAGGTTCATCGTTATAGGACTGGAAGGGGAGAGGACCTTCGGTCAGGGCGCGGCCCTGTCGTACCAGACCGCTGACGAGGATTACGACTCGGTGACTTTCAAAGTCGAACTCGTCGGTACACCTTCCAAGACATCTGCCCAGGTTAAGGTCACCCATGACGGAGGCAAGGACAAGTTCCAGTGGTACGGCTTCCTCACCACCGATGTCTCTTCCCCCGTTGCAGACATCCTGCCTTCCCCCGATGCAATTGACGAGGCGGAGGTATGCAGCGGCCAGGAGGCCCTCATTGACCTTACCGACCTGCAGGACGGGACCGCATATCGCTACATAGTGACCGGATTCAGGAAAGACTCCGCCGGAGCACCTCTGCTTTACGGCACCCCCGGTGTCGTTGCATTCTCCACCGAGAGCATGTACTACGAGACTCCCGACTGGAAGATTTCCTACGGGGGACTCTCCGGTGATCCCGAGTATCCTTACATCTTCACCAATACGGTAGCCCCGGGTTCCACTGAAGGATGGTACCTGATGACCGCGGCGGAGAAATCCAGGGTACAGGAGGCAGGAGGGGTTGAGGCACTCCTTAGGAACGAAGTGCCTGGACTGTCCGAACTCATGAAGACATTCATGGAGTCGTACGGCATGGAGGATGCTTCGGAATTCCTCAGGAACGGGACCTACAGCGAGAATCTCGATTTGGACTACGACACCTACTACATCATCGCAATAGGCTTCGACCTGAATGCCGACCCCACTGGCCCTTACGCCTACCTTGAGTACGAGAACAAACCCGAACCCGGAAGCGAGGCCTACGAGAAATGGATCGGCAGCTGGACCATAACGAGAGGCGAGGAGACCGATGTGCTTACCATCTCCCAGAAGGAAGTGAACAAGTCCTACAATATCTTCGGCATAGAAGGCGGGCTCTTCGATGATGTGTTCCCCGTGGAGGCTCTCTATGATGCAACCTCAGGTAACATGTTCCTGAACGCCCAGATCCTTGGGACCGTGGAGATCAGTACCAGGGGCGAGGTGGAAGTCTCCCTTAACGGCTACGCAGAGTCGACGGGATACTTCTACACCTGGAGCGGCACTCCTTACAAGATTGCGGATTTCGTGATGGACAGCTCCGGTCAGTCAGCCCAGGCCATCCCTGGCGCAGTCAACGGCGGGGATGTTCCCCTCACTGCGATGCGCTTCTACGGAAAGGTCCTTTCCGCGGGAGGCTACATAGGCTGGAACACCGGCTACACCCTTCTTCCCAATACCCTCAACCGTACGACCGGAGGAGCCTCGATAAAGACTGCTTCCACCCCGTCTCCCATCTCCCTTTCCAAGGTCACGGAAGTGTCCTCACCGAAGGTCGCAAAGGATGGGAACGATGAGCCCTGGAGCCGCCTCTTCCTCCACTTCCCCGTACAACGGAATAAATAAGATTAATGCGTATGAAAAATTTGAGATATATTCTCACGACACTCTCGCTCCTACTGGTGGCGACGCTCTCCTTTGCCCAGAACAAGACGGTCAGGGGAAAGGTGACCTTCGCCTCGGACGGTTCGCCCGTCATCGGTGCATATGTGTCCGTCGAGGGTACCAAGCTCGGTGGTATAACCGACGTGGACGGTAAGTTCGACATCCCGAACGTCCCCGCCAGCGCCCAGTTCGTGGTAGCTTCCTACATGGGGGCGAAAGACGCCAGGGTGCAGATCTCCGATGACATGAGCATCAGCATGGAGGAGGATTCCGAGATGCTGGAGGGAGCGGTGGTCAATGGTATGTATACAGTCGACCGCCGTCTCAATACCGGTGCCGCCGTGAAGATCGATGCCTCCGAGGCCTCCATCAGCGGTATGACCGATATCTCCCGCTCCCTTGAGGGACGTGCTGCGGGAGTTTCGGTCCAGAACGTGTCCGGTACTTTCGGTACGGCACCCAAGATCAGGGTCAGGGGAGCCACTTCCATCTACGGTTCGTCGAAGCCGCTGTGGGTCGTGGACGGAGTCATCATGGAAGATGTCGTGGATGTGAGCGCCGACGACCTCTCGTCCGGTGACGCCAATACCCTCATCTCCTCCGCCATCGCAGGACTGAACTCAGACGATATCGAGTCCTTCGACATCCTCAAGGACGGTTCCGCGACCTCCATCTACGGTGCGAGGGCCATGGCGGGCGTGATCGTGGTAACCACAAAGAAAGGTAAGTCCGGGCAAAGCCGGATCAGCTATACGGGTGAGTACACCTACAGGCTGAAGCCTTCCTACTCCACTTTCAACATCATGAACTCACAGGACCAGATGGGCATCTACCAGGAACTCGAGCAGAAGGGTTACCTCCGCTATGCCGAGACGGCCAATGCCTCCAACAGCGGTATCTACGGGAAGATGTACCAGCTCATCAGCCAGTACGACCCCACGACGGGTACATTCGGCCTGGTGAATACCCCCGAGGCCCGTAACGCTTACCTCAGGGCTGCGGAGTACCGTAACACGGACTGGTTCGACATCCTGTTCAATGACTCCATCCAGCACAACCATTCCGTCAGCGTCTCCGGCGGTACGGACAAGGGTACCTATTATGCTTCCCTTTCCGTCCTGGCAGACCCGGGTTGGTCCAAGCAGAGTTCCGTGAACCGCTACACAGGGAACGTCAACGTTACCTATAACCTCAGCGAGAACCTTACCGCCAACCTCATCTCCAATGCTTCCTACCGTAAGCAGAGGGCCCCGGGAACCATCAACAGCGAGATGGACGTGGTGTCCGGTGAGGTGAAGAGGGATTTCGATATAAACCCCTATTCATACTCCCTCAATACATCCAGGGCCCTTGACCCCGATGAGTTCTACACCAGGAACTATTCCAAGTTCAATATCCTCCACGAGCTGAACAACAACTACATTGACCTGAATGTAAATGACTTCAGGATCCAGGGTGAGCTGAAGTACAAGTTCATGAAGCATCTTGACCTCAGTGCCCTGGCGGCCTACAAATCCACTACCAGCTCCCAGGAGCACTATATCCTGGATGAGGCGAACCAGTCCCTGGCCTACAGGGAGATGCCTACCGCAGCCATCCGCAATGCCAACCCGTTCCTCTATACGGACCCGGACAACCCTTATGCCCTTCCTGTAAGCGTGCTCCCTGTCGGCGGTATCTATGACCGCACCGACAATACCATGGACAGCTGGGACATAAGGACTACCGCCACTTACAACAATACTTTCGGCGATCATATAGTCAACCTCTTCGGTGGAGCCGAGGTGAACAACATCGACCGCCACAGCGTGTGGTTCAGGGGTTGGGGTATGCAGTACGATTTCGGTGAAATCGCGAACTATGACTGGAAGGTGTTCAAGAAGGGTGCTGAGGAGAATACCCAGTACTACACCATTGCGAACACCAAGTCCCGTTCCGCTGCCTTCTTCGCCAACGGCCACTATTCCTACAAGGGAAAGTACACCCTGAACGGGACTTACAGGTATGAGGGTACGAACGGACTGGGCAAAGCCCGCACCGCAAGGTGGCTTCCCACATGGAACGTCGCCGCATCATGGAATGCCCATGAGGAGACCTTCATGAAGAATCTCTATCCCTATCTGACCCACCTCTCCATCAAGGCATCCTATTCCCTGACGGGAGACCGTCCCTCCGTGAGCAACGCCGAGGTGGTCATCGCCTCCACGAACCCCTGGCGTCCTTTCGCCGATGACAAGGAGTCCGCCCTGTACATAGCCGACATCGCCAACCAGGCCCTCACCTACGAGAAGAAGCACGAGCTGAACATCGGGGTCGAGGCAGGGTTCTTCGACAACCGGGTGAATGTGGTGTTCGACTGGTACAAGCGCAACAACTATGACCTCATCGGTCCCATCACAACCCAGGGAATCGGCGGATTCACGGACAAGCTGGGCAACGTGGCGGAAATGTCCTCCAACGGTGTGGAACTGTCCTTGACGACAAAGAATATCGTCACCAAGGACTTCACCTGGACCACGAACTTCATCTACTCGCACTCCCACAACGAGGTTACCAAGCTGGAGAGCCATGCGAGGATGTTCGACCTCATCTCCGGGACAGGTTTCGCCCTTGAGGGGAAACCGGTGCGCAGCCTCTTCTCGATCCAGTTCGACGGCCTCAATGACGAGGGCTTGCCGACTTTCATCAATGAGCAGGGCAACAAGACCATCTCCGACATCTACTTCCAGGAGAGGGACGAGGACCTGCTGAAGGATAACCTGGTGTTCTCGGGAAGCGTGGACCCCACTGACGTAGGATCCCTGGGCAACATCTTCACCTGGAAGAATTTCAAGCTGAACGCCTACCTGACCTACTCTTTCGGCAACGTCATTCGCCTGGATCCCGTGTTCAGGAGTTCCTATGATGACCTCAATTCCATGCCCAAGGAGTTCAAGAACCGCTGGACGGTTCCCGGTGACGAGGCGAAAACGGACATACCTGTCATAGCCAGCCTCTGGCAGAACAGGGTCTACTCCGCCTCCGGGGCATACCTCAGCTATGCGTACAATGCCTACAACTACTCCACTGCCCGCATAGCCAAAGGGGATTTCATCCGCCTGAAGGAACTGTCCCTGAGCTACGATTTCTCAAAGAAGGTCACATCCGCCCTCAAGCTCAACAGCCTCGGGCTGAAGGTCCAGGCGACGAACCTCTTCCTGCTGTACGCCGATCCCAAGCTCAACGGCCAGGATCCTGAGTTCTACAACACCGGAGGTGTGGCCGTCCCCCTGGCCAAGCAGTTCACATTTACCCTGAAGATCGGACTTTAATGAAAAGGAGGAATTGATATGAAAATTGACAAGATATTATACGCTGCTTTCCTGGCAACCCTTTTCATGACAGGGGTGACTTCCTGCGACAAGTTCCTGGACGAGATGCCGGACAACCGTGCCGAGATCAATACCCAGACGAAAATCCGCGCCCTTCTGACATCGGCATATCCGACCAGCACATACCTTACCTTCAGTGAGTACATGTCCGACAATGTGGACAATATCGGGGATGACAATCCCGGTACCAACCGCTTCGTGGACCAGTGCTACTCCTGGGAGGAGATAAAGGAAATAACCAACGACTGCCCGAAGTATTTCTGGGGCGGATCCTATGAGGCCATCGCCCATGCGAACCAGGCCCTGCTGGCCATCCAGGAACTCTCCGGGTGCGAGGACGAACTTTCCGTCTCCGCCGTCCAGAAGGCCGGACTGACCGCCGAGATGGCTGAGGCCCTGCTGTGCCGGGCCTACAACCACTTCATGCTGGTGAATTTCTTCAGCCTCAACTACAACTCCTCCTCCAGCGCTTCCGACCTCGGAATCCCCTATATGGAGGGTGTCGAGACCGAGCTGAATCCCCAGTATGAGAGAGGTACGGTGAAGGAAGTGTACGAGAAGATCGACAGGGACCTGCAGACCGCCCTTCCCTATGTGAACGACGCCTATTACGATGTCCCCAAGTATCACTTCAACGTGAAGGCCGCCTACGCTTTCGCGGCACGCTTCTACCTGTTCTACGAGAAGTGGGACAAGGCAGTGGAGTATGCCACCAAATGCCTGGGTTCCCAGCCCTCGCAGGTTCTTCGCAACTGGTCGGCCCGCTCCTCCATGGAGCATGACAGGGAGGTGCTGTCCAACGATTTCATCAAATCGAACTATGACGCCAACCTTCTGTTGTTCACCGGCTATACCGCATTCGGATACTATTTCGGCTATCCCGGCATAACCAAGTATTCGCACAACTCCTTCCTCTCCTTCACTGAGGTCTCCTACGCCCTGAACGTATGGGGCAACACCCAGAGCGGGTGGAGGAACGTGAGCGGCTGGTACTATGACCCGCCCGTGTGGTACAACGGAAGTACCTTCGACCAGATAGCTTTCTGGAAGATACCTTACCTGTTCGAGTATACGGATCCCGTGGCCAGGATCGGTTACGCCCATGCGGTGTATCCCGCCCTGACGACCGACGAGACCCTACTTACCAGGGCCGAGGCCTACACGATGCTGGACAACTATGATGCGGCGGCCGCTGACCTTACGACATGGGCCCACAACATCATCAGGACTTCCAATTTCTCCGGTGACCTCACCCCCGAGAGCATCCTCGCGTTCTATAAGCCCATCGACTACTGGAGCGCGGAGACTCCCACCATCAAGAAGAAGCTCAATCCCGCTTTCGCCATCGGTGAGGACGGGGGCCTCAAGGAGTCCATGCTCCAGTGCTGCCTCCAGTTCAAGAGGATTGACCATGTGGCCCAGGGCCTGAGGTGGCTGGACGTGAAGCGCTACGGCATCGAGATTACCCGCCGTACCCTCCAGCCGGATTCTTCCGCCGGACAGTATGATGCGGCCTTCAAGATCCTCAAGGGAGATGTGGATGTCCTCAAAGTGGACGATCCTCGCCGCGCCATGCAGATCCCCGAGGATGTGGTGACCGCCGGTCTGCAGCCTAACCCCCGTTAATCGAAAAAGTGCGAATCATGAAAAAGTATATTTACATATTATCGGTCCTTGTCCTTGCGATGGCATTGTCTTCTTGCAAGGAGGATGTACTTGACCCGGTGAGCGTGATACAGGATTCGACGGTGGAGATGAACGAGTTCGACATCTGGCTCGAATCCAATTTCCTCAAGCCCTACAACATAGAGTTCAGGTACCGCTACGCACTGAACGAGTCCGACATGGGGTTCTATACGGTTCCAGCCTCATACGATGCGTCCATCATCTACGCCCACCTTGTGAAATACCTGTGCGTGGACACTTATGACGAGATAGCCGGTGTGGATTTCACAAGGGCATATTTCCCGAAGATGTTCTTCCTCATAGGGACATGGGAGTACCGCAACAACGGAAGCATGGTGCTCGGAACGGCAGAGGCCGGAAAGAAGATCATGCTTGCCGGTGTGAACGACCTTCCCCTGGTGTTCGATCAGTTCTCGGGGGATGACCTCAATGATTATCTCAACACCTACTACATCAAGACGATCCACCATGAGTTCACCCATATCCTGAACCAGACCAAGGAGTTCTCGGATTCCTTCAAGCAGATAACCGCCTCCACCTATGTGGCGGACGCCTGCTTCGACACGGACGAGTACTGGAGGGGCAGGGGATACATAACCGCCTATGCCCAGTCGGAGCCCATCGAGGACTTCGCCGAGCTTCTTTCCGAGTATGTGACCCATACGGCCCAGTGGTGGGATTCCCAGATTGCCGCGGCCTCCGCCGAGACCCAGAATGTCCGCCAGACCAATCCCGAGGCCCCGGACGGCGCCACGCTCATCGAGTCCAAGATCGACATAGTGCGCAACTACATGCAGGACTCCTGGGACATCGACATAGATGAACTTCGGACGATCATCAATCGCCGCATGGATGACGTTGTTGAAGGTCTCGTTGACCTGAACACAGTGAAACTTTAAAGGAGAATCATATGAAAAGTACGAAATACCTGTTTTTGGCGTTTTCATTCTCAGCCCTTGTGCTGATGTCTTGCCAGAGGGAGGAACCCGACATTTTCGAGGAGTCCTCTTCGGCACGTATGACTTCCTTCCTCTCCGATGTGCGCGAGGCCCTCATCAACTCCGAGTACGGCTGGACCCTGGATTATTTCCCGGGTTCCGCCTACGCCGGGACGACCTATACCCTCGTGTTCTCGTCCCAGATGGTCACGGCACGTCATGAGAGCTCCCCTTCAGAGTCCGAGACATCCACTTACAACCTCAAGACGGATGACGGTGCCGTCCTCTCGTTCGACACCTACAATACCATCCTCCATCAGTATGCCACCGCGACGTCCACCCTCTATCAGGCCAAGGGCGGGGATTTCGAGTTCGAGATCCGCTCCTTTGACCGGGCGACCAAGGAGATTGTCCTCATAGGCAAGCGCTCGCGCAACCGCTGTACCCTGCGCCCCCTCACCTCCACTCCCGAAGCCTATCTTGAAAAGGTGAAGGAGATGGACATGAACATGGATATAGCTGCAGCCTCCGCTACCATCGGGGGCAAGGAGTACGAGGCATTCCTCGATGCCGGCACCCGTTCCCTCACCATAGGGGAGAAAGGGGCCCCGGACGATTCCCTGAAGACCGCCCGTTATATCCTGACAGGGGAAACGCTGCGTTTCTCCAATTCCTTCACGGTTGGAGATGTCACCTTTGACGAGTTGCAGTTCAACCAGGGTGCGGGTACACTTACGGGATCCGGAATAACTTTCAATAAGTTCTACCCTCCGGGATACATCTCCTACCAGCAGTTCCTCGGAAAGTTCACCCTCTACTATAATAACGGGTCCAGGAGTTTCCCCGTTGAACTGGTGGAGGACGAGCGCGGAAGGACATTCAAGATGGAAGGCCTGTCCACGTTCTTCAGCCCCGTACTCGGTTACAACGGAGGAAGGGGACGCCTCACCTGGGAGAAGCAGACTGTCGGAGGTTCCGGAAGCCTTGAGTACATCCTGGCTCCTTGGGATACCGGTGCGGGATACCTCACCTGGCTTGACGGAGTGGGAATGGTCGGTGCCGTGGAGGACAATTCCGTGGAGGACTTCCTCGTGGAATTCACTGACAACGGTGTCTGGGAGAATTACAAGGTCAGCGGATGGCTCGTATGGTCCATGCAGGATGGTTCCAGTGCCGGAGCTGTCTCGTCCTGGCCCATGGCTTCGGGAAGCTACCAGCTGCCGGGCGCCATCACGATGAAAAAGATTGTTGAATAATGGAGAGAGTGCATATGAAAAGATATTTCTATATAATAATCGCCATTGTCTCATCCCTCATGTTGGCCTCCTGCCAGAAGGTGGTCCAGCCTGACGGGTCCCAGTATGCGGGCGATCCTGCATTGGAAGTCCTTTCCAAGAGTGTCGTTTTCACTCCGCAGGGCGGCTCGGGTTTCATTGTGGTGAGCACCAACGATAAGGTCATTGCTTCCTCGGAACGCCCCTGGCTCTCTTGCAGCGTCGCGGGTAACAGGATTTCCCTGACAGCCGAGAGGAACGAGTCCCTGGAGTCGCGCTACTCAACCATGACAATCGTGGCGGGAGACGCTTCCGCCACCGTCATGGTCCAGCAGTTCGGAATCACTTCCGACCTTCTCTGGGATGCGTCCTACGATTTCCCGTACGGCGGAGGCGAGGTGAAGCTGAATTTCGTCGAGTCCGGGACGGTTAAGGTCGCCATCGACCAGCCCAAGTGGATTTCCGCTGAGGTAGGGGACCAGGAACTCACCATCACCGTGGCCAAGAACGCCTATAACTCCCCCAGGGAGGGCAAGGTGACAGTGACAGTAGCGGACGCTGTCCGTGAAGTCGGCATTGTCCAGGCTCCCAATCCCTCCGGATACAATCCCGGGGATCCCGAGCCTCATGATTTCGAGGTGCAGAGCGCCTGGACCCCGAAGTACGTAGGTCCATCCGAGACCCATGACGACAAGAGTGTCGTGGGAGTGGACGTGGCTGAGGAAGCAAAAGCCAGCCGTTACTTCATAAAGGTCGTCCCTGCTTCAGAATTCGCTGCGGCGGGAGGAGATGACAACTTCTTCCTCAACAAGAACGCCCAGTCCTGGGTTGACGAGGACCCCGATACCTTCAGGAACTCTGCCACCGTTGAGGTGGACAAGCTTGAGTACGGAAGCTACCGCATCTATGCAGTCGGAGTCACGAACCAGAAGGAAATCAACTACACCTATGCTGTCGCGACCGCTGAGGTGACCAAGGTCCTCTCTCCTTACGAGAAGTTCCTCGGCACGTGGGCTGTTCCCCGTGGATCCTTCGAGGATACATGGACGATTTCCGAGAAGGTGTTCGGCGAGTCCTACACCATCGTCGGAATCGATGCACGGGATGTTCCCGTGGAGGCCACCTTCGATGCTTCCAGCGGCTCCCTTGTAGTCAGGGCCAACGACAACATCGGAACCAATACGATAGAGACTTCCGATGGAGAGGTGACCGGCACTGCAGCCATATACGGAAAGATCGATTACCAGGGTACGATATACTACATCACCTATGGTTCATCCCCGTATGTCATTTTCACGGCCACTCTCGATGATGTGGATGCAAAGAGCGCTACGCTCAATCCCGGCACCGTGAACATCACCTCCCTCGGCGGTGAATTCACCCTTGTCGGTTACGCTATCTTCACGTTGGTGGGCGAATCCGCTTATTCCGCAACCACCATGTCCCCCCTGCCCAACACTATTACCCACCTTACCTATGAGGGCGGTTCCGGTGGAGGCGACGATGGAGGCGGCGGCGATGGAGGCGGCGGTGGAGGAGACACCTCCTACAGCAGCTACCTCGGCTCATGGAGGGATTCTGACGGTAACGTCTTTACCTTCAGCCAGAAGAGCGCCAACTCCTCTTATACATTCTCAGGGTTCGAGCTTGACGTTGAGGTCGTATTCAAGGACAACAAAGTCCTGTTCTATGCCCAGACCATCACTACCGATGATACCTATGACTATCTCTTTACAGGCATCGACCAGGAGAATTACGTTGAGGACGCAGAGCAGAACAAGGATCCTTACCTTATGGCCCAGGGAACCCTTTCCGGGAATACCATCTCCATTGAGGGAGAAGAGTTCGATGCAGTGTACAGCGGAAACAACTGGCATGAAATCATTGTGGAGATGAGGGTGCTGGCATATGACAGGGAAGAAGGAAGCTACTACCTGCTTTCCGATGATCCGGTAGTGTTGTCCCTTCCTGCCAAACTCACCAAGGCATCGCAGTCTTCCCTGAGTTCTTGCAGGGCACAGCTGGGAAGGAGTCTTGAAAGCGGAAGTCTCGTGGCTTCACCTCTTGGAAAGACTTCACCTAAGCGGGTGTCCCCTCTGAAAAAGAGATAAAGTGACACGTTAAGAGATAGGGCATTCTTCTTCCAGGAGGATGCCCTATTTTGATAGCCCCCTTCTGTTGTGCCGCACGGCCCCATCCGCCCGGTCGTCACGAAGGCTGGGCGACGCTTCGAGGCTTTCCAAGGCTTGTATGAAGGAAAAAGAAAACCCGCAGCCTAAGTGGACTGCGGGTCTTTCCGACTGGAAGAAACTATCTTCTAGAATCTGTAGCGGATGCCAAGGGCTGCTCCTGCCCAATATGCGCCATATCCTCCGAAATGATAGAGGGGCCTCCAATCCAGTGAGAGATTGATAGGGACGCTGGGGAAAGAATACTCCAGGCCGAGCTGTGCACCGATACCGGCACCGACACCACCGTTCTTCTCAGTGATGGCGAAAAGGTTTACTGCGGGACCCACATAGATGTTGAAGTCGCTTCCGGGCAGCAGGCTGAAGTCATAGGCGAGGGTGAGGTCAACTGCATGGAAAGCGAGACCAAGTCCGAGGTCAGCCTCAAGGAAGTTGGAACCGAAACCGTGCTGATAGGACAGTTCGAGGTCCGAACCCAGGCGGGCACCGATTGCGCGGGGCT
Organism: uncultured Bacteroidales bacterium; assembly: GCA_905235445.1. Lineage (GTDB taxonomy): Bacteria > Bacteroidota > Bacteroidia > Bacteroidales > UBA932 > Cryptobacteroides. The sequence continues at coordinate 29,378 of CAJOLJ010000014.1, forward strand.
GTGCGGCCACTGCAAAAGCGAAGCCCAGCATAAGGGCTGCGATGATAAAGATTTTCTTCATGATGGGTTGGTTTATGTGTTAATGAGAATCAAAAGTAGACTTTTTCCATTTTATTTGCAAAGGCCACGGGTCTTTTCTTGTTTTTTCCGGGGGAGTGCATCCTAAAGCGGGCCCTAGAAAGTGTAGCCCACACCGAATGTAAGGGTGTTTGCAAGAGTCTCATTTCCGGTCAGGTAGCAAACATCCACCTTGAATCCCGACAGGTTGAGCCCCACTCCTACTGTATAGAAGGTGGGAAGCACACCCTTGGAGGAGAGGTTCGCACCGCCCCTTACGGCTACTGTCCCGTTCCATTCGTATTGTACACCTAGGCCTGTCTGCAGGCCTCCTGCGAGGAAGTAGTCAATCTGACCGCATAGGTCAATGGCGTGCTGGGCGGCTACTTTCAGTTCATAACCGACCCCGGCCTCGATTGCGGTCGGAAGGGAATAGCTGCCGCTCTGAGTCTTGACCTTACCTCCCAGGTCCACGATACCGGCTGCTACGCCAAGGCCCGAGAGGCGTCCCGTCGCAATGACGCTTGCTGCTATGCCATTCATTGAGAAATCTTTTCCTAGCGCAGTTGTGAGGTATTTGGCGCTGCCCCCGATGCTTACAAAGTCCAGAACCTTGTAGCTCACACCCAGGGCGGCAGTCATCTCATTGGGAGTGAAGGTGCCTTCTGTTATGCCAGTCTTGCCGAAGATTTCGTAAGGCTTGCCGTTGCCTGAGCGCAGGGCTGCAGAAATGTTGAGACTTCCAAGGCTGTAGCTCACGCCCGCCCCGAAGGCAGTCGTCCCGATTTCCTTGGTCGGGGCCCAGAGCTGTCCTCCGACCTCGGCCGAGAACTTCTTCTCATTGAAGGGGGCCGCTGCAGGATTGGAAAGGGCCGACCATGACATGTCCCCTCCCAGGAGGGTGTTGCCTCCCATGGACAGGGCCTTTACGTCCATGGGGATCGCACTGAAAGCGAGGGCTATGTTCTCCTGGGCTCCCAGATGGGAAGAAAGAAGAAAGCAAACTAGGCTCAGTATGATGGTGCCGATTGTTCTTTTCATGGCAGGGTTGCTTTATTGTTTGACGATTATCTTTTCGGTTGCCGTCTCCCCGTACTTTATTTTCAGGGTGTAACGGGCAGCAGCGAAGTTCCTCATGTCAATCTGGGCGGGGGAGAAGGCGCTTGCGCTCACCGAGTTCTCAAGGAGAGTCTGTCCCTGGGCTGAGATGAGAGTGTAGCTGATGTCCTTCAGTGCACCGGCGCTCAGGTACAGGTAATCGCTTACCGGGTTGGGATAGATGCTGGCTCCCTTGCTCATGTCGAAGTAGAGGAACCTGAATGAGGGAAGGGTGCAGGAAGCCCCCCTTGCATCGGTTGCTGTAATTTTGACCTCCGTGTCACCGAAGGCCTGGGGCTTCAGGGTGACGGTGTTCCCGGAGGCGGACGCCGTGACGATCCTGCTGGAGAGAATCTCGAAAGTGTACGTGGGAATCTCCCCGTCCGCATCCGTAATGTAGGAAGACATGTCGAGGGTTATGGGAGTGGACTCTTCAACAATCATGGGAGATATGCTTCCCTTGGCCACTGGAGCATGGTTCTGCTCGATGGTATAAGATATCGAGACGGTGCTCTCGTGACCGGGACCGAAGCTTGCTTTCAGGGTGGCATTGTAGGATCCAGGCTCTTCGTCCAGGGCGTTGAAAGTCACTGTGAAGTCATTGCCTTTGGCCACTCCGCTGGCAGCCTTGGACCCCGGGGTGAAGGTGAAAGTGGTGGATAGATTATCGGGAGTCTCGACATGGAATGTGAAAGATTCCTTCTCGTGGGATTTGAAGGTGAGGGCCTCGCCGATTTGCATGTCGGTTGTAGTAATGACAGGGTCGGAAATCTTTCCGATCTCAAAGGAGGAGAGGGCATCCAGGCGAGGACCTATGTTGTCATCCTTCGCTGCCGTATTCGCATTGGCCCCGTACAGGAGCCTGTCCGTGAGTTCCTGGGGGGTGAACCCTTCTCCTCCATAGTAGGATACCAGCAGGGCGGCCACTGCGCTGACGTGGGGGCATGCCATTGATGTCCCGTCCATGAAGTAGTAAGAGTCGTATGCGCAGGCAAGAATGGAGCCGTTGGACCCGGCTTTTTCCATATCTCCTCCAGGAGCGCAGATGTCCACCCATTTCCCGTAGTTTGAGTATGAAGCCTTCCTTCCGTCAGGACCTACGGCCCCGACCGCTATAACCGGGTCGTATCCCGCAGGATAGGCGCTGGCTACATTCTCGTTTCCTGCCGCAAAGATGATCACCCCGCCAGCCATGGGACCGACCTGTTTCCCGTTCTCATCCATTCCCGCATTGGCTATGAAATAATCAATCGCCGCCTTGTCCGCGGGGGTTAATTCGTGGGCATTTCCCGTGTAGCCCCAGCTGTTCTGGGAAATCACGGCACCCTGGTCCGCTCCCCATACGATGGCATTGGCGGCGTTCCCCTGGATGACTTTGTCAGGGTCATTTGGATCCTCCATGAGCATCTGGCAGCCAAGGATTCTGACTCCTCCCGTTCCGTCATTTCCCCCGGCTATGCCTGCTATCCCCTTGCCGTTGTTGCTTACCGCGGCAATCGTGGAGGCGACATGTGTTCCGTGGGCATCATTCGTCAAATCCGGACCTTCGTGGCCGTTGACAAAGCTGCGGCTTCCCCCTTCATCCGTTCCGGGAATCACGACCCCTTCCATGTCCTCGTGGTTGATGTTTATGCCGCTGTCGACAACGGCCACTATGACATCCTTGCTTCCGGTCGTGTACTTCTCCCAAACGGGAACGACGTTGATGTCAACCCCCTTCTTGAAGGAAGTACCGAGACTTCCGTCATTGTAAAGGTTCCACTGATATCTTCTGTAAGGATCGTTGAATGGGATTCCTGCCATTGTCTTTTTGGCATAGGGAGAGTGTGCCGACTCTACGTAGGGAAGTTCCGCGAACTTCTGTACTGCCTTGGTGGAAGGAAGGGTGGGATCGAAAGTGACCTTGAAGTAGCGGTCAAGTCCCCAATCGTGGTGACGCTTCTCCCATTTTCCGGCATCGGGGAATATCCTTTCAATCGAGATTATCCCGAGGCTGGCAAGAAGCTCAGAGCCTCCATCCGCCTTTGTGTCGGTGAACGCTTTCGTGAGGGTCTCTGAATTGGAACGGTCTCCGATGACAGAGATGAAGTAGGATGCCATTTCCTCGGTGAACCGGACTTCCAGTTCCCCGGGAAGCACGTCCTCTTCGGGGGTGAGTGTCGTGGATGTGGCGGGAGTTTCCTCCGGTGGGGCAGTCAGAACATCGTTTACCTTGTTGCAGCATGACAATAGGCAAATGGCCAGGCAGCCACCGGTGAGAAGGATGAGATTTCTTTTCATAAAAATGTAGTCCAAATAACGACAAATCGGGCAGCCAAAAGCTTGGCAGCCCGAATGTCGTTGATATAAAATGTTTTAGATATGCTTTGAGACACTTGTGGGTTCAGAGATGTTCTTATGTCCCTTCTCTACCTTGACGGCAGAAGAAGTGTTGAACTGCCTCTTGGCGGCTCTTGCATTGGTGGCCCTCATCATCTCCTGGATGAGAGGTGCGGGGGTGAAGGTCTTCTTCCTGTCCATCAAAGGACGGGCTGATACGCTTTCATCCTCGGGCCAGTATGCAACTATGTCATAGATTGCGGCCAGTCCACCGAGTCCGTTAGCGACAAAGTACATTCCCCTGTAGGATTCGTAATTCGGATATCCTACGAATGCTATGACATCGTCATCCTCGACATAACCTCCGAGGAGGTAAACGGTGTTGTAGCTTCCGGCATCGGGATCGAAGGTGTACTCTGTGGTAGGGTAGTCAGTGCCTTGATAAGTGAGAGGCGAGGCGGTTTGCTGCCCACCTTCGATATATAGATATCCATTATACCACTCTGCCAGTATACCGTCATCGAAGGTGCCTCCGAATCCGTACATTCCAGAGAGGTTAATTATCTTTAGCCACTGAGCTCCATCTGCGTCCACGCCTGCATCCTCTATGGATATAGGTGCTACATACTCTTCTCCACCTTCGAAGAAGTCTTTGAAGACGATGTTGAAGTCACCGATGTAGTACTTCTTCTGGATTCCGACGATATCGTTGTAGGTGTAGTTATCCTTGCCGTAAGCCTCGGCGGTAAAGACCTCCTGCATACGTCCGAAATCGTAAGTCTTGTTTCCTTCCTCATCCTTCGTATAGACTGCGTAGTTGATGGTGATCGAAGGGAATTCGCTGACATTGCCCTCACCATCCTCCGGGAAGGATACGCTACCGCTCTTGACCTGGACATAGAGAGGATTTCCGAAGATTTTTACGCCAACATACTGGTCGTTGTCAACATCCTCGATTTCAGCGCCGTCCTCAAGCTTCTCGGGGATGGGAGCCCTGAATGCGATTCCGGATCCCTCGTTGAAATAGTTCGGGAAGTAATAGATGCAGGTCTCGTCCTCCTCGGGATCGTATTCCTTCTGGACGCGCAGGGACTGCTCAAGATCTACGGGATTCACACCGTCCTCGGACAGCATCAGGGAAGAGAGGGTTCCTTCGTAAAGGGCCTTGTATTCGAAAGCGGTGTTGTAGTCAACAATTCTTACATAGCCGTCGCAGATGAAGTAATCCTGGTCGTCACCCCAGTTATAGCCACGACCCCAGTTCGTACATCCGGCAGGACCGAAGTAATAGTAGTTTGCGAGGTAGAATCCACCGTTTCCGTCATAGTAGGGGCGGACCTCTCCGTCATCATACAGACCATCTGCCCACTCTTTGCCCCTGTCAGGATAGTATGCCTGGTAGAAGTTGGAGGCATCGCTGAAGTATACGTCCCCATTGGCGTTGGAGTATCCCATATACTGCATGGGGATATCGAGATAGTTGGTGTTGGTGTCCCAGTAGAAATAATAGTTGGTGGGCACGGCATCACCCATGGTGTCGAAGCAATCCGTGATATAGCAGTAGCGGAGGCCATCTCCGAGATCCTGGTAGTAGAGGGTCTCTTGCTCCACTTCACCCCACCATACCTCAGTCATCGTACCGGTAGCGAACTTGATCCATTTCTCGGGCTCCACGTAGGTGGCGTTGATTTCCACAGAGGACGCTCCGTAGGGAGTGGTGTCGTTGGACAGGGTGATGGAGATGGGATAATTGGTTCCGCTGACGAGCTTGGACTTTTCGAAAGAAATCGTCAGGTCCACGCTCTGGGTTCCTGCGGGGAATGAAACGGATGAGGGAATGTTGAAAAGTCCGTCTGCATCGTGAGCAATGTTGACGGTGGTCTCACTTGTCGTTATGCCTCTTCCGAGCTTGAGAGTAAAGGAGTTAAGATCTTTATTGACAATTTCATAGAGGGAAACGGAGGTGGGAGCATCCATGAAGTAAACCTGAGCTCCGCTAACCAAATCAGCGGGTACGTACTCCGGGACCTTCTCCTCTGTACATCCTACGGACAGGATGCCAAGGAAGAGGATTCCGAGAACATGCCATATTGCGTATTTTTTCATAATCTCAAAAATTTGATTTGTTGTCCTGGAGAGTTGCACTAATAGTCGAGAGTAGGTGTAACCGCATCAGTCGGGTTAGGATTGTTCTTGTCCTTGAGAGCGATGTTGTTGTCGACCTCGCTCTGAGGGATGACATAGTTCCAGTTGGGCTTGATGCCATTGCAGTTGAGCTTGAAGATGTCTCCGGGAGCGTTGGTTCCGGGATAGGCCTGGGTTACGCCTGCCCTCATCCTCTTTGCATCGAAGAAAGCAGTGCCTTCTCCCCAGAACTCAACCCTCTTCTGGAAGAGGATCTCATCCTCGAAATCCTCGACGGAAGCAGCCTTGCACTCATAGTCGGGCTGACGGTACTGGCTGACGAAAGCGTTGAGGGCGGAAATACCGTCGGAGAGGTTCTGCAGTCCCTTTGCCTCAGCCTCGATGTAGTACATCTCCTCGACCCTCATCATGGGAACGTCGCAGGCTCCTCCTACGCTGTAGGTCTCGAAGTCACCATTGACACAGCGGAACTTGAGGGAGAGGTAAGCGGGATGCTCCTCGATCCATTCCTGACCGCGGACGGTCTTGTAATCGTAGTAATCATAGTATGCGGGATCCACCCAGGAGTGCTTCCTCCAGTCGGTGTCGGGAATCCTGTCATACAGGGCCTTGTCGATGGAAGGATAGGTGAGGGATGAATATCCCCAGTCTGCCTCTGCGGAGGCCCATCCGAGCCAGTTGCAAAGGTTACCCATGCTTTCAGCGGAGTAGGTGGTGTACCACATCCATGCCTGGTTGTGGGTGTTGAATCCGGTATTTACGTCATGCCACTGGGCCTCGGTGACGGGGGTGCCTCCGAAGGCGTCGATGGCCTTGCGGGCATAGGTGGCTGCCTCTGAATACTGCTTGTCGGTCATGCAGACCTTGGCCCTGATTCCGTAGACGACGGACAGGTCAGGGAATACCCTGGATGTGGGGGTGAAGTTGGAGAGGAACTGCTCAGCCTTGTCAAGGTCTGAGAGGATGTATTTGACCATGTCATCGTGGGGAACCCTGGGGTTGTTCTTGCCGTCAGCCTCAGCGGTCTTCTCGGAAACGTAGGGAACGGTAAGTCCCAGCACGGAGGAGCAGTCAGTGTACTCGTTCTCGGCGGGCTCGTACATGTTCATTGCGAAATAGTACCAGTATGCCCTGTAAGCGTATGCCATACCTGCATAACCGAGGAGGTTGTCGCTGGCAGTGGTCTCATCGACAGCTGCGATGATGTCGTTTGCGCTCTTGATGAACATGTACAGTGCCCTCCAGGGAATGTAGGTCCAGTTGGTGGTCGGCCCCATGTTCTTGTTTGTGTTCCAGCTGCGGAACCAGTCGTAACCTGAGTTGGGACCCAGTGGATAGATGTCGCCCAGGAGCTCCGTGAACTGCATCATGAAGCTGGGATAGCCCATGTCGGGTTCGAACTGCGTGCCGCTTCCCCAGACGGGATAGCTCTGAGACAGCTGTGCAGGAAGGCCGGACATCGAAGCGTCCAGTGCGGTAGCCGAAGCACCGATCTGCTCGCTGGTTGCGGTGGAACTCAGAGGGAAGGTCTCCTTGATGCAAGAGGAGAGGATACCCACTATGGCAACCGAAAGTGCTATGTATTTAAATATATTTTTCATAATTTCCAAGCGTTTTAGAATCTAACGGATAAACCTCCGGAGATCGTTCTCATTGGAGCGTACCTGGTTGCAGTGGTGGAACCGCTGTAGGTCTGGCGGGGATCGAAGCCCTCACGCTTTGAGAAGTAATAGACGTTCTCTGCAGAGAAGAAGATGCGCAGAGCCTGGACATCGAACTTCTGGGTGAACTTCTGAGGAAGGGTGTAACCGAAGTTGATGTTCTGGATGTTCAGGTAGCTCGCATCTGTGAGGAAGCGGGTGGAAGCAGCGGTGGAGTAGTTGTCACCGAACTGGAAGCGAGGAATCTCGTTGTTCTTGTTGTCCTTTGTCCAGGATTTGTACAGGTCAACGTGATAGTTGTAACCTGTGCTGGAGATAGGTGAGGACATGAAGTCAGCGTAGCTGGAGTCGTACTGCTTGCCGCCGATCTGATAAGTGAAGTTGATGGAGAAGTCGAAGCCGTAAAGCTCGAGGTTCGTACCGAAACCGCCGTAGAAAGGAGCGATAGTGCTCTGGTTGGTGACATAGTACTTGGCGTTGGCATCGGACCAGTTGGTGGTTGTCTCCCTTTCGCCTGTGCGGTCGCCCTTGTCGTCAACAACATCTTTATAGAAGAGGGACTCGCCGGTCTCCTGGTCTACGCCTGCGAACTCCTTGAGGGACCATGTGTACAAGGACACACCCTCTGCGATGATGAAGGAGCCGCTGCGGTAACCCTGGTATTCGTTGCCGTCCTTGTCATAGTACTTATCGGTCTTCTTGTCGTCATCGAGTTTGATGATCTTGTTCTTCAGGTAGGTGATGTTGCCACTTATGTCCCACTTGAAGTTCTTGTTGTTTACGAGGTTCACACCAAGCTCGAGCTCAAGTCCGTAGTTGCGCATGTCTCCTACGTTTGCATAGTAGGAGGAGTATCCCATCGAAGGAGCGACAGGGAAGGAGAAGAGCATGTCGGTGGTCAGACGGTTGAAGTACTCGAAGCTACCGGTAACCTTGTTGAAGAGACCGAACTCGATACCTGCGTTGAAGTTGGTGTTGGTCTCCCAGGTTATGTTCTTGCTACCCTTGGTTGAGAACTGGGTTGCGACATTTCCGTCGGAGTTGATGATGTCGAACAGGTCGGTGTACCTGTAGGAACCGATGTTGTCGTTACCCTGTGAACCGAAGGAAGCCTTGAGCTTGAGTTCGTTGATGGCGGGAACGTTGAACCAGTTTTCCTTGCTCATGATGTAGGCTGCACCCAGTGACCAGAATGTACCCCAGCGGTAATCGGGATGGAATCTGGAGGAGGCGTCCCTACGGACGGAAGCGGAAAGGAAGTACTTGGTCGCATAGTCGTACTGGAAGCGAGCGAAGTATCCTTCGTTGTTGTACTCGGAAATGTCTGAACCGGAGGACTGTCCGTCGACGACGGCACCGGAGAGCTCCTTGTTGTCCTGGCTGAACATCTTGGACTTGCTGGCCCACAGTTCATAGGTGCGGGCATCGTAGTACTCGTGACCGAGCATGAGGCCTACGTTGTGAAGTCCGAAGGAGTTGTTGTAGTTGAGCAGCTGCTGGAGGTTGAAAGTCTGATACCTTGAGTGAACCTTCTCTACAGTACCGCCGGTGGAATCGAACTGACCGTAGTAAGGGTTGTAGACATAGGTCTGACGATATTCATCATCATAGAAGGTACCGTTAATGGTGAGCTTCATCCCGCGGAAGAGCTGGAAGTCAGCGAAACCGTTGATGGTGAAGTTGTTTCCTTCGGTCTCGTTGGTGTTGAGCTTTTTGTCCATGATAGGGTTCGCATCGCTGATGAAAGGACGTGCGAAACCTGCGTTCAGACCGTCACCATAGTCCATGATGTCGAAACCATTGGAGTCCTTCTTGGGGGTTCCGTCTGCGTTGCGGATGTAGATAGGGTAGATGGGAGCCATCCTGGAAGTGAAAGCCCAGACGTTGGCTGTGCTTCCATCGGTACCGTTGTTGCTCAGCTGGTTGTATTTGTAATTTGCGAAAGTGAAGTTACCTCCGACCTTGAGCCACTTCTTGGCCTGGTAGTCTGCTTTCAGACGTGCGCTCAGACGGCTCATGTCAGATTTCTCGGTGATACCCTGGTTGTCAAGGTAGCCGATGGAAGCGAAGAAGGAAGAACGGTCCGTGGAACCGGTGACGGAGAAGTTGTACTCCTGGCGGATACCGTCCCTGTAACCGTAGTCCTCCCAGTTGTCGGGAGTGACGAGATAATCCTCGCCCTTGTAGTTGATCGTCTTTCCGAGGGTTGCCAGGGGGTTGAGCTTGCCGTTGATGTCGAAAAGGTTCATGCCTGCGGGAAGTGTCCAGATGTCATAGCCCAGACCGCCGCTGGCGGAGTCCCCGGAGATGTTCGCATTGATTCTCCTGTTTGCTTCCTCCTGGGTGAGTCCGACCTTGTTTATATAGTAGTTCTCGAGAGCCTTGTAGTGCAGCTCATAGTACTGAGCCGGGTTCCTCACGGTTGTATAGTTCCTCAGGGCCCTGGAGTTGACACCGACCTTGCCTTCGAAGGTGAATGTTGCCTCACCCTTCTTGGCGCTCTTGGTGGTGATCATGATGACACCGTTGGCGCCGCGGGCTCCGTACAGAGCGTTGGATGCAGCATCCTTGAGGACAGTCATGCTTTCGATATCAGCCTGGTTGATGGTTGCAAGGTCTCCGCCGAAAGGAGCGCCGTCCACGATGATCAGAGGATCCTGGCCTGCGCTGATGGAGCTGAATCCACGGACACGTATGGTGGATTTTGCTCCAGGGGCACCGTTGGAGGATACCAACTGGACACCTGCCACAGCACCGGCGAGGGCGTCAGTCACGTTCGACACCTGGCTCTTGGCGAGCTTCTTGTCATCGACGACTGCTGCGGATCCAGTGAAGGATTCCTTGGTTGCCGTACCGAATGCCACGACGATGGTCTGCTCCAGAGTCTCTGCGTTAGGTTCGAGCCTCACATCGTGGAGGGCCTTGCCGTCTACAGGAACTACCAGGTCGTTATATCCCAGTGAGGAGAATACGAGCACGGCATTCATGGGAACGGTGATTGAGTAGTTTCCATCACCATCGGAGCTCTGGCCGTTGCGGGTGTTCTGCTGAATGACGGAAGCGAAGGGGATTCCCTCGCCTGTGTTTGCGTCGACTATTTTTCCCTTGACGGTAATGCTCTGGGCGAAGGCTGCTGACGCGCCCATAAGCAAAGCCAGCAGTAAGATTAAGGATTTTTTACCCATAAGCCTAATAATTAACAATAATAAAGATAGTTGTAATAAGCCAATTGCCCATTTTTTTTGATGGGGCAAAATGCAAAGTAAGAAAAATCTTATCCAAAAACCAAATTGCGTAAAAATATGCAGATTTAAATTTTGTGGTTCTTTAAACGTTTTGTATTGTCAATAATCATGTTACAAAGTTAATTTTGTTAATTAAATCATCACAAATAATCCATCTTTTTGCAAAATTATAAGTTGAGCCATAATTTCAAAAAATACTTGTCTGTCCTGTTCAGATAGCCGAAAAAGGTTCTATTTGGGGATCAACTGCCCCTGGAGGTGTTAAGGTGATTATTGTCGAGTTTTTGGATGTAGGTAAAATGTTGTATGTGTCATGTTACCTACATCAATGGTTAATGAACCACACGTCTGAATTGTTTTCAATGAAAAAGGCTTCAACCGACCCTCTTAAAAGGGTTCCATCTTCTCTGATTCTGTCCCTCAGGACACGAAATCCCTCAAGAGCACAGGCATTCTTGGACTATTCCTTACCCACCTCATGCGCACGTTATATTAATGTATCATTGCCCCCTTAATGATTCTTTTGGGATACTCTTCGGGCATTGGAGAATAATGGACGGATCCAAGGAGCGTCATATCTGAAAGAGGATTGTGTGCGGCAAGCTTCTCGAATCCACACTGTCCTCACCGCTTTCGGGAAATAAAAAAAGCGGGCCGGGTATGCCGGCCTGCTCAATTGGCAATAATCTGTCCAAGTCCCTAGAAGGTGTAAGCTACACCGACGTGGAAGAGATTTGTGCGGGTGGTAGTTTTGCTGTCCTTGTAGCGGTTCAGCATACCGAAGTCATAACCACCGTTAATCTGGACAGCCCCGTATTTAACACCGAGTCCACCACCGAGTTTCACATCGAAACGGTTGTAGTCCAAATCCTTGTACATGTCAACAGGGACGTCTGCGCTGAAGCCCAGAATAGTTGTGGTGCCGGTGAAATTGGCTGCAAGTCCGATGCTTGCAGTGGGACCTGCGTATACAAACAGCTCTGCAGGGCCGAAATTGAGCGCGTAGTTCAGGTGAATGGGAATGTTGACAGTGTGTTCCTGCCGTTTTGCCTCAACGCTTCCGAATTTGCCTAACGACTGGTTGCCACCGCCGAAAGTGCCTGTGAAATATAAACCGGGGGCGACGCCCAAGGCACCTGAGATGGGAAAATTGTAGGACATTCCTACATATACACCATCGGTCGCTGAGTTGGAACTGTTACCTGAGGTGGTGATTTGATGGGCGTAACCGCCGCCGATATGAATCTGTGCGAAAGCGGTAACTCCGATGAGCAGCATAGCTGCAAGGGTCATGAATTTCCTCATAATGAACTGAATTATATGGATTAATTAAATCCTTTGATGGATGTCGTCCTTGTCCAAACCAAGGGGACAACGCTTTGCATTTAAGCAATTTTTATGCCGAAGCATAAATGGCAGTATACGGCATTTGCCTGGATATATACGCGATACCTAATATAATAGGGAGGGATAATTGGGAGTGCGTTCTTGAGAGTAAAGGACGCAGTCTTGTCGAGAACCGGAAAAGAGACCTTACCTGTTGTCGGGGATAGTTATGGCGGCCCGTTATGTAGAGTGCCATACTGTCTTTTTCCCAAGGAAGGGAACCCCTGTCTTCAGTCCGGGTACGGCACAATTCAGGGAGAGGGGTGTCCTGGGTCCCCGCTCATGTCTACAGTCGTCGGGTGCAACAATATTTCATTATGTATTAATGACACGAGCCCCGGGCATATTCCAAAGGGGCGGACCCTATGCTTCGAAATGTCCTTACAGGTTATGTTACAATACATATATAACTATGTATGGGAAACATGTTTGGCACACCACTTCTTCCGTTTGCCCCGGGCAGGAAATCCGGCAAAAATTGCAAATACGGTCGCTAATGTATCATGTATGATAGGGACACCCATCTGCCTTCCTGAGAAATTGTCTTTCAACAACGATAACACGGCAAAAACACCCATTTTCCCTGTTTGGTTTACGATTCGACAATGCAATTTGTCTTTTTTGTGATTATGGAAAGTTAAATTGTAAATACCAACGCTTTTTTTGTTGTTATGAATAACGCCCTTTTCCATCCTGTTTTCAAAAAAAATGAATTGGGGTAACTTTGCTAAAATTTGTGCAAACTATCGGGGCTTGTTTCGGAAGATGTGCATTTCCTGTTTCCTGTAATTGGACAATGCACTGTTTTGGGGCCGCCTTGAGGCTAAG
>CAJOLJ010000015.1 GCA_905235445.1 uncultured Bacteroidales bacterium
ATGGCATCGTTGCCCCCTTTGCATCCGTCAATAAGGACGGCTGAAAACAGGATGGCGAGGAATGAAAGTATGGGAAAGTGAGGATGAAAGGGTCTCATGTTACGAGTTGTGATTACTTGTTATGTGTGATGAAAATAGAGGAAACACCACCACCGTTCCGTCTACTCGTGATATGCGTCTCCAGTACCCTTAATGGGGATCGTCAGGTACTTCCTGGCTCTTTTTGCTTGCAAAACCTTGAAAGTCGTGAGTTCCCATTCAATGAATGGTTTCTTCAGAAGTCACGGCTTGCCCTCATGTAGCCACCGCATGAGACAAAAATACTCAATCTCGTAATTCGGGCAAATAACGGTCCATTGCACAGGTAGGTACTATTTGAATGCTCCTTATCTGAAAAGCATTTTCGCAAAATCCGTAAAGGACTTTCTCCAGACCTGCCATTCGTGGTCACCTGGATAGGAGCGGAAGGTGACGTTCACTTTAGATGCTTTCAGTTTTTCGGCCTGGGGTGTAGTCGATGCGGGGATCCTGCTCGCCGCAGCTGAGGAAGAAGGTGGTGAAGTTCCTGTTGAACCCTTCCGGGTTGTCAAGGATGCCTGGAACTACTTTCCCCCAGTCAAAGTCGGATGCTCCCCTGATGCCTCCGAATGCACCGGTGGAGAACATTCCGGCATGGGCAAAAGTGCTGGGTTCGTTAAGCCCGATGTACAGAGTCTGTCCTCCTCCCATCGAAAGGCCGCACATGGCACGGTAGCGACGGTCCGCCTTGGTACGGAAAGTCTTGTCCACGAACGGGATTACGTTTTCAAGGAGCTCAGCCCTGTACGCTGCCATGCTCTCGTTGCTGTAGCCGCCCCGTCCCTCTGAGGGTACATTCGAGTTTACGCTAACAACTATCATCTCCTCTGCTTCTCCCCTTGAAATCAGATTGTCGAGGATGGTCGCTGTCCGTCCCTGCTGCATCCAGCCCCTGTGGTCCTCGCCGCCTCCGTGGTGGATGTACACTACGGGATACTTTTTCTTTCCCTTCTCATAGCTTGCCGGGGTATAGACGAGAATTGGCCTCCATGAGTTTGTCTTCTTCGAGAAATACTTCATCTCCCGGACCTGTCCGTGGGGAACATCCTGGGGCTCGAAGAGTTCGCAGCCCTTCTCGGGAATGTCAATGGCACTGCTCATCACTCCGCAGCCGTAGAAACTCTCGCTGGCGGGGTCTGCACAGGATACGCCGTTCACCACCAGGAAATAGTAATGGAACCCGGGGACCTGGGGATCGGACTTCACTGTCCAGAACCCTTCTGAATCCCTTTTCATGTCATACTTCTTGCCGCACAGGTCAATCTGCGGGGAGCAGTTCTCGGGTCCCCTGAACCGGAACACGACGGAGTTGTCCGCCAGAATCCTCGGGTAACCTGCCTGATTGATATTGGTGGGTGCGCTCATGCCTTCGGGGGTGACTGTTGATGGCTGGGCCTGGAGTCCTGTACAGATAAGAAGCAGCAGGACCGGGATAAGAAGGGTGGTATTTTTCATGTTTTCTGTGTGTGGTTTTGATGATGACGGGTACAAACTTAAGTGAAATAATTCATAGTTGTCCTTCAATTCCAGCCAAAATGCTGAAAGAATAATATTGGGTGTTTCCGGTTGCGGTTGCTCTTTGGCAGTGAAAAACTATCTTTGCGCTTAAGAAGATTTTTCTTCTTCCCTTCTGAGTGCGCTTGCAAGTCAACAGACGGGAACAATCCTGCCAAGAGAATCGCATACGTGATAATTGGAAAGATGAATTAATCGTAAGTATATGAATATCAGTAAAGAACTGCTCGGCGACATAGTATTTGCCCTGAGTACGCGTCTCCCGGAAGGCTTTTTCTTCTATGACAGGACTGATGGGGATGTGAAGTCCCTCTCAATGTATCCATCATTTTATGAAGACGAAGACGAAGAGACGATTCTCTCTGACAACGAATGGGAGGCAGAAACGGTACAAGCGTACCTGAATCATGATGTCATCATTATACGCCCCATTCCCTCATACGAAGCTTTCGCTCTCATGGAGAACTTTGCGGAAAGTGTTACGTCTGAGGAGGCCCGCATGAAGCTTTTCCATGCCCTTGAGCGTAAACATCCTTTCTCCCGTTTCAAGGATGCCCTCTTCAAGCTCGGACTCCTGGATCAGTGGTACAAAGTTGAGGACGGGTTTTACAAGAAAGAAGCCTGCAAGTGGTATCAGATGAATGTGGAAGGCCAGGACGATATAATCGAAGAGGATTTGCCCTAAGCACTGATTTTGATACCCTGTAACCTGCGTCAATGAAATTATCCCACATACTGAAGGCCCTTGTGTGCCTTCTTGCGGTCGCATCTCTTCAGTCCTGTTTCAAGAAGAACTCCGACCCTGACGCCTCGCTGCGTTTCAATGCGGCCTCGGACAAGGTAGTCCTCCAGCATGAATGGAGGGCAGCCTGGCTCACTACGGTAAACGGTTCAGACTGGCCCGACAAGAATGATTCACTGCAGGTGCAGAAGACCAAGCTTGCCACCATGATTAGGGACCTCAAGGCCGTGGGAGTCAATGTGGTATTCATACAGGTATCATCCAACCAGGATGCCATATATCCATCCGAAATACTTCCCTGGAGCCACGTCCTCACGGGGAAACAGGGCCGTGACCCCCTCTATGACCCCCTTGCCCTTGCAGTTGAGACCTGCAGGGCCGAGGGACTCCAGATACACGCCTGGCTCAATCCCTTCCGCTGCGGAAAGAAAGACTTCGAGAGGGACCCCAGGCATGTGGTCCTTTCCCATCCCGAGTATCTGCAGGAATACGGGGTGAACTATTACCTGGACCCCTCACTGGACGGGGTGAAGTCCCACCTGGCCTCGGTAGTGGAGGAACTTCTCACTAACTACGACCTTGACGGCATCCATATAGATGACTATTTCTACCCTGATGGTCTGTCATCGGAAGAGAAGGAGTGGAACGACGATGCTTCCTACGATGCAAGCGGAAAGGCTCTTTCCAAGGAACTTTGGCGTTTCCACAATGTGGATGAGTGCATAAAGATTCTGTATGAGACCACGCACTCCGTTCGTCCCGGGGCAGTATTCGGGGTGTCCCCGGCGGGGAGGCTTGTCAACACCAGGAAACTCTATGCCGATCCCACCACGTGGTGTGCGCAGGGTACAGTTGACTACCTTGTTCCCCAGATATACTGGCAGCACGGCCATAAAGTGGCTGATTTCAAGAAAGTCCTGGATAGCTGGGAGGAAGTCGTTGCAAAGGTTCCGATGTTCACCGGGCTGGCATCATACAGGTACGGCGAGACAGGGTTCGAGGACTTGGATGAGTTCAGGGTGCAGGTTGAAGAGTGTCGTGAGGCATCATATGTGAAGGGGCATGTGTGGTTCCCGGCCAGGAGCATCCTCACTTCGGAGTTCAGGGCCTTCCTGCTCGATGGAATCTACAAGTACGGCTCCCTTCCGCCCACCATCGGCGAGAGTCCGTTTCCCGCCCCCTCTGCCCCAAGGGCCAGGGTCGAGGGTACGGTCATCAAGTGGGACAGTGTGGACGATGCCGACGGCTATGCCGTATACAGCCTTGAAAGAACCGCTGACACCAGGACATGGACGGCACATCTACTGTGGAAAGGTCCCGGGACCACATACCAGGCAAACGAGAGGACCAACTACATCGTTCTCTCATATAAGGGTAAAATGATTTCCGAAGTTCCCCAGAGCGTGTTCGTGCCCTCGAGGCGAAAGCTCAAAGAATAGCGCGCACTGCCCTCTGCATAATAATAGTTTAAGCAACCCAGCAATCCGACATCATGGTAACACCTCCATATGACCTCACTATCCAGTGCGGGAAGACTTCCTCAGGACATATCCTTGTCCCGGGGAAGGTCGTGTTCTTCGATACCGAGACTGACGGTCTTCCCTTGGATGAGCGCTTCAGCGCCCACTCATCCAAGGACAACTGGCCCCATCTCATCCAGATTGCCTGGATAGTCACTGACGCTCAGGGCAGAACGGAAGGCTCGGGCTCCAGGATTGTCCGGCCGGATGGCTTCACGATTCCCCGGATAAGTTCGGAGATACATGGGATAACCGAAGAAGTGGCTATGGAAGAGGGGGTGCCGCTTAAGAGTGTAATGGAGGAGTTCCATGAAGTGATCGGTTCAGAGCCCCTTCTTGTGGGACATAACCTGTGGTTCGACCTTAACGTGGTGGCTGCCAGCATGCTGAATTGCGGTCTGGGGGACTCTCTGCTATTCTATCCCGGGTTCTGCACCATGGACGGTACCGTGGAAATCTGCAAGATGCCCCCCAGGAGCAAACCGGCCCCGGGCTCCATCTACAAAAGGCCCCGGCTTTCAGAACTGTACTCTTTCCTTTTCGGGGAGCCATACACAGGAGCCCATGATGCCAGGAATGATGTCCTGGCCACGAAAAAATGTTTCTGGGAACTGGTGAAAAGAAAGCTTATCTGAGGGGGGATCCACCCTTTCAGGGTTACCTGTCAACACAGGGTTTTATTTATTTTCAGCCAAAATGGGCATCTTTTTGCTGATTTTGGCTGATTATGTTTTTATTTTTGGCCAAATCGGACGTTTTGTTTATATTTGTGGCTGAAAATACGTTTCAGAAAGATGATAGGACGCAAAATAGAATTAGAGAAGATGGAGGCCGCAGTCAGCAAGGATAGAGCCCAACTGATTGCTGTCTATGGTAGGAGAAGGGTTGGCAAGACCTTCCTTGTAAACGAATTCTTCGGAGGGAGATTTGCCTTCAAGCATACGGCGATTTCACCGGTAGATGAAAAGACCAAAATGAAAAAAAAGAACTTGCTTAAGCTACAGCTCAGTGAGTTCTACTATTCCATGCGCCGATATGGCTTGGATAGTTCCGAAAGTGTCCCATCAGGATGGCAGGAGGCCTTTTTCATGTTGGAGAATCTTCTGGAGAGCAAGGATGACGGGAGTCGAATGACCATCTTCCTGGATGAGATGCCCTGGATGGACACACCGAAATCTAACTTCATGCCGGCATTTGAGCATTTCGCCAATGATTGGGGGCTTTCCAAACGAAACGTTAAGATAATCGTTTGCGGAAGTGCTACATCATGGATACTGGACAAGCTGATAAATAATAAAGGTGGCCTGTATGGTCGAGTCACTGCAACTATATATGTCCCCCCTTTCTCTTTATATGAATGCCGGGAATTGCTGGAAGCGGACGGGCTCCGTTTCGATGAATACGATATCTGCAAGGCCTATATGGCACTGGGCGGCGTTCCTTATTATTGGGGATACTTCCGTAAAGGTCTGAGTTTGGCTCAGAATATCGATGCTGTTTTCTATGATGAGGAAGCCTCGCTCAAAGACGAATTCGACGCATTGTTCTCTTCTCAGTTCTCCAGTCCGGATGAGTTGAAGAAGATTATCACCACTCTCTCCTCTCACAGGGTTGGACTCACCCGGGATGAACTGATAAAGGAAGGGGCTCTATCGTCAGGAGGTTCCTTGTCGAGCAATTTGTCGGCACTGGAAAAGAGCAGATTCATCAGGGAGTACGTCCCCTTCGGGGAATCGGGAGTAAAATATAAAGTAACAGACCCTTTCTGCTTGTTTTATCTTAAGCATGTCAAAGGGAACACCGGCAAACCTCTTTATTGGCAGACTCATGAGAAGTCCCCTGCGGTCATTTCATGGATGGGGCTTGCATTTGAGGATTTGTGCTGGAACCATATCAAGCAGATTAAACATGCACTTGGAATTGACGGAGTCATCACGAGCCAGTCCCCATGGATTATCGCTCCTGATAAATCGATAAGCGGTTCCCAAGTGGACCTCGTCATCG
This sequence comes from uncultured Bacteroidales bacterium, assembly GCA_905235445.1. GTDB lineage: Bacteria > Bacteroidota > Bacteroidia > Bacteroidales > UBA932 > Cryptobacteroides. The sequence goes on from CAJOLJ010000015.1 coordinate 5,860, forward strand.
ACAGGGATGACCGTTTCCTGTGCATGTGTGAAATGAAATTCACCCAAGGCGTTTTCGAGGTGAACAAATCTTACGGAACCACTCTACTGGGGAGAATGGCAAGGTTGGGGGAAATCTCGGGAAAAGGCAAGATTCCAATGTCGGTTCTCGTAACTACATTTGGCCTGAAAAGGAACGAATACTCTTCCCGATTTGACAAGGTGATCACGATGGAGGACCTGTTCCAGAAGTAACTGGGAATTTCAGCGGGAGGCCACTTGTTCCTTTGACCTGACGCCTTCCCTGATGGACTTCCTCTCTACTGACCCATCGGAATATTCAGGATGTCATGGCAGGCCTTCAGTTCACCGAGGAGCAGCCCGTCTGCCTGACGAAGCGCCATCCTGACGTTCTGCATCCTGGAATACATGATGTTGAACTGGGGAAGATCGTGAAGGTACTCTACCACTTTCTTGTCCGTACCGGACAGGTCTCCGTAGAAACGGGCATATGCCAAGTCCGCACAGATTCTCTTCTGGCTCACAACCTGCGAGGACACATCCGAATACTGCCTTGCAAGGTAGTAGAAGTCATCTATGTGTCCGATGAGGTCCACGTTTCCGATGTTGTTCAGGATTTCGGTCTTGTATGCGTCCAGCGGGTTCTGGATGTCTGCCTGCACCCATTCACCCAGGGCAAGGTTCAGGAAGTCGGTGACCAAAGCGTCATCCACCCTGTCCAGCGTGTCGGAGAGTATGGCCAGGTGGAGGATCATCGATGTGGAATCCAACCTGTCGTAGATGTCCAGGTACTCGTGAAGTTCATTGTAACTGCGGTCCATCCTTGTCACGGCCTGATGGGCAAGCAGCGTGGCTTTCCTTGCCCTTTTTGAGGAAGATATCAGCGCGTCCAGGCCGAAAGTCAGCCCAATTCCGAGAACGGTGGCAAGGAATGAACTGAGGAAAGAAATCAGAATGGTCTTTGTCTGTGGTTTCATGGTCATTGGGTTTGGAGGGGGCTCCCGCTTAATGGAAGGGGAGGCGGTGGACGATATTATGCCCTGCAGTATCATGGGAAAGGCCCCCATCCATGGGGAAGAGGGGGCCTTGGGGGGACACTGGGGATGAAATCAGTCTTCCTCGTCCCAGACGAGGTAGCATGAAATCAGCCAGTGATTCATCTCATTGCCTTTCATGGGCTGTGCATCGGGGATGGATATGCTCAGCCTATGGGGCCCTGCGGCCATCATGCCCACTTCCGAGCTGATGGGAGGGACGTCGGAACCGGGACACCAGTTGCTCCTGGAAAGGTCTGAAGAGGCCAGCATCTCGTCGATTGTCTTGGTCTCCCGGCCACGTCTTCCGTAGAAGGAGACATCCCTCTTCTGGGCCCATACACCGGAGGTGGGATTGAAACGGCGGTAGGATGCGCAGTCCCTTCTCCAGGGCGTGAAGTCCAGGAGGTTCTCATTGTCGAGGGTCACGATGTTCCTTTGGGGCGTGAACTCATCCCCTCCGCTATGTCCGCCGTGACCTGTCACTATGTATTTGAGAGTGGCATTGGAGGCGGTCTTCGGAAGCTCGAAATCAACGCACAGTGGCCTCCTGGCGAAGATGTCAGGATACTCCTGCCCTATGTAGTAAATGGTGTTCACAAGGGGGAGGACGTGACGCCTGGGAAGGGGATCGTACTCGCAGGGGCTTTCCTCAATCTCGATGTCCACGCTTGAGAGGTATCCTTCCGCAGTCCATGTGTCAATGAATACCCCGATGTAGCACTCGTCCTGGATGAGAGGGAAGAGGTCAGTGATGTCAGCCTTCCAGCATGTCTCCTCAGCCCAGCCGTCAATGTACACGGGACGTGTGCGGGAACGTTCGGAAGTGTCCCTCCGGCTGTAGTAACCCACACCGAAGGGGGTCATGAACCTCAGGAGTTCCACTGTGGGAAGATACCCTTCACCGGGTACGGTACCTATGAGTTTCTCATACTTCGTGGAATCGACCGCGGGGAACTTGGCCTCGCCCTTAGCTATGCTAAGCAGGTTCACGGGAGCGGCATCCTTCGGTATCACGAACACGGAGCCGCTCTTGTCCCAGCGGTCACCGTCGGACTCCACCCGGACAGTCAGTGTGGCGCTGACCCTTCGGGTGTAGTGGGGGAGGGTTATTTTCTTTAGGATGATCCTTCCGTTGGTGAGGTGGATAATTCCCGAGGGGTCCTCCCCGACGTAGGTTCCTAGGCTGTCCGGAAGGAACTGGACGTGGGCATGGTCGAAGACGTTTATGACGCACCCGCCCTGGGAGGGGAGCCGCCTGGGTGAACAGCCCTGGGCAAGGAGGATACATACGAGGGCACCTATGGTACAGGCAACTGTCCAGGTGGATAGGCGTGAAAGGGGATCGTTTTTCATATTTGCGGACGTATGGTTGGTGCAGGGGTGAAAGTGAATGCCTGGGATTCTAGTTCGAGGTAATGACCTGTCCTTCCCCGCGGTAAAGTTTGACGGGAGAGTCAAGCAGGACGGCAATTACCGTTATGGAAGGGTCAAGAGCGATGTCAGGGAGGTCTATTTCAAGAAGACCGGGGATGTCGGACCAGTAGTTCTTGTTGTAGACTTTGTAATTGAGCATCCTTCCGTCACCCACGACCCAGACCCTGTTCACTTTGTTCATGAGTCCCTTCACTTCGATGGGACCGTTGGGACGGTAGGGAAGGTACAGATACAGAATGTCACCTTCCTCGTTGAGGGTGCTGAAGCCCTGGAAGTGTTCCGCCGGGATGCCGGCCCTTGTCTGGTAGACAGCTTCCCTGTGCTTCTTTATCCAGCGCCCCATTTCCCTGAGGACAGCGACTTCCTCCTCGGGGATGGTCCCGTCCTCCCTCGGACCTATGTCAAGGAGCAGGTTGCCCCCGTTGGACAGGCAGTCCACGAAAGTCCTCAGCACCATGAAGGGTGTCTTGAAGTTGGTATCCGTGTGCTGGAAGCCCCACGAGTCGTTGATGGTGTAGCAAAGTTCCCAGTACCTGTCGGAGGGCCTCACTACGGGAACTCCCTGTTCGGGGGTGGAATAGTCGCCGTAGCCCTGGATGCGGGAGTTCACTATGACGTTCTTGTTGTAGGAGCGAAGAAGGTCGATGACAGCGTCTGCCCGCCAGTCCTCGGCAGTTTGCTCCCAGTCCCCGTCGAACCACATGAGGTCGGGCTTGTATGCGGAGCACAGCTCCCGCAGCTGGGTGAAGTTGCACTGCACGAACTTATCCCATCTTGCGGGGTCATCCTTTATGGAGTAGCGGCTCTCGGTTCTCGTAAATACGGGATAATCGGGATTGGACCAGTCAAGAAGGGAGAAATAGAGCCCCGTGTGAAGTCCCGCCTTTTTCACTTCCTTGACAAAGGGGGAGAGCACGTCCCTTCCTGCGGGAGTCATCTTCGGGATGCTTCTGTCGTTTATGCGGGTGTCCCACAGCGCCACTCCGTCATGGTGCTTTGTCGTAATCACGGTATACTGGGCCCCGCTCTCCTTGATGAGGCTCACCCAGGCTTTGGGATCGTAAGAGGCGGCAGTGAACCCCGCGGCCTGCTTCATGTACTGCTCGTAGGGAAGGTACTTATTGTGGAAGGACCAACTCTCGGAGACCCCGTCCACTGCGTAGATCCCCCAGTGGATGAAGATCCCGAGCTTGGCATGGTCGAACCAGTCCATCCTTTTCTCTTTCTGTGCCTTGGTTTCCCCTCTCTTATTGACGGGAGAGAGGGCGGGAGGGGCATCCTGGGCGTAGGCCTCGGGACAGAAGCGGACGGGAAAACCCGCCGGCACAAGCAGCAGGAGCGCCAAAGGGACGGAGGCTATCCTTAAGTGGAATCTGGACATTGCAGCAAGGGTTTATGTAGTGGGTGGCGTTGTTATGGCATGTGGTTAATGCATCCAAACGCAAAGTAACGAAAAAATCTTGGCAGTGCTTCCCGGGCCTTGGGGAATTATGGAAGTCTTCAAAAAGGATGGGGGATCCCATGGGCAAGAAATAACCCCTCCTTTTTCCCAATACTGCCCGAATTGCTTAATTTTGCATAGCATGGAAGAGCGGGGGACCTTGCGAAGTGGGCAAACTTGAAAGAAAAAAGCCGCCCCCTTCCCCCAAGGGACACACCCTCTCCCGCATCCTCGCATCCTTTTTGCAGGATAATCCTTGCCGGCCCATTTACGGGCCCCAAAAACACTACAACATTTCATTTTCATGATAGAGAACAAGCTATCGCCTCTCCCTCTTGAGAGCCTAAGTATACTTTCCCCCTGGGGGAGTGAACAGTACCTTCTTGCCGACCTCGGCTACATCGACACAAGGGTCCGCAGCGGAATGCTGGAGGACTCCACCTTGTCGGAGATCATGGAGACCTACATGGACGCGGTCGTGGGGGACAACGTCTACTACTATTTCGGGAGGCAGTTCCCTGTGATGATGAAAAGGATCACCACTTCGGACACTCCTTCGCCGCTTCTTGTCTGTCCGCCGGACAGCGTGTCCATACCCCGGTACGACGCCCTGGGGAAGAAAAAGTTCTGGTACGTCATCTCCGCAGTCGAGAATGCCCACGTGGGAATAGGTTTCAGCAGGGACATTTCCGCCGAGGAGTTCTACACAAGATGCCAGGGCGGGGACTTCGAGGGTCTTCTGAACCTCTATCCCGCCAAGGCGGGGAGCACCTTCGTCGTGGATCCATGCGTAGTGCATTTCATAGGGGAGGGGATTGACCTGGTCGAGATATCCCCATCTTCCGCCCTTGACTTTCACCTTAGCACCTGGGACGACAAAATCGAGGAGGACTCCTTCGTCCAGGAAGGGTTCGGCCCCGTCGAGGCCCTGGACTTCATACAGCTTTCCGCCCACACTTTCCGCCTCCCCAACACAAGGGACGAGGCGGGGGACCTGAGCCAGTCCCTGTCCCAGGAGGAGGAGTTCATAGTGAAGGCCGTGAACCTCTCCGACCCGGTGAGGGTGTACAGCGAGGAGTATGACTCCTTCCTTGCCTACTACTGCGTAAGCGGAGAGGCCTCCCTGCAGATGGGAGGGGACTCCTACATCCTGAGGGAAGGGGACACCATCCTGGTGTGCGCCCTGTCCGATGACTTCCTCCTTCTCCCGAGAAAAAGGGGGACCTTCATCCTGGAGGCCTCCATCGACAGGACCGTGAGCCCAGATAGCTACCTCGGAAGCGAGAACCTGGGCCTTGAGGGGATGGACGGGGACAGTGAGGAAATGGACGTGGAAGATGACGGGGAAGAGGATGACCCCTACCAGGAGGGAAGGGACTTCTAGGACCGGGCGGGTCCGCTGCTTCCCATATGCCTTCTTTCAGAAATTAATCCTTAACTTAGCATCCGAGGGTGCGGGAGAGGAGTCAATATCCCATCGCCCCTTCGGACCGTGAAATACTTATTACGACTATGGCTGATACAGTAAGACTGGACAAGTACCTCTGGGCTGTCCGCATCTACAAGACCAGGACCGACGCCACCGAAGACTGCAAGGGAAACAAGGTCAGAGTTGGCGGCTCTCCCGCCAAGCCTTCCAGGATGATAAAGGTGGGTGAAGTGATCGAAGTCCGTCGTGGCCCGATCCAGTACATCTACAAGGTGAAAGCCCTGCTCGAGAAAAGAGTCGGGGCAAGCCTCGTCCCGAACTACCTGGAGAACCTCACACCCGAGGAGGAACTCGCCAAGCTGCATTCCCCGACCGAGACATTCTTCATCAAGCGTGACCGGGGGACCGGCCGCCCGACGAAGAAGGACCGCCGGGAGATGGAGGCCCTGATGGGAGAGGTGGACTACGAGTACTCCGGGGTTGATTTCATCCCGGGTGAGGATGACGATGAAGATGAGGAGGATGACGACCTATAGGACCTATCCAACTGAAGGACAGGCAGTCCATTGACTGAAAGTGCCGGTCTCCGTGGGGGGATCGGCACTTGGTTTACGGGGAGGTGTTCCCTTTTACTTGTCCTCGGGGAAATACCTTTTCAGCAGGCCGTAGAAACCTGCTCCGTGACGGGCCTCGTCCTTTGCCATCTCGTGGACGGTGTCATGGACCGCGTCATAACCGAGAGCCTTGGCCCTCTTGGCGATGGATAGCTTGCCCTCGCAGGCACCGGCCTCAGCCAGGTACCTCTTGGTGAGGTTGGTCTTGGTGTCCCAGACGCAATCACCGAGGAGCTCCGCGAACTTGCTTGCGTGCTCGGCCTCCTCGAAGGCGTAGCGCTTGAAGGCTTCAGCTATCTCGGGATAGCCTTCCCTCTCGGCCTGGCGTGCCATGGCGAGGTACATTCCGACCTCGGAACATTCACCGTTGAAGTGGTCGCGAAGACCCTGGAGCACTTCCGCATCCTCAACCTGTCCGTCACCGATGTGATGCTCGCAGGCCCACTGGGGCTTCTCGGAGTTCTCGACTATCTCGACGAATTTCGAGCCGGGGACTTTGCACTGGGGACAGCGCTCGGGGGGATTCTCACCCTCGTAGACGTATCCGCATACGGGGCACCTGAATTTCTTTTTCATGATAAAGCTGGTTTCCTTTGATTTTTGTGGTAATTAGTTGTGTCAATCCTTGGCAAAAGGGACCTTGATTTGAAAGATTCCAAATTGCAGGGCAAAGATAAAAATAAAAAACCACTTGCGGAGAGGGTGCATCGAAAACTTTGGCTTTTGCCCGTTTTTGTGCCTCACCTCTATCTCCCTTTTCAATCCGGCGGAAGGTCTCCCCGTCCTCCGGCGGCACCACTGCGCTCCGTTAGGCAGGGAAAGCGTCACGCTCAGATTTTTCCCTGCAAATCCTTGTCCACCATGGCACAAACGCAGGAGTGGGACCATACGTTCTCTGCCGTTTCCAACATGTCCAGCATAGCGTATATCGGAAGAATGATGCCCATTATTTCCACGGGGGCTCCTGTCCTCGTGAGCAGCGATACGGTAATGAAAAAGCATCCCATGGGCATCCCTGCGCTTCCCATTGCCGAAAGGGATGCGACAAGTGTCCAGACAAGCATTTCCCCGAACGTGAAGGACATGCCGCCGTTGCGCATCACGAACAGTGCCGTAACGAGGATGAACGCCGCGCAGCCGTTGGTATTGATAGTGGTGCAGATGGGAAGGGAGAAGCGGGCGACCTTCGGATTCACGCCGAGCCGGTTCTCTGCCGCCCTCAGCATGATGGGCAGTGTGGCAGTGGAACTCTTTGTGAAAAAGCCCATGGCCACTGCGGGGTTCATCTCCTTGAATACTTTCAGCGGGTTCAGGCCGCGGGCCAGCAGGAAAAGGGGCAGTATTACGACAAACTGGACGGTACATGCAATCAGGAGCACGAGCACGTATTTCCCCAGCGACCCAATGATGACACCGCCGTTGGAAATCTGTACTGCAAGCTGGATGGCAAACGCTACGATACCCGGGGGAAGCATTTGGACAAGGCCCCTGATCATACTGAAGAAGAGTTCCTGAAGTCCGTCGATCACTTTAATGACCGCCCCCTTTCCTTCGCTGTCTTTCATCCACGCAAGCGAGAGCCCGACGGTAACCGCTATGAGCAGTACACAGAGGATGTTGCCGGAAAGGAAAGGCTGCACGATGTTATCGGGAATAATCGATATGACGTAGTCCTTGAAATTGAAACTCTCCGAAGCGGATGCGGGGGAGCTTCCCAGCATCTCCGCAGGGAGGTTATCCGGCGTAAGGAGCAGATAGATGCCCAACCCGACAAAACCGGCGAGCATCGTGGTAAGAACCGTATATAGCAAAGTGTGGCCAAAAATCTTCTTGGCCCCTTTGTCCCTTCCAAAGGAAATGAGAGTGGTCGTGACGGCCAGCGCTACCGTGGGAAGTGCAAGAAATTTAAAAATGCGTGTGTACGCCGTTGCCACGAAATCGGCCACAGAGTTTATCCATCGTATATCCAGAAAGCCAAGGCCCAGTCCCAAAATCAGGGCCCCTAGCCACACCCATACCTGTTTGTTCATAGTTGAGTTCAAATTATCTTGTACAAATTTAGCGATTATTGTGTGTATCCAACAATTATCTTGCGATTAATTCCATGGGCTGTGCCGCAGCGCTTCTTGCTGGGGTGGCCACGGGGGTGGAAGGTCCGCCCTGGACGAGCACGACACAGGTTGTCCTGCGGAAGAAGAATTTTCCGGCAAATCATCCTGAAAAGGCCCCCTTGACAGGCAAAAAATGTTTTTCCTGAATGAAAGATTTTTGCTATTTTTGCATTTGCCAAACCTTTCAACCGGGTAAACTACTTTTATTGATTGCCAGACGCCCCGTCCACCTACTGAATCTCAATGAACAATCGTGATATTCACTACGACGACATGATACCATTCCTCAAGACAGTCGCGAGACACTACTACCCCTCCCTCCGGGAAGCAGGGGAAAGTGTATGTTTCGTTTTCCCGAATCGCCGTTCCCAGGTATTCTTCCGCCACTATCTCACCACCGAGATGGGCGAGGGGGAGTATCTGCTGTCCCCGCCCACAATGACCTTCGACGAGTTCAAGGAGGCCCTCGCCGGCAGGAAGGCTTCATCTTCCCTTGCCCTTCTGCTGGAACTGTATGAATGCTACAAGGTCCTGTACAAGGGAGCCGAGCCCCTGGATGAGTTCATCTACTGGGGCGGGGTCATCCTGAGGGACTTCTCGGATGCCGATTCCAGCCGTGCTCCCGTCAGGCTTCTTTACACCAATGTCTCCGATTACCACAAGCTGCAGGATGACCTCAGCTACATGACCGAGGACCAGAAGGCTGCCGTAGCTGCTTTCGTGGACCATTTCAAGGAGGGAGTGTACACCGCCTCCGCAGAGGGGATGGACGTGAAAGGGAACTTCCTCAAGATCTGGGACATCCTCTATCCCCTGTATGAGGCCTTCCGTGAAAAGATAATCCCCAAGGGGATGGCATATCCGGGGATGATAGACAGGATGGGCGCAGACCTCCTGGAAGGGAAGGTCCCCTCGAGTGAGTCCCTGGGCGTGGAGGAAATCCTTTCCTCCCTATCCGACAGGACCATCAGGGAATGCCGGAAGTTCGTCTTTGTAGGTCTCGGGCTCCTGAGCCCCACCGAGAGCGCCATCCTCAGGAAACTTCACCGCGCCCGCATGGCCGAGTTCTGCTGGGACTACTGTCCCGCTTTCGCAGACCAGTTCCCCTACATAAAGGAGCAGATGGACCTTTTCGGGCAGTGTCCCGCCCTGGAAGGGGAGAGGTTCGAAAGCCCGCTGTTCAGGGTCGTCAGCTCACCCTCAGCCGTGGGACAGGCCAAGTACATCCCCTCCATCCTCGCCAGCGTCGATCCCACCCTCAAGGAGGTGGGCACCCTGCCAGGTGACCTGAAGGAAGGGGAAGAAGGGAGCGGAGGGAAGGATTTCGCGGTGGTCCTCGCCGATGAGGCCCTGCTTCTTCCCGTCCTCAATTCCATCCCGCCCCAGGTCCCGGACATAAATGTCACCATGGGTAACCCGCTTAGCGGCAGTGCACTTTTCTCGCTGATGTCGGATATCCTCTCCCTGCAGGGGCACATAAGGCTGTCCAAGGATGGCGGGGAACCGATGTTCTACTACAAGCCGGTCCGGAGCATCCTCTCCTCCCCGATAATCCGTGGCGCAAATGACGGGGAGGGGGAGGAGGGCCCCGTTGAGGCCATCTTCCAGAGGGTCAGGCAGGATGCCAAGTATTTCATACCGCTTTCGGACCTTGCGGGGACCCCGGTCACCGATGCGATATTCCGCTGCGTAGTGAGTCCCTCTGACTGCGCCACCCCTTCGGAGGAGCTGGTAAGGAGCATGGAAAGATACCTCGAGGACGTGATAATGAAAGTGGCCACGGGACTTTGCGAGACGCCACTCGCTTTCGAGCTGGACTATGCGAAAATGTACCTTGACGCCATCCACTGCCTGGAACAGTACCCTCTTTCACTCCGTCTTGCCACCTTCTCGAGGACGCTGGAAGCGGAACTTCGCTCCCGCTCCGTCCCCTTCAGGGGAGAGCCCCTTTGCGGGCTTCAGGTGATGGGCGTGCTGGAGATGTCCTGCCTGGACTTCGACAACGTCATCATCCTTTCATGCAACGAGGGCACATTCCCCGGAAAGAGTTTCGGGGCGTCCTTCATACCCGGGGAACTCCGCTCCGCCTTCGGCCTTCCCACCTACTGGGTCACCGACCAGAGGAGGACATATGAGTTCTACTGCATGATCAGCAGGGCGAAGAATGTCTGGATGATGTTCGATTCCAGGACCGAGGGGCTCCAGACAGGGGAGGAGAGCCGCTACATCAAGCAGCTCCAGTACCACTACCGCGTCCCCCTGGAAAGATACGTCCTGGGGGGGACCGTCCTCGGGTCCTCACAGGAAGGGGGCATCGGGAAGACCCCGGAGATGATAGAGAAAATCCGCTGTGCCAAGTACTCCGCCACGTCCCTTAAGAACTATCTTCGCTGCGGGGTAAGTTTCTACTACAGCGTCGTCGAGGGCCTCGAACCCGAGGATGACGTAGCGGAGTCCCTGGACAATGCCATGATAGGAAACGTGTTCCACAATACGATGGAGGCCCTGCTGATGGGTCCCACCGCCATGGAACCTTCCTTCTCCATGGAAAGGAAGGATATCAAAGAGGCGATAAGGACCGGCAGGATCGAGCCCCTTCGCTTCGTGGACAGGGATTATCTCCTGTCATGGAAGGGCTCCCGTCTTCCCAAAGTCAAGGAGAAGGTCCGAAGCCTCATCCTCAAGGAACTAGGTTCCAGGGAAGTCTCCGGACGGAACCTCGTCCTGGAGAAAATAATCACCCAGTACATCCTCAAGGCCATAGACACCGACCTCTCCTTGATGAATGAGAAGGGCGTGGAGCGGATAGAGATCCTCGGCCTTGAAAAGGGAGGCTCCATCAAGTTCAACGGCTTCGACCTGGTGGGATACATAGACAGGCTGGATTCCGTGGAAAGGGGGGTCACCAGGGTCATAGACTACAAGACGGGAAAGGTGGAGGAGAAGGAAATGTCCGTGGACGGGTCCAACTGGCAGAAGGTGGCTGACGCCATATTCGGTCCGCCTTCCCTCACCGGTCGCGACACCCGCCCGTTCATCTCCCTCCAGATGTTCATCTATGACAAGTTCGTCCAGGAGATGGACCTGTCCCCTGAGGGAAACAGTGTGGTGAACACCATCTACAATGTCCAGGGCATGTTCTCCTCCACTCCCAGGCAGTCCCCCCTCGTAAGGGAGTTCATGGAAGTGATGGACGAAAGGGTGGCGGCGCTCCTTGATGAAATAGCCGACATAAACACTCCCTTCTCCCGCACGCCCCGCCTCTCTGACTGCTCCTACTGTTCATTCAAAGACCTCTGTGGAAGATCCTAGACCATGATTAGCTTACTTAAATCCTCCGCCGGTTCGGGCAAGACCTACAACCTGGCAAAGACATACATAAGGATGATCCTGACGAGCCCGGACCCCAGGGCCTATCGCCATGTGCTGGCCGTGACTTTCACAAACAAGGCTACCGAGGAGATGAAAAGCCGCATCCTCAAGGAACTGGACATCCTTTCCTGCGACACTCCCAGCTCCCCCTACTACGGGGAGTTCCGCCCCCTGTTCCCCTCCGATGACGCCCTGCGGCAGAAGGCCACCGACGTCCTCTCCGAGATTCTTAGGGACTACAGTTCCTTTGCTGTCAGCACCATAGACAAGTTCTTCCAGCAGGCCCTCCGCTCCTTCGCCCGGGAAATCGGGCAGTTCGCTTCCTACCAGGTGGAACTCGACAAGGAATCCCTCGTGAAAGAGAGCGTGGACAGGATACTGGATTCCCTGAGCGAGGAGGGGGCCGCCTCCCGCTCGATGATAGATTGGCTCAGTTCCTCGGCCCTCTCCCAGCTGGAGAGCGGCTCTTCCATGAAACTGGAGAGCGGTCTGTACAGCATGGCATCCAACCTGATGTCGGAAGGGCACAGGACCCTGATGGAACAGAACGGGAGAAGGCTCCAGGACAGGAATCTCTCCTTCGACATCCTCTACTCCAAGGAGTGGCTGTCCCAGGTAAGGGAGAATCTCACCGCCTACAGGGACCGCTTCAAGGGCCGGGTCGAGGCTGCGGCCGGGGAAGTGCTCTCCGTCTTGGACTCCAAAGGCGTGGACCCCTCCGACTTCTACAAGGGCTTCTTGAAAAGCGTCCTGAAATACCAGGGCATGAGAGGTGACATCGAACCTCTCACCGATGCTTTCGTAAGTAGGGCCCTTGACCCTTCAGGGTGGTTCTCCAAGAAAAACGCTTCCCTCCTTGCGAGGGTCCAGGGACCCCTTGAAGGTCCGCTTGGGACGTTCGTATCCCTTTTCGAGGGTGATGACTACAAGGCCTACTGCACCGCACAGAACCTTCTGCCGCAGCTCTACGACCTCGGGATCGCCAGGGAACTGAGGGAACAGTTCCGGATGATCCTGCAGGAAAAGAACGTGCTGAGCATCGATGACTCCAACGTCCTTCTCAGAAGAATCATAGCGGGCAGCGACGCCCCTTTCGTGTACGAGAAAATGGGAGTGAAGTTCGAGAACTTCCTCCTGGACGAGTTCCAGGACACGTCCCAGGTTCAGTGGGAGAACTTCGTCCCGCTTCTTCGGGAGAGCGACTCCACAGGGCGGGACAACCTTCTTGTCGGGGATGTCAAGCAGAGCATCTACCGCTGGAGGGACTCCGACTGGAAACTCTTCGAAAGCGGGGTCCGGAAGGTCTTCCCTGCGGCAAGTGACAAAGCCCCCCTTCAGGATAACTGGAGAAGCCTTCGAACTATCGTGAAATTCAATAACGGCTTCTTCGCCCACTCGGCAGGGATCCTGGATTCCCGCCTCGGGGGCGGACAGGACATGATAAAGGGCATCTACAGGGACGTATGCCAGGAAGTCCGTACAAAGGATTCCCAGGAGGGGTCCGTAAGGCTTACTTTCTGCTCACCCAGTGATGAACTGGATGCAGTGTACGGGGCTGTCCTATCCGCCCTTCAGAGGGGTGCCACCTACGGGAAGATAGCAGTCGTGGTGAGAACCAATGTCAAGGGAGCCGATGTGGCGACGCACCTCATTTCCAAGGGGATTCCCGTCATATCGGATGAGTCCCTGAAAGTGAAATCCTCCCCCTCGGTGAGGCTCATCGTATCGCTTCTCTCCCTTCTTGACAACCCCAAGGACAAGGTCGGGTATTACCAGGCCCAGAAGATAGCAGTGACCCTTCCCACCAGCTGGCTCTCCCTGGAGGACCTCTGCGAGCAGATAATCCGCTCCGTCTGGAAGGACGGGGCAGTCCCCGAAGGGGAAGTCCTCTACGTGCAGTCCTTCCTCGACGATGTGGTAAGCTATGCCCGCAGCGGCGGAAACAACCTGCACCTTTTCCTGGAGCACTGGAAGGAAGCGTCCCCGTCGCTGAGCTCCCCCCATGGGGTTGACGCAGTCAGGATAATAACCATCCACAAGTCCAAGGGACTTGAGTTCCCGTACGTGATTATACCGTTCCTCGAGGGAATAGATCTGTACAACTCGAAAAAGACCCGGAAGTGGGTGTATTTCTCGGGGGAGGGCACTCCCCTCGAGGGGAAGGCGGATGGCCTTTATTACCTCGGCCTGTCGAAGCAGTCCCTAAGTACACTCTATGCCGAGGAGTACCTGCAGGAACTTCTCATGCAGTACATAGACAACATCAACAATACCTATGTAGCCTTCACCAGGGCGGAAAAGGGCCTGCACATCATAGGTGCCCTTCCCGACTCCCTTGGAAAAGTAGACCCGAGCGCCATCTCCGAGGCCATGCTGCCCTCCATTGAATACCATGACTTCTGCGAAATCCTCTACGCCTACGCCTGTGCGGGGGTGGATCCTTCCCTCGGGAGGATTGCAATACCCGAGGAGGAAAGACCGGTACCCCTTGTGAACGGCACCGTGGTGGAGTTCCAGAGGGGAGTGATGTATGATTTCGGGGCGGCTTCGAAAAAAGAAGGGGAAGAAGACGGGAAGAAGAAAGCCTCCGCCCCCTCACCCACCCCGGTTGGCACCTCATTCCGCTCATATCCGATGACTGGTATAGGCTTCCGGGGAGAGGAGGGACAGCTGCTCGAAGAAGAGCAGTCCCCCTCCCTTAGGCTTCGCCTCTCTTCCGATGCCTATGAGTTCTTCTCCCAGGAAGGCTCCCTCGGCACTTCCTCCCGCATAAGGGGAATAGTCCTCCATGACATCCTTTCCAGGATGCGGGATCCTTCCGACCTGGAAGCGGCGCTAAGTGAGGTCCTCGGTGAAGGGGGATTCTCCCCCAGGGACCTTGAGGAGTACCGTGACCTTCTGTCTACCTCGATCGAGAGGGCAACCCTCAGGATTGATGGACGGACCCTCAGCGTGAAAGAAGTGTTCTTCCCCCGGGGGGAGGGATACAAAGTCATCTGCGAAAGGACATTCCTGCGGCCCGGTGACCTGAAACCACTCCGCCCGGACAGGGTGGTCATTGACCTTGAGCGCCGGGAGGCGGTCGTGGTGGACTACAAGTTCGCTTCCCCCGATACCGCTGAGAGGGAAAAGTACACCTGGCAGGTGCGTTCCTACTGCAAACTTGTCGGGAGGACATTCAAGGTCCATGTGAGAGGGTTCCTGTGGTTCATCCAGAAAGGGGAGACCAGGGTGGTGGACGTGGACTACGGCTCCCCTCACAGTGAAGAAATTAAAGAGGTGGACAACTGCTAGGCATTGCGGCAGGATACGATTTTTTGTAACTTTGCACTTTTGGGACAGTGACAATTATTTACCGCTCTGTCCAGCCTAAGAAATTAAAGACAGAAAACATACAAGATGGACGCAAAATACTATCAGAGGGACCTCCCTGTGCAGGAAAGCGAAGTTCACGAGGAGTACCTCGACTACAATACCCAGAGACCCAAGCTCCTTATGAGGGAGTACGGGAGGAACATAGTGACGATGGTGATGCAGCTCAGAGATATCCCCGACCGTCAGAAAAGGACCGAGCAGGCTTCCTGCGTCATCCGTTCCATGAAGGCCCTGAACCCTTCCGTCGTGCAGGAGGAGAACTGGGAGCAGAAACTCTGGGACCACCTTTTCATCATCGCCGGTTATGACCTTGACGTGGACTCTCCCTATCCCAAGCCCCAGCCCGAGGAGGCAGGGTCGCGCCCTTCCCCGATTCCCCTTCGCCGGAACCCCATCAAGGCCACCCACTATGGCCGCAACATAGAGAATATCATCGAGGTCATCTGCGGCATCGAGGACGGGGAGCAGAAAACGGACATGATCAGGCGCCTTGCCATCTACATGAGGCAGCAGTACCTCATCTGGAACAAGGACAGCGTAGCCGACGAGACCATTTTCCACGATATCGAGAAACTCTCCGACTACCGTATCCACGTTCCCGAAGGCATCACCCTGTCGAAGGTGTCCACCGATATGAGCTATTCCCGTCCGGGCATGAACCTGGACTTCGTGAACCGTAAACCCGTAGGCGGAAAGAAATTCAAGAAGAAACGCTAAAGAAGATGCCATCGACCCCCACACCAAGCAAGCCCCACAGGCAGGAACCCCGACCCGTTCCTTCCTCTCAGGCGGCCCCTTCCGCTGTCAAGGCCCAAGCGGCCCGGCAGTCCACCTCCCGTGGCGGTAACCCTTCGTCCTCCTCCTCTTCCCAGAAGGCGAAGCCAAAGCCGAAGAAGGGCTCCTCTTCTTCCAGGTCCCGCTCCAAGGCTCCCCGTCGCAGCCTCAACCCCATCAGAGGGTGGAAGGAGATGGACCCTCACAAGAAGGACCTCATCAGGAAGACCATAGGTCTCGTGGTGGGGGCGTTCGCCCTCTTCACCCTGGTGGCCTGCATATCATACATTTTCAATTGGAAAGCAGACCAGAGCGTCCTCGGGGATCCCCAGGGGATGGACAAGGCTGCGTCAATATCCAATGCAGCCGGTAAATTGGGAGCCAGGTGGGCTTCCCTCCTTGTCGGGGGATGGTTCGGGGTCGGAGCCTTCGCCCTCGTTGTGACCCTCGGGGCGATTGCCTGCAGGCTGTTCTTCAAGCAGTGGCATTTCAGCGTATTCAAGGCCGTGCTCCTCTCCCTTGCCGCATCCCTCGTCATTTCATGGATAGGCAGTTACATCGGAGTCCTGATGGGCAACCAGACCGCCCTCGGGGGAGGTTACGGAGGAGAGTGCGGGACCCTTGTCGTAACCGAGACCATAAACAAGATCGGCACTTTCATGACCGGTCTTGTCATTCTTATCATTACCGTCCTGTGGTTCGTCCTCGCAAGCGCCCGTTTCGGGAGATGGTTCGAGTCCCTGGGTGAAGTGAAACCCAAAGAACCCGGTACCGAAGAAGGCGAAGGTGATGTTGCACTTGCCCCCGGGCTTTCCCTCCAGGGTGGCGAATTCCCCGGTGATGAAGGCGGCAGCGCTCTCGAAGCGGAAAACCCGGATGACACCTCCTCCACAGCGGACGATGCCCCCTCTGACTCTAAGCGGGAGTCCGGCAAAGCCTCCTTCGGGCAGAAGATGAAGAGCTTCTTCCTGTTTCTCATCGGAAAAGACGATGATGACGATGAAGATGAAGAAGGGGATGACACCAATGAGGAAGGCGAGGATGAAGGAAAGGGCAAGGATCCTCTCGGAAATCTTCCCTCAGGGGAAGGCTGGGACCTCCCGATCGAGGGGGATGAGGACAGCGAAGAAGTGAAACCTGCAGCGGCCCCAGGACAGCGACCGCAAGTGGCCGCCTTCTCAGGGGACGCTTCCACCGAAATCAAGGTCCTTAGCGACGGACCCGTCCGAAGGGACCCTGCCGACCCCTCCTCCGGGGTGAACCCCGGCAGGCTGGAAGTCCAGGAGGGACCCGCCCTCGATACCACCATACAGGAGGAACTCCCTCCTTTCGACGTGAAGGACGAACTGCGTGAGTACGAGTTCCCTCCTCTTGACCTCCTCGGGGAGCACAAGGAGAACCAGCACGTGGTCCCGGAGGACGAGCTCAAGCGCAACAACCTCCGTATCCGCAACGCCCTCAAGACCTACAAGATCGAGGTTGACAACGTAAGGGCCGTCATGGGACCTACAGTCACCCTGTACAAGGTCTATCCCGCACCGGGGGTGAAGATTGCGGCGATAAAGGCCCTCCAGGACGATATCGCCATGGCCCTCAAGGCCACCGGGGTCAGGGTCGTGACCCTGAACGACTCCGTGGGAATCGAGGTGCCGAATGACCGTCCTTCGATGGTCCCGCTGAGGGCAACCATCAATGATGAGAATTTCCGTAGCAGCAAGGCTGAACTGCCCGTTGCCATAGGTTATGCCACCAAGAGCCAGTCCGTGAAGGTCTTTGACCTGGCTGATGCACCCCACCTCCTTGTGGCAGGTGCCACGAAGCAGGGTAAGTCCGTGGGACTGAATGTCCTGATCTCCTCGCTGTTGTACAGCAAACACCCCTCGGAACTGAAATTCGTCTTCGTCGACCCGAAGATGGTGGAGTTCACTGCATATTCCCGCCTCCTGAAGCACTATCTCGCAGTGCTTCCTTCCTCCGGAAACGAGGATGAGGAGAGGGAGAATGCCATCGCCAAGAGTCCGCAACAGGCAGAGGCCGTTCTCAAGAGCCTGTGCATAGAGATGGACGAGAGGTACAAACTTCTGAGCAAGGCCCTCGTGAACAAGATAACCCTCTACAACCAGAAGTGGAAGGACCGTCACCTGCTTCCTACGGAAGGGCATAAGTTCATGCCTTACCTGGTGGTGGTGGTCGATGAGTTCGCCGACCTTACCATGGCCTCCGGGGACAACAAGCAGACCGCGAGGAGCATCTCCAACTCCATCATCCGCCTCGCCCAGAAAGGTAGGGCCGCCGGCATCCATGTCGTGCTTGCGACCCAGAGACCCTCTGTGGATGTCATAACCGGCCTAATCAAGTCCAACTTCCCTACGCGCATTGCGTTCAGGACATTCTCCATGACGGACTCCAGGACCATCCTCGACAGCCCCGGTGCCGAGAAGCTCATCGGTAACGGAGACATGATCTACTATGCCGGAGTGAATGTCGAGAGGGCCCAGTGCGCCTTCATAAGCAATGACGAGATCAATGCGGTGACCAAGCACATCGAGGGCCAGGTCGGTTACAGGAAGAGCTACAATACTCCCTATTACCTGCCCGCACCCGAGCCCGACCAGGTAGAGGACGGTTCCGCCATGCTCGATGCCCATTCCCTCGACGAGAGGTTTGAGGAGGCTGCCAGGCTGGTGGTCCAGAGCCAGAGAGGCTCCACTTCCGACCTCCAGAGACGTCTTGGCATGGGTTATGCAAAAGCAGGTAGGGTGATGGACCAGCTGGAGCAGGCCGGGATAGTCGGTCCCCAGGAGGGCTCCAAGCCCCGCCAGGTGCTTGTGGACGACCTCGATGAACTGGAGAGCATACTTTCTGCCCTGCGCTCCGCCTAGAAAGGAGAGTCCGTCCCTTCATCATAAAAAAAAGACTTGTGATATGGGAAAGATTGAAAATAAAGCGCTTTCACGGGGAGGGAGACTCTTTCTCCTGCTTCTTTCCTGCGCTGCCCTGACGGCTCTCCCTCTTGGGGCCGGGGACAGGGGAGGTGATGACGTACTGTCCCGCTTCAGCGCCAAGGCCGCAGGGGCCCTTGTGAGCTTTGACTATAGCTACTCCATGCCAAATGGCATGACGGTGGTGAAAGGGTCGGGGAACATCCGCATCCAAGGACAGAAGTACATAATGGTGGGAGACGGACTGGAAGTCTACTGTGACGCTCTCTCAAGGTGGACTCTCGACAGGGAGTCCGAGGAAATGATAATTGAAAGTGTCATGCCGGAGGACTATCTTTCCAACCCCGCATCCCTGCTTGGCAGGGTGGACGTCCTCTTCCCTCACAGGAAACTCTCACAGGAATCTTTCCAGGGCAGAGCTGCCACCGCCGCCACGCTCACTCCCGAGGAAGGGACCTCTTCCATCTCGAAGGTGAAACTCTACTTCCGTGGCGAGACCCCGGTAGGCATGGTGATGACTCTTGCTAACGGTTCCGATACCACGGTCGAGATATCGTCCCTCCAGTTCCTGCCCAAAGTGGATGAGGGGGCCTTCTCATTCGACGAAAAGACCCTTGGGAGCGGATGGATTTCGACGGACCTGAGGCAGTAGCCTCCGCCCACAATAGGACAAATGAAAGTCCCGGCCCTCCCGCAGTGGAAGGCCGGGACTCTTGCATCCATGGAAAGTGCTAGCGGGAAACCAGGTTGAACCCTTCCGATGCCCAGGTTCCCATGTTCCCGTCGCCCTCAGCGTAGATCAGATAACCTTCCAGGGTGGGGTCCCCCTCAATCAGGGCCTTGCTTTTTTCAAGACCAAGTACCATGCACCATGTGGCGAGAGCATCGGAGGTGGTGGCGTCCGGGGATACGACCGTGGCGCTGAGAAGACTGTTCTCGGCGGGATAGCCGCTTCTGGGGTCAATCGTGTGGGCGTACTTCTTGCCGTCCTTCACATAGAACTTGCGGTAGTTCCCTGAAGTGACCACGCCCCTGGGGGAGGCGTCCCCCTGCCAGATGCCCTGTATCTGGGCCCCCAGTTCCTGGTTCCCGTCAACGGGCTTGTCAACGGCGATGCTCCATCCGACACCACTTGGATTCAGCCCGTCGCAGAAGATTTCCCCGATATCGACGAGCATGGACTTGGCGCCCAGGGAGTAGAGCCACTTCGCTACCGCATCGCAGCTGTACCCCTGGGCTATGGCGTTGTAGTTGAGCTTCTGTCCTGAAGCGCCCCTCAGGCACAGCTCCCTGAAAGCCTCCCTGTCCGATGGCAGATGCGCCATGCCGTAGTTCTCCTTCAGGAAAGCGACCCTCTCATCGCTTGGCATCTTCCCCTCCTTGAACCCGAAGCCCCACTCGTCGAAAAGCGGTCCTGCCGCCATGTCCAGGGCCCCTTCGCTCCTCTCCCAGTATCCCCTGGAAATCATGTACATGTCAAGGAACATGTCATTGGGGACGATGCCCTCCCCGGCATTGAACCTGGACAGGAGGGAAGAGTCGTTGTACCCGGACAGGGTAGTGTCTATGAGGGTCAGGATGGAATCTATCCCCTCCTTGATTTTAATGGGAGGGGTGCTCACCCCCTTCAGGGAGAGTTTCACGCTGTAGGTTCCTCCCTGCGCATAGCCCGTAATGGAGACATACGGGGAAGGGTTGTGGCAGGATGAAAGGAGCAGGGAGAGGAGAAGACAGCAAAAAGCGGCCATCGGGACCGCCCGCGCTGACTTATGTGAGAAGGAAGAATTCATGGAAGAGGGGTTGTGGCAAAGTATTTGCTTTACAAAAGTAGGTGAATTTGCTGAAATTCCCTAACTTTGCATGATTATACCTGATTTCGATATAAGATGAAGATAAGTAAGATTTCCCTTCTTCTTGCCCTTGCCCTGGGGGTTGGCTTCGCATCCTCCTGCAAGGAAGAGGAAGAGAGCGTGAAACTATCCTTTACGGGCACCCTGTCATTCACCCTTCCCACTTATGCAAGGGTCGGGGATGTGTTTTACATCACACCCAATGTCGAGAACATTTCCCGCAGTGACGGCGGGGACATCGGCTACTTTTGGCGCTTCAGCCCGGGCTATATCCAGAATGACACCGTCAAGTTCGAGGGCTCCTCGAAGATGGACGTGTGGAAGTTCGAGGTCCCCGACACGCTGTGCACCGTGACAGTGACCTGCACCGCATATGCGGACGGGTATTACAATTCCCAGGGGAGCCAGACCATCACCGTGGTCAGTGACACAAAGTCGATTTCCGGAGTGGAATACAAAGAGGGACAATCCTCCTTCGTGGACCTTCGTGACTCCAAGAAATACTCTTTCACCACCATCGGCACCACCGACTGGATGAGTACCAACCTCGCATACGAGGGAGTGGGCAATTCCTTCCTGAACTGCAGTGCCGTAGACAATATCTTCGGCAAGTTCTACACCTACAGCGAGGCCCTGGACGCTTGCCCCGACGGGTGGACTCTTCCCTCGGAAGAGGACTGGAAGGTCCTCGCCGAGGCCCTCGGTTCCTCCATCGAGGAAGACCTTGTAATCCCGGGAATCGCAGGGAGTCTCATGGTGGATGCATCTTTCAACAGGGCCAAGCTCTGGGACTACTGGCCACAGGTCAAGATAACGAACACCAGCGGGCTGGGCGTTATGCCGACAGGCTACTGCATGCCCAACTCCTCGTCCGCCACTTTCGGCGGATTCGGGAAGTATGCGGCATTCTGGACGGCAACCCCCTCCGGCGAGGGGAACAACGCCATGTACCGTTACATCTATCAGGACAAGCCTGACGTGTTTGCATCCCAGGGAGACAGGGACGGGCTGTCCCTGAGCGTAAGGTGCATAAGGAAATACCTCTAGACTCCCCACTCACCGTCCATGCCGTAATGGACAACACGCAGAGAATGAATCCCCGTCCTGATTTGTCAGTGGCGGGGATAACTGTTTCCTGTGGGAGGGGGAGAGCCTATGTCAGGCTCATGAGGGCCTCCATTATCGAGCAGAACTTCGTGTCGGATGAATCCGCCCTGCTTGCCAGGATGCAAGGGGCGGAGGTCCCGACCAGCATCCCTGCCATCCTCACTCCCTCGCACAGGCGGGAATTGCATTTCCAGAAAACGTTTGCGCTCTCGATGTTCGGGAAGACAAGGCAGTCTGCATCCCCCGCGACGGGGCTGTCAAGATGCTTGATGAGGGCGGCTTCATTGTCCAGGGCTACGTCCAGGGCCAGGGGACCGTCCCCTGTACAAGGGCCGATCTGTCCATGGTCGCACATCTTGGCGAGGGCCGCTGCCTCCATGCAGGCGCTCATCGAGTCCAGCACCTGCTCCGATGCCGCAATGAAAGCCACCTTGGGGGTCTTGACCCCGAAGGAGCGGGCTACGGAAGTTACGTGGCGTGTCATTGCCGCTTTCTGGCGGAAGTCGGGTTGGGGGATTACTGCGATGTCGGTAACGAACAGGAGCTTGTGGTAGCGGGGATTATCTATGACCCCCACGTGGCTGAGCACGCCCTTCTGGGGAACAAGTCCGCCCTCCTTGTCAAGGACTGCGCGAAGGAACTTGTCCGTCGAGCAAAGGCCCTTCATAAGGATATCCCCTTCGCCTTCATGCACCTTCTTAACTGCGAGGGCCACGGCCTTCAGTTCGTCCCTCTCGTCCACGATCTTGAACCTTCGGGGGTCTATGTCGCATTTGGCGCAGGCATCCTTTATTAGCGCCTCGTCACCTATGAGCGTGGCGCTCACCAGCCCCTCCTCCACGGCCCGTGATATGGCCTCGATGGTGTGGGTGTCGTTGGCCCATGCGGCAACGAGCCTCTTGCAAATGCCAGAGGCCCGTAGGTGTTCATGTACTTCCCGGAAGTCGGTAATCATATGAAATGAAAATGAGGGGAGGAGGAGGTGGGGGAGGGATGAGGGAGAAGAAAGAACTACTGGTTGCCTTCCTTCTTTCTCAGGTCCTCCACGATATGCATCGTATCCCTGGCTATCACCAGTTCCTCGTCGGTAGTCACCAGAGCCACCTTGACCTTGGAGTCGGGAAGGGATATGATCGTATCCTCGCCCCAGGCACCGTTGGCCTCGTAGTCGAACTTGAGTCCCAGGAAGGTGAAGTTCTCGCACACACGCCTGCGGAGGCGGGAATTGTGCTCCCCGATTCCGCCGGTGAAAATGATGAGGTCCACTCCGTTCATCACCCCGATGTACTGGCCGACGTTCTTGATGATGTCGTAGGAGAGTTTCTTGAGGACGAGCTTTGCCTTGGGGTCGCCTGCGTTGGCGAGGGCATCCATGTCACGGGCATCGGAAGTCTTCTGGCTCAGTCCCAGGAAACCGCTCTTCTTGTTGATGATGGTGGTCATCTCGTCGGGACTGAGGTTCTCCTTTTTCATGAGGTAGGGGATGACGTTGGCATCCACGTTCCCGACCCTGGTTCCCATGATCATTCCCTCAAGCGGGGTGAAGCCCATGGAAGTGTCCACGCACTTGCCGTTGAGGATTGCGGTAACCGAGGAACCGTTGCCGATGTGGCAGGTGATGATTTTCGAGTTGTCGATGTCTATGCCGGCCATCTTGGCACCCTTGCGGGAGACGAACTGATGGGAGGTACCGTGGGCTCCGTAGCGACGCACCCTGTACTTCTCGTAGTACTCGTAGGGGAGGGCGTACATGTAGGCGTAGTCGGGCATCGTCTGGTGGAAGGCGGTGTCGAAGGTCACGATCTGGGGAACCTTGGGCAGCACATCCTGCATGGCATGGATACCGAGAAGGTGGGCAGGGTTGTGAAGAGGGGCGAAGTCGCAGCAGAACTCGATCTTGGAGATGACGTCATCATCCACCAGGGCGCTGCCGGAGAAGAACTCTCCGCCGTGCACGATCCTGTGACCCACGGCCTCGATGTCCTCGATGGACTTGAGAACTCCGTGATCGGGATCGGTGAGGGCAGTGATAATGAGTTCCATTCCGAACTTGTGGTCGGGGACCGGGAGTTCACGCACTATTTTCTCGCCCTCGGTGGGCTTGTACTGGAAGATTCCGCTTTCGAGACCGATTTTCTCGACAATGCCTTTTGCGATGATGCCGTACTCATCATCAGTCTTCATGTCCAGAAGCTGATACTTTATGGAGGAGCTTCCGCAGTTGATTACAAGAATTATCATATGGTGTTACAAATTATTGCAAGTGGTGTGTCCCGGGAGGGCTTAGTTCGCAAATTTAGCCTTTTTTGTCGGATTCTTTATCCAATCCATGAGAAACTCTGAAAATCATGTCCTGCGGGCCCTTCGGTGCCCCGCTCTTGCCGTCATGAGGAAAATTTCCGCATCCGGGACTTCCGGAGGCGGGAATGTCTCCACTTGGAAGGCAGAGGAGGCTATTCGCTCGGGAAGAGGACGGTAGGGACCTTGACTCCCGAGGAGGGCGGGACGGAGTTCACGCCGTTCTTGCTTCCTGCCTGTCTTTTGACAGGGGCCTTGGGAGCGGAGGAAGCGGCGGGAGCAGGGGCGGCAGTGGAGAGAATCTCCACGGCCTCTTCGGAAATGTCCCCGAGGTCATCTTTCTTGGACTTGGGGGAGGTGTTCTCTTTCACGGGGTTCCAGTCCTTGGACTTGGAGAGGTTGGAAGGGAACAGGTTCCTGTCCCTCTTTTTGGCTTCCTTTTCCTTTTTCTTCCTGGCGGGTCCCTCTACGGAAGTCTCCTCGTCCTCTGTCATGTCGGGATAGAAGAAGAGGTCCTGGTCGGGAAGGAGGGAACTGTACTGCTCGCGAAGCTCGATGAAGAGCTTCTCCGTATCGGAGGCTATCCTGGCGGCTTTCCAGGTGCTGGAGTTCGACATGAAAATCCAGCACTCCCCGTCCGGGTAGTAGAAAATGAGGGCGTTGGTCCCGGAGAAGGAACCGCTTCTCTTCCAGCCCTTGTCCGGGTCGGTGTCGTTCCATCCCAGGGAGTAAGTGTCCTCGTCGAAGTACTCGACCATCCGGTGGATGCCCTCGCGGCTTATGATATCCTTTATGCTGGGGCGGATGTCAATGGACGCCACGAAACGTGCGAGTTCCGGTGCGGACCCGACCCAGGCACCTGCACCGGAGAGGGCGTGGATATCGTTCCCGCCGTAGCAGCGGACCACCTTCCTGCCGGAGTTGTTGTACTCGGCGATGGGCTCCTCCTTGGCGGGTACATAGTAGCGCACCTCCCCTGGATGCCTTTCGCTGTAGTAGTTGTTCGCTATGTGGAAATCCTTGCAAAGGGCGGGAAGCAGCACGTTTTCCTGCATCCAGCTCCCGTAGTCCTGCCCTGTCACCTTCTCTATCACCATGCTGGCCACCATGAACCCGAAATTGGAGTACTCCGCTTCCGTCCCGGGGACGTAGGCGAGGGGGCGGCGAAGCATGATGCGAAGCAGAGTCTCATTGTCTGGAGGAGTTGTGAGGCGGTTGTTCCTCATGATGGACCTCGTCGAGAACATCGGGTCCCCGCCGACCCTGGACGTGAATCCCGCCTCGTGGCGAAGCAGGTCCTCGACCGTTATCTTGAAATAATTCGTGTCCTTGATGGCCTTGGTGTACACGGAATCCGAAAGGATCCCGTGAGGGCCGAATACCTTGTCCTTCAGGGACAGTCTGCCCTGGTCCTCCAGGACGATTATTCCCGTGGCGGTAAGGAGTTTCGAGATGGAGGCCATCCTCATGATATTCCTCGGGCTCATCCTCTCATCGTTTTCCTTATCCGCCCAACCGTAGCCCTTGGCATATACCAGGGAGTCATTCTTCATGATGCAGAGCTGCGCTCCACGGAGGTTGAACTCTTTCATGTGCCGCTCGACCCTCTCGTCGAGGCCACGCAGCTCCTCGAACTCGGACATCTCGTTGGTGAGCACCTGGTTAAGGTCACGGGGGACCCTGTTGTCAACATATGGCTTTTCCTTCCTACCGCAGGCCGTGATGCTTGCGGCAAGAAGAAGTACGGGAATGATGAGAAATCTTTTTTTCATAAGCAGGCGCTTTGTGCTCTCGGTAAGGGGGGAAGTCAGTTACAGGAGGGGTCAGTCAAGGTTCCATTTGAGTTTTGCGATGCCCAGTATGACCTCGGCGGTCCTTTCAATGCCAAGGGCCGAAGTATCCATGCACACGTCGTACTCGGAGGCATTGCCCCAGTTGCCGAAAGTGAAGTAGTCATAGTAGGTCTTCCTGGTCTTCTCTTTCTGGAGGACATACTTCTCGGCCTCGTCATGGGAAAGGTTCTCCCTTTCCATGATACGTGCAGTCCTCTGCTCGAGGGGTGCAGTGAGGAACACGTCCAGGCAGTCCATGTCCCGGAGGATGTAGTTGGAGCAGCGTCCCACGAAAATGGCGGATTCTTTCTCCGCAATGGAGCGGATGGTATCCCCCTGGATGCGGAACAGTTCGTTGTCCCCGATGCTGTTGCGGGTGAGTTCGTAGGCGGGGGATGAGAAGAAGGAGTACAGGGAGAAGATGTTGCGCTTCTCGTCACTGCGAAGGAACAGTTCATGGCTGAAGCCGCTGTCCTCGGCAGCCTTGGAAATGAGCTCGTTGTCGTACACGGGGATGGAAAGCTTTTCCCCGATAATCTTCGCTACGGCCTTGCCGCCGCTTCCGAACTGGCGGCCTATGTTGATGATGATATGCTTTTTGTCCATGATGGAGGGAATGATCGGAGTCCTTTATCGGTGGATGTGCTGGAGGGGATTGTGGGCTTTGTAGGGTTCATGAAGTGTTTTGCACTGCCCCTGAGTGCAAAAATAGCCATTCAGCCAGACTTATACAAGTTGGGCGATTTCACCTCCCAGGTGGAGCGCGACTTAAGACGTCATGGCACTTCCAAGTATGCTGGGATCGTCCCCGTCCCTTAGGGAGGAGAGTTTTCGCAGCAGTCCCACAATGAGGATGACGGTCATTATTACCGAGAGGGAGTCGGATAGCGGGAAACTCAGCCACACTCCCTTCGCCCCCAGCCACAGGGGCAGGAGGTACACGCTGGGTATGAGGAAGAGGAGCTGACGGGAAAGTGAGAGGAAGATGGACTTTCGGACCATCCCGAGGCACTGGAAAAGATTCGTCGATACCATCTGGAACCCGACGAGCGGGAATATGATGTTCATGGTACGAAGCCCCGAGGCGGCTATGGCCTTGAGCTCGGGGTCAGCGGTGAAGATGCTCACCGTGGCTGTGGGAAACACTTCCGAGATTATGAACCCGACCGTCGTAATCAGCACGGCCCACTTCACGGTGAGGAGGTACACTTCCCTTACCCTGGAATACTTCTTCGCCCCGAAATTGTACCCGGCTATGGGCTGCATGCCCTGGTTCATTCCCATCACTACCATAATGAACAGGAAGGAGATGCGGTTCACGATTCCGTAGCCTCCGATGGAAAGGTCCCCGCCGTACTTCTTGAGCTGCTGGTTGATGAAAAGCGCCACGATGCAGGAGGCTGCATTCATCAGGAACGGTCCCATGCCTATGGAAAGGGACTCCTTGGCAACCCTCCAGTCCAGGGCGAAAACACCCTTGGGAAGGTGCAGGAACTTCTTGCTGTCCATGAAATAGTACAGGGTGTAGGCAAGCGCCATGGCCTGGCAGATGACGGTGGCGATGGCCGCTCCCTGTATCCCCATGCCCAGGCCATAGATGAAAATGGGGTCCAGGATGGTATTGGATATGACGGTGAAAAGGGTGAGCCTCATTGCGATGCGGGGATTCCCGGAGGAACGGATTACCGAGTTCAGCCCGAAATACAGGTGCGTCACCACGTTCCCGTACAGGATCACCTTCATGTAGCTTCTGGCATAGGGCAGGGTGGCGTCACTGGCCCCGAAGAAAATAAGTATGGGGTCCAGGAAAAGCAGCGTGACCACTGCGAAGAGAATGCCGATGATGGTATTGAGCGTAGCCTCGTTGGCAAGGACCTTCTTTGCCGCATCGTAGTTGCGTTGGCCCAGCAGCACCGAAATCATTGTGGACGCTCCCACGCCCACGAGGGTGCCGAGGGCGGTGGAAAGGTTCATGATGGGGAATGTGACCGCAAGGCCGGATATGGACAGGGGGCCTTCCCCGGGAATGTGCCCGATGAAGATGCTGTCCACCATATTATATAGCGAAGATGCAGTCATGGCGATGATGCCAGGGACTGCATACTCCTTAAGCAAAGTGCTTATCTTTTTTGTCCCGAGATCAACGGGAGCCGATTTTTCTCTCATGTAGTCTTTTCAGTGGCCGGTCCAGATAGGTTACTTAACCATCTCTATCTCAAACACCAGTGGTGCGAACGCAGGAATCGAGCTTCCCGTGCCGGAGTTCCCGTATCCCAGGTCGGAGATGAAAAGCCCCGTGATGGAATCGTAGTCTGTGAGTTGCCACAGCAGGAGCTGGAACCCTACGACCGGGGTGGCTGCGGACTGGGAGGTGCCCATCTGGAGCTTGCTGTACTTCTCTCCCCAGGTGATGGAAACGGGGGAGTAGGACTTGGAGGAGGAATAGATACCGCTGTCCTTTGCCACTTTCTCTATTGTGGTATCGAAAACTATCCCGTTAAGGAGCCTTCCCGTGTAGTTCACTGAGAGGGTGGTATCGGAAGGGAATGTCCTGCCGAGAGCAGCCGTGGAGGGCTTAATGATGAAGAACCCGGCGGTATCCTTCTGCACCGGGGTCGCCCCGTAGCTCTCACGGGCATAATCCGATATGCTGTTCTCCTGGTAGGTAATCATGTCGGAGGATGAGGAGACGAACCCTTCGAGGGTTATGTCGTAGATTCCGTAGGAGTTCTGGGAAGAGGACTTCTCGAAGTAATCCTCGGCAGTGTCGTACTCATCGTAGACCAGGAGCCACGAGGGGATAAGGACCTTGCGACGTCCCCCGACCTTCATTCCCTGGAGGGCGGAGCGGACTCCGGCGAGCAGCTTGTTGTCGGAGTTGTCCCAGAATGTAGGACCGTAGTAGGTGGAGATCCTGTAGGTCCCCAGCCTCTTTGCGATGTTCTCGTCTGTCGTGGAAGCTATGGTCCCCTCGAGATCGCATGTGGTCAGCGATATCAGGGGATAGGGTTCCTGGTTGTAGGCATTGCCGTTGCCTTTTTCCTCCTCCAGGATGTAGATGCCCTTATCGAATGCGCTGACGCCGGGATAATTGACGCTCAGCCAGGCTTCAAGATACTGCCGCTCCATGGAATTGGAGTAGGTGGTAGGTTCGATCCCGCAGCTCTGAACTGCCAGGGCGGCTCCACAGAGGAGCATCGCCGCACCAAGGGGGATCAGTATATTGTTTCTTTTTTTCATAATCTTGCTTGTGGGGGTGAAAAGGGGGTCACTGTGCACTGTTGTCGACGCTTTCCACCCAGATATGGTATGCTATAGCCGAATTAGCAGGAATCGTGCCTAACTTTTTGCTGCCGAACCCGTGGGTGGCGGAAAAGAGGATGAAGCACTCCTCCCCGGCCTTTACGCCGGGCAGTCCCTTCTGCAGTCCGTCCACGAGATCCCCCTCGGAAAGGTCCAGGGTGACAGCCTCGAAGGCGCTCTCGTCGGACAGGGTCCACGAGGAGGACGAGGCCACGTCGGGGGAGTTGGTGGCGAAAAGGTTCGATGAGGAGATGTTGGCTGAAGTGAGCAGGTATCCGGCATAGAAGAGAGTTACGCTCCCTTTCTCGGAGAGTCCCTCCCCGGTACCTTCCACGATGATGAGTTTCTCGACCCCGTCCTTCGCCTCGCTTATGTATTCGGGATGGGAGGAGAGCTGGTTGGAGAGGAAGGTCTCGATATTCTGCTCCTGCTTCTCGAGGGCTGCCCTGAGGCTCTCCTTGACGCAGGAGGGGCACGCACATAGCAAAGTTGCCAGTGCGACAAGTGCGGCTGCTACTGCTCTTCCATTTATCCTTAACATGACTTACTTTCGTCTTTTTCAGTCCCCTCGGAGGAGAACTGACCCAGTATTGCTTTCTCGATGTACGGACCTATCTCGTCGGGGGAAGAGAGAAAGATCCCGCCTCCTTCCTTCTTCGCATTCTCCTCACCCATGTACAAGGTCCCGCCGGCAGCCAACTCATGGCCTCCGCCGTTGAAATGCTCCCGGCACAGGTCCCTGGCGGATACCCCGCTCTTCGACCTCGTCGAGATCCGGAAGTTCCCGCTGTCCCTGTCCTCGCGGGCGCTTACACTGAGGCGTATGTCTCCCACCGTCAGGGGGAGGTTCACGAACCCCTCCGTCTCACCCTTGAGGATCCCGAACTTGGAAAGGGTCTGGGCGGAGAGTATGAAATAACTCGCATCCCAGCCGCACGGGAGGTGCACGACATGGAGGAGGTCCTCCAGGATGTGCCCCATCAGGCGAAGCCTCTGGAGGCGGTAGCTCTGGTTCACGCACACGAGGATCCCGTCCCTGTCGACCCCGCACTCAAGCAGGTCGGATGCCATGCGGAAGGTGGAAGGGGTGGTGGAGTTCGAGAAATTGTTCGTGTCGGTGGTCATCCCCGCCATGAGGTTCCATCTGCAGCGGGCGGGAAGCCTGTGCGGGTCCCCCGCTATATCCGGGGTGCGGAGCAGTATCCAGTACAGGAGTTCGCAGGTGGAGGATACCGATGTGTCGGAGAAGACAAGGTCGAATGGGGCGGTGTCCGGTCCCACGTGATGGTCAACGAGCACCCTCGGGCAGTCCCTTTCGAGGACGGCAGAGGAGAGGTCGGCCCCGAGGCGGGAAAACACATTGAAGTCCAGGCACAGGACAAGGTCGGCACGCTCTATTTCCTTTCGGCAGCGCCCTTCGTTTATGTCCCATGTGAAGTACTTCTCCCCGTCATGCATGAAATCCAGCGTAGGGGCAATCCTATTGGGGAAAATGCAGGTGCAGCTCTTTCCCAGGACATCCTGGATGTAGGAAAAAGCGGCGAAGGAGCTTCCGATGGCGTCCCCGTCAGGCAGGGTGTGGGACAGGGTCACTATCCTCTGGGCACAGCGAAGCATCTTCCCGAAGGATTCTTCCTTCGAGAGGGGCCCTCCCAGGGGGACGGGGGTGCGGGTGTTGTCTTCTTTGAAATGCTCCAAAAGTGTCTGCCTAAATTGATATTGTACTTCGACGGCTCAAGTGAGGGTGCAAAATTACTAAAATTATTGCTTTTGATAAATCAATTGCCTAACTTTGTCCGAAAGTTGTGCCCGTGGCGCAGGTCCCTTTTGGACCCCTTTGGACTTCAGTCCAGGGCGCATGACCCTAATACGATAATCAAATAAAACACACATTAATAATGAACAAGGCATTAAAGGCAATTTTGAGCATTGTGCTCCTCGTTGTAATCGCTGCTCTTGCATATGCCATCGTACAGAGCATCATGGAGCCCGTGAACTTCAACAAAGAAAAGGATGCCCGTGAGAAAGTAGGTATCCAGCGCATGAAGGATATCCGTGATCTCCAGGTCGCCTACAAGAGTGTCAACGGAAAATTCACTGCCGATTTCGACTCCCTTGCACAGTTCTACCGCAACGGTAAGATGGAGGTTGTCATGCAGATCGGATCCAACGATGACTCCCTTGCAGTTGCAAACACCGAGAAACTCAAGAAGGCAAATCGCAAGATTACCCCCCAGGAGATGTACAAACTCTATCAGCAGGGTCAGCAGCTGGTGTTCGCCATCAAGAACGCTATCCCCGTAAAGGACACTCTCTTCGCACATCGCACTGACTTCAACGTCGATTCCCTCCAGTACATTCCCTTCTCCGGTAAGCAGAAAGTCGAGATGGAGGCTATCGTAAAGCAGGTCTCCGGTGTGGATGTTCCCCTCTTTGAGGCCAAGATGCCTTACAAGGCTCTGCTCAAGGGAATGGACAACCAGCTCAGGATCAACCTCGATGCCGACAGGAGGGCTTCCAACAAGTATGAGGGCCTACAGGTAGGTTCCATCTCCGCTCCTAACAACAACGCAGGTAACTGGGAGTAGTGGAAAGCATTCCTCACATACATAATAGGATATCCATTCAAGTCTCCTTGAGTGGATATTCTTTTAAGGTGGAATCCCCGACAGGGGAGTCCACGCTCTCCCCGTGGCTCGGTGCCGAGACCCTCTTCACGACTCCCCAGCTGCAGAGGCGCTACGAGGCTGTGGAAATCTCCCTGCTGACCCCCAAGGTCACCCTTGTCCCGGAGCATTTCTTCAACCCGGCAGCGGCCAGGATGACTCTCGGAGATGTCGTGAACCTAAGGGAAGGGGACAGCGTGGAGTGGGTTCCTTTCCCGTCCTTCGGGGCCGTGGTCCTGTACTCCAATTCCCTGGATGAGTCCCTCTCGAAGGTCATCTCCCAGACCGTGCTCACGACTTCGGGGGAGAGGGCCCAGGTCCTTCCCGAGATGTATTACATCCTTAGGGACCTGTATGAGTGCAAGGAGTACAACAAGATCGTGGCATCCTGGCAGGACAGTTACCTTCACCTCGGGCTTGCCCAGGGAAAGAGCCTGCTTCTTTCCAATGTCTACTATGCCCCGGACTTCGTGACTGCGGAGTATTTCATATTCCTGTCCCTCCGAAAGCTGCAGTTCAATCCCGAGATGTCCACCATTTTCTTCCGCACGCCCCTTTCCGAGGAAAGCGAGATGTCCCTGTACAGGTACTTCCGCTCTGTCGAGAGAATCTGAGGACAAAGGTAGTCCTTTCTTTTCATTCATTATCTCACCCCCTCCCCATGAGAATAATATCAGGCACCCTTCGTGGAAAGACAATAACCCCGCCATCCTCCTACGATGCCCGTCCCACCACGGACTTCGCCAGGGAGGCCCTTTTCGACATACTGTCCAATGAGTACGAGTTCGAGGGACTGTGTGTCCTGGACCTCTTCTCGGGGACCGGGGCCATATCCTACGAGTTCATATCCAGGGGGGCGGAGCACTGCTGGGCCGTGGAGATGAACCCGCGCAATGCTTCCTTCATATCCACTGCGGCAAAGAATCTGGGAATCGGGGACAGGGTCTCCGTTGTCAGGCACAACGTATTTGATTTCCTGGGGCTGTGCTCCCGGAAGTTCGACCTCGTCTTCGCCGATCCCCCATATGCCCTCTCGGGGCTCGAGACCCTGCCCGACAGGGTGTTCGAGTGCGACGTAATCCACCCCGGGGGATATTTCATACTGGAGCACGGCCCCGACAAGTCTTTCGCCGGACATCGGTATTTCGTGAAAGAGAGAAAATACGGGAAAGTTCATTTCTCCTTCTTTGAGAAGCCGCAGGACTCTGAGAGCGGGGATGATGGGAAGAGCGGGGAATAACCTGTATCAAGACACAACAGTAGTACCTGAAAAGGATACATGATAGTAATAATCGCTGAGAAACCTTCCGTCGGAAGGGAGCTGGCCAGGATAGTTGGAGCTACGACTAGGGCGGACGGATACATGTCCGGTAACGGCTATGCCGTCACCTGGGCATTCGGTCATCTCGTCCAGATAACCACACCCCTTTCACAGACCCCGTGGAGACGGGACCTGCTTCCCATCATGCCGGATCAGTTCTACCTCGAAGTGGGCACCAGGACCGACTCCAAAAGCGGGAAAAAGGTCCCCGACGAGGGCTATGCCCATCAGCTGGAAGTCATCCGCACCCTTTTCAACGATGCAGAGTACATCATAAACGCTGGCGATGCCGGGCGGGAGGGTGAACTCATCCAGCGCTACATCTACGCCTACGTAGGTTGCACCAGGCCCGTCAAGAGGCTCTGGATATCCTCCCTGACCGACAAGGCCATAAGGGAGGGCCTCGCTTCCCTTCACGACAGTTCCGAGTTCGACAGCCTCTATGCTGCGGGGAAGGCCCGTAACGAGGCGGACTGGCTGGTGGGGATCAATGCCACCAGGGCCCTTACCGTCCTCTCCGGCGGAAACGGTGTGAAATCCCTCGGCAGGGTGCAGACCCCCACCCTCGCCATGGTATGCAAGCGCTTCCAGGAGCACGAGAACTTCGTCCCGCAGACATTCTGGACACTGAGGGTGTCCTCCGCCAAGGACGGCCTCCCGTTCAAGGCCTCCTCCAAGGACAAGTACACCGAGAAGGACAAGGCGGAAGGGGACATGAGGTCCCTTTTCGAAGGGAAGGAAATGACGGTACGCACAATGGAGCAGAAGGACAAGACCATCCCTCCGCCCTACCTGCATGACCTCACTTCCCTCCAGAAGGAGGCCAACAAGAGATACAACCTCTCCGCCCAGACGACCCTTGACATCGCCCAGAGCCTCTACGAAAAAAAGGTCCTGACCTATCCCAGGACAGGTTCCAAGTTCATTCCCGAGGATGTCTTCGCAACCATTCCTTCCCTCATAGCGAATGTCACGCAGACTCCCTCACGCTACGCTCCCTATGCAGCTTCCATGGCGGGAAAGACACTCAGCAAGAGAAGCGTCGACCAGACCAAGGTAACCGACCACCATGCCATCCTGCCGACCGAGGTCACACCCACGGGTCTTGGTGACCTGGAACAGAAAGTCTACGACCTTGTCATCTGCCGCATGCTGGAGGCCATGAGCCCGGTGTGCGAGATGCAGTCCACGGTAGTGGAGTTCACCGGCGGAACACAGGACAATATCCCTCTCGTTGCCAAGGGAAGCGTCACCAAGGCTCCCGGCTGGAAGGCCGTACGCATGGTGGACGGACCTGAAGGGCAGGATGAGGACAAGCCAAAAGGCAAGGGGAAAGGCAAGGCCTCCGATGAAGAGAACAAAGATGACCAGCAGTCCCTTCCCTCCTTTAAGGTAGGCGACAGGGTCCCTGTCCTGAAGGTTGAATGCAAGGAGGACAAGACAAAGCCTAAGCCCCTGCATACGGAGGCTACTCTCCTGGAGGCCATGGAACATGCAGGGAGGGAACTTACTGACGAGCAGCTCAAGGATGCCCTGAAGGATGTGGGCATCGGCACCCCCGCCACCCGTGCCGGTGAAATCGAGATGATACTGAGCAGGGGCTATGTCCAGAGGAAGGGGAAATCCCTCATTCCCACACCCCTGGGTCTGAACATCTATGAGAGCGTGAAGGACAAGTACATTGCCAACGTGGAGATGACAGGAAGGTGGGAGACATCCCTTGCCAAGATCGTGGACGGGAAAGTGTCCGCAAAGGCATTCGACGAGTCCATTCGCCGCTTTGTCGTGGCCCTTACTTCGGAGATACTGGAGGACAAGGACGGAAAGGGAGCCCGCATCGGTGCCTCTTCTCCCGATGCCATGATCTGTCCCAAGTGCGGGGCTGCCATGACCATGTGGGACAAATGCGTCAAGTGCACTTCCTGCGGCCAGGTCTACTGGAGGGAGGTCGCCCATAAGAAACTCTCCGAGGCCACGATGAGAAAACTCTTCCGTGACGGGAAGACCCAGGTCCTGAAGGGGTTCGTATCCGCGAAGGGCAATACCTTCGACGCTGCCATAGCCCTGAATACACTGGGGCTGATGGTCTTTGATTTTTCCGATGTGCCGCCAAAGACTCCGCCTCCCTCTTCTTCTGGGGGTGGCCCCTCGGATCCACCTTCATCCTCCCAGGCATCCAGCTAGAGTCCATATTCAAGGCTGGACCCTGTGGGGAAGGCCCCAATGGCCTCAGTTACAAATTGAAACTACGGTCCTCCGGGCATTGCCCGAGGGACCGTAGTTCTGTATGCACGTGAGAGAATGTGGACGGTGGAGAGGAAAGCCTACTCCTTTTTTGTCACCATGTTCTCAAGCCCGAAGACAGAGAGGGTGGCTTCCTTGCCGCCAGGCTTCAGGACGAACTTCAAAGTCGAGAGTTCTTCCTTCCTGTCACGAAGGACATCAGGGGACATGTCATACCATTGGTAACCACTGCTGAGGGCGAAAGTCTGCTGATCCAGGTTTCCGATAAGCCATTCCCAAGTGATCATATTGCCCTTGTCATCGAATGAGACGTTAGTGAAGGCTGATTTCGCAGAGGTGATGTTAAGGTGCAGCACGTTGTCGGCATAAGTGTAGGTGCCGGAGTACTTCTCACCCCATGCGATGGTGTACGCATCAAAAGAGTTGCCCTTGAGGATGAGGCAGAAAGCATAGCCGTCCCCGGAAGGGTGGTACGTATTCCAACGTCCCTCAATGGAAGTGGCGTCTTCCTTGCCGCAGGAACAAAGGGCTACAACGGCGATGGCAAGGCTGAAAAGAAAACGTTTCATGGTAGTTTCGCTGTTTCAATGGTGTATAGGAGGGATTCCCTAGGAAACCCATAATTGTGGTCGCCTATTATTATTGGCACCCAAAGATACCAAAGAAACCCTCCTCTCCGCTTTCATTCCAGGAATAGAAAGTGTCATTTCCCGAAGTGATACTGCCCGGCATTCCTGTATGGATGGGTGTCTCAACGAAAAAGACATTCGAGAAAGGATTTGCGAAAATCAATGAATAATTAAGCCCCTAGGGCACTGGCTTTCCGCCTGAAAAAATGGCTCCTGCATGATCTCTGACATGGATGAGATGGCCGATGCCACCGTATATCGTTTCGTATGGGTCAGGGATGAACTTCGGTACAATAGGACCAATTATTACCTGGGTTCTCAATGCAATGAACCACTCTTGTTAAAGCAGAACGGTTTAGCTAAATTTGCAAAGCAGGATTTCAGTCATTGTATGTGACTGTAACTTTGACTATAATTGTCATGACTGTCAAACATCAATAACTCACGCTATGGGACGATTCATAAACAAAGGAAATGCTAAGTTCCGGGAATGCCTCAATTCCGGGTATGTAGACAAGACTGGACTTATCTCTTTCATGAATTCGCAGCTATTCACAAAGAATAAATTCATTTGCTGCACAAGGGCCCGTCGCTTCGGGAAGACTATGGCGGCACAGATGCTCTGCGCTTATTATGACAAGTCCTGCGACTCGAGGTCCCTGTTCGAAGGACTGGAGATAGCCTCCGACAAGCCAACTAACCCCGATGAGAAAGATAGTACTAAGATGCGGGACACTTTTGAGAAGCACCTCAACAAGTACCCTACCCTTTTCATTGATGCATCACAGTTCGTGAATGACACCGTTACTTACGGGAAAGAGATTCTCCCCGCTGTCCAAAGGGAACTACTCGAAGATTTGAGGGGAGCTTATCCTGACCTTGAGTTAAAAGAGGGCATTTCTGTGGCAACAGCCCTCATGCTCATTAATGAGGCCAAGGGAGATAAATTCATTCTCATTATGGACGAATGGGATGCAATCCTACGGGAATGCAAGGATGAGTCGATTAAGGAGGAATGGATTAAGTTCCTCAGGTCCCTTTTCAAGAATGAAAGTGTCTCTGATGCATTTGCCGGGGTGTACCTCACAGGCATCCTGCCCATTATCAAGTACAACACCCAGTCCGCTCTCAACAACTTCAGGGAGTACAATATCATAAACCCAGGTCCCATAGCCAAGTATCTGGGGTTCACGAAAGAAGAAGTCCAGGCCCTCTGCCACAAGCACCGAATGGACTTTGAAGAGATGGAAACTTGGTACGACGGCTATCAGGCAGGGGACCTCCGCTCCATCTTCAATCCCAATTCCGTGATGATGGCCATAGACTATAAAAGATGCATCAGGTATTGGGGAGGGACAGGGGCCGCCAATGAACTGATGCCATATCTGAAGCTCGGTTATGACAAGGACTTTCAAACACTCATGGAAGGAGGAAGCATCCCCGTGGACACAGGGGCATTCAACAATTCCCTTGATGACATACTGACAAGGAATAAGGCGTTTACCGCACTTATTCACCTAGGATACCTATCGTATGATGGGGAAAATGCACACATCCCAAATCAGGAGTTGATGCTGTACTTCGCGACAAACATTGAGGACGGCAACCTTGGCGGTTTGACAGACTCTCTCACTCTTTCCAAGGAATGCTTACGTAATATCAGGTCCAATAACTGCGAGGAGGTTTCCGATTTCATTGCCAGTTGTCACAACGATGTCTGTGGGGCGCAGGAGTACAATAAGGAGCAGCTTCTGTATACGACCCTCCGTGAGGCCCTCTACTACGCCCACTCATTCCACAGGGAATATCCCACTGGCAAGGGCTTTGCCGACCTTGTCCTCATCCCGAGGCCAGGGAACAGGCTTCCAGGTATCGTTGCGGAGCTGAAATGGGACAAGGATGCGCTGGGTCCCATCGCCCAGATAAGGGAGCGCAACTACACCCAGAAAGTGTTCGAGTATACGAAGGACGTCATTCTCGTGGGAATCAATTATGACCCACAGACAAAGGAACACCAGTGTACAATCGAGAATGTCACCGCCCCTGGAAAGGATTCCATATAAGTTACTTTTATTGCATGGGGCCCTTACCTCTTACCGGGGGCCTACTTCATTTGGACAGCACATTCTCTTATCATGGCTCAAAAGTATCTCGTAATCCTTGCCGGAGGGCAGGGCCTCCGGATGGGGAGCAGCACCCCCAAGCA
>CAJOLJ010000016.1 GCA_905235445.1 uncultured Bacteroidales bacterium
ACCCGTCAAGGAACCGCACAGGTAGTAAAACTGAACCACCTCCCGGAGGATGCCAGCCCACAGGCCATCTATGGGTATATGAAGGTGCACCAGAAACTCAGGGAGGAAGAGTTCCAACGCCGACCGCTGAAGAACAACATGATCCGGATGGAGATTTCTCCGTCCAAGGAGGAATCCGAGGGGTGGACCCTAGAGGACTGGAAGCAGCTGGCCGAAGATTTCGTCCAGGCTTTCGATAGGGTCCGGCTGCCCGGAGAGGAGGGACGCTATAGGTCTCCCTGCCGCCTCCCCAACTCCCAGTACATCATCACGCTCCACACGGACAGCAAGTCCGGTATCCATCATCTCCACCTCGATTGCAACCGCGTCGATATGGACAATTGCCTGAACAGCGACCACCTGATTGGCATCCGGGCCAAGACCGCCGCAGAGGAAGTCAACCGCCTGCGCGGCTGGAAACGCACGGAAGACAGATTCGAGGAGAACAGAGCCCGCATCAAGAAGGATTGCTTATCGGTCTTGGCTGGACTGAAAAACTTCTCCTGGGAGAAGTACACTGAAGCGCTGGAAGCCAAAGGATATACCGTCAAACTGAAGCTGGATGCCTCGGTGACTGTACGGGGATACACAATCCTGAGTGGAAACTCCGCCTATAAATCCTCCATCATCAGCCGTGACCTGACGCCGGCGAAGATCCAGGAGACTTGGGAGAAGATGCGTCCGGAGAACAGATACGGGCAGATGACCTATGAGGAGCGTCTCGCTTTTGCCACGTCTGATGAAGGAAAGGATTATCTGTTCCCGTTGGGTTTAACCTTGGATGGGAAGAGATATGAAACGAAAGCTTCTGGCGGAGCCGTGAAGGCCTTTCATGAAGAGAGCAGAGCGATCGAGCGAACCCATTCGCCTGAAGAGTCTGGCAATATCTTTCGGACAGCCTTCCTTCTTTTTGTCGGGCAAGTCGATGCCGCCACCTCCTTTGCACAAAACTGCGGAGGCGGCGGATCCGCCCCTGACCAGAATTGGGGTCGCGACAAAAACGAGGACGACGTCCTCTGGGCCCGTCGCTGCTTCCGCAAGGCTCGGGAGATGGTTACTACGCCGGTGATTAGGTGGGGTAGAAGGAGATAGAACAACGGCAAGGCTTGCAGTCATTTCATCAACTTAAACGGAATCGCTATATTTGCCTTAGAGTTTAGGTTAGACTCTTTCATCGAACCACATAGAACATCAGTATTATGAAACAACGCAATCTTTTAATCCTTGCAGATGCCGAGTGGCGGGCATATGCCGAACAGTACAATAGGAACCTTCCTATGTGTTTTCAGATAGGTGGCCTTGCTATTCAGAACTATATGAAAGATCTTGAGATTACCCAGCCAGATTTCACCTGGCTCCAGACAGACCTTCTTCGACCTGCATTCCAACACTTATGCTTCCGGCATCGTTTAGACGTTTATTCAATACTGATTGCTATTCAGGGATTGATGACACCTTATGACGCCAGGTATATCGTTTCGAAGCAGGATTACAATAATCTCATGAGAGAGTCTGAACGTAATAATCTTATCCCATGCATATTGCCGGTCTCAATAGACACAAAGAAGCCGGTAGAAGGCGGAGTCCATCTTATTCATGCGCAGACTGAGGAGCCCATCCAGTTGGACAACAGTGTTCGGCACGATCAGGTTCCAATGTCTGCCTGGGAAATAAACAGCATGGGTGTCCAGATTGTAATTCAGAACCTTCGAAAAGAAGGTATCGAGCGCATTCAATACTGCGATGTGGTTGGTATTGAGCCACAGATTTGGTTCGAGAAGGATGGGCAGAGATGCTATGTAATAGTACGGACAACATCGGCAGGGAAACGGAATTCAACCTTTGAAATTAATAAAACCTTACTTGCTAGAGTGGCTGATTGCGATGGCTATTTTGCTGACGTGCAACTTGCTTCAGCAAGCCCTATTCTGAGAGATGAATTCGGGAACATCGTCCCGCTCAGTAAGCGCGATGGTGAAGAAGATGTGTGGCTCTGGAGAGGCGATGGTTTTTATATCAACTATCGAGGTATACAAAAACTGGGACAGGCAATTAGGGAGAATTCCTTCATCAAGGTTGTTGAAAAACCATCGTATGGAATTTAGTGATTCGTAACGATAATAAGATCAAGAATTCCGGGCAGTCAAATGCCCGGTTTTTTTATGCCGCCACTGCAAGGCTTGCAGAGATATGGTCACTCAAAAATGGGGATATACCTTTGCACCAGAACCTGGGGATATAGCTCAGTTGGAAGAGCGGCGGACTGTTAATCCGCAAGTCAATGGTTCGATTCCATTTGTCCCCGCTATATTATTTCAATCAGGAAAAAGTATATAGTTATGATTGACAAGACCCAAATCATCCCAGCCAGCAAGCATGAGTTGTACCAGGTACATGGGAACCATATTGATGCGATTATGGAGACCAAGGTTTTCTTGATGAACTACATCAGAACCGTCATTCAGGAGGCTAAACTCGCCAAAGGCGCCACTACGGAGGTCAAGATGCAAGATCCAGAACCGTTCGAGACGAAGGCGGCGTCTCTGTCTTACGGAGACGAGAGTTTCGGCTTTACCGTAATCATCGCAGCCGACAAGGAACAGGAAACGAATCTTGTTCAGA
This sequence comes from uncultured Bacteroidales bacterium, assembly GCA_905235445.1. Lineage (GTDB taxonomy): Bacteria > Bacteroidota > Bacteroidia > Bacteroidales > UBA932 > Cryptobacteroides. Next base: position 2,662 of record CAJOLJ010000016.1, read on the forward strand.
CCTTCTTCCCTTATTATTTCGTGAAAAAGATTCGTGTACGCGTTGAGACTGTCTGGGTTTGGGATAACCTCCTAGAAGCAACCGTAAAGTGCAGTTATGGCGAATTCGAGTTCGCATTCTTTGCTGCAGACTATTTCGCTCATAAGGATGCTTATATGCCCGGCAATGAGATTGAAATCCGTATCGGTGCAATGGGCATGCGTGTGGAGGAAGGCGACCACGGTTTTTCCTTTGAAGGACAGAAGGCAGTTGATTGGCTTGCCAAACTCGGCAAAGAACCCGATTATGACGAGAACGGGCAGGTTATGCCGGTGCATTTCAGCACGGAGCAGTTAGTGGCATTCCTCCCTAGTGATGACAAGTGTCCTGACGAAGCGTCTTTCCAGTCGCCGGCAGGAGATATCCGTGAGCGTCAGTTTATGGGCATCGACTTCTATGAGACGGAAGTGATTATACACCGTTACGAGGATGAAGTATCCGTGCCCTTCGTGTTTCGTAAGGATATGGTGCCGGATGCAAAGAAGGATATGCCGATTCGCGGAGTTCTATGGCTCGTAGGTGCATTTTAATGATGGAGGATAATAACAATGGCAGAAGCAAGACAAAAATGGATTATTGACAGCGGCGCTTTCTATCCGGTGCCGGGAAACACACGCATCTGGGACACCCCCGGAGAAGGCGTATTTGAGGTATGCGAACATCCGAGGAACCAAGGTCAACTTGGTTTGAGGAATATCGGTGATAAGTTCGAATTCGATTTCCGTATCTATGACCTGGGCTGTCAGGCTCTATTCGAAAAGATTGAAAAAACCTGGACTTCGGATCTGTTCGTCAACGGAAAGAAGAATATGGGCGTTATCTTCAATGGCCTGAAGGGAACTGGAAAGACGATTGCGGCCAAACTTCTCAGCAATCGGATGGAGATGCCGGTCATCATTGTGCCGGAGGCTTTCGGAAATATTCAGAGTTTCATCCAGAATCTGAATTTTGAATGCACAGTACTCATAGATGAGGCCGAGAAGACTTTCAAGGATAATCAGGAGTGTCTACTAAAGGTAATTGACGGGGTATACAACGACTATCGCAAATTATACATCCTGACCACCAACCGTCTCAGCATTGATGAAAACCTTATCGGCAGACCCGGGCGTATTCGTTATATCCGATACTTCGGCAACCTGACGGTGAAAGCAGTTTCCGACTATATCGACGACAATCTTATGGACAAGAGCCTCAAGGGCGCTGTTCTTGACGTGGTGGACACGCTGGAGATTTCCACCATCGACATCCTGAAGGCTGTTGTAGACGAGTTCAATATCCACGGAATGATTCAGGAGGGGAGTCTGCTCAATATTCCCAAGGCGCACTACCGCTTTGATGTCATCGAATTCTGCAATCTTGCAGAGGATCGTATCGAGGAACTCCGGAACTTCATCAAGAGCCGCATGGCGAAGAACGAGACAATCGTCGATTGGCTGAAGAAAAAGTCTTCCGAGCCGCTTCCCGAAAATCCCGATCCCGATGAGGATGACGACGATGATAATGATAATGACGATGTCCCTACCAACGAGCAGCTCGTTCGCAACACGTTCGGCATCTATCTCTGGAGAACTAAGATGTCCTCCATCTATCCTTCGTTGTTCAAGGATCAGTACACACGCTATGGTACCATTAAAGAAGACCCGGATGAGCGTGGCTTCTTCATCATCCAGGATGACGGAGAGGACGAGCTTTGGTGCGTCACCAAGTGGCACAACACGCCGTCTTTATACAGGGGAGGTCTTGCGCTGTAGACAAGTGTTCAACAACAACGACTATTCGAAATGATTGGATCAGACCAATTTGAATCGCTACCGATGGAAGCGAAGCTGATGGTTTATGTTCTGCTGAAAAATGGGATGTGGCCGGTAAATGAAAGCACATACACAAAGGGGAAGAGTCTTGACGCCCCTATCGTCATTGACTTTGTGGATAGTTATGTGAGAGCAGAATATCTTGTGGCTGGATTCCTGCTGCATCTCAGGCAGAACAAATTCACGACTCAGTTCCTTCTGGAAAAAGACGGAAGGCATTATGACCAACTGGTATACGAAGTAACAGAGGAGGACGGAACGATTCACGAGGAAGCTTTTTACTTTGACATTACCGTCGGGTACAATGCCCTAAGTGGCGGGTAGTCAGATAATCCCGCTTGTCACCTTGGTCGGGAATGAGTATATTTGCGTTTGATAACACAGGAGGTCCCGATGATACAATTATTCAACCAGTACGAAATGGTTTATGCAGAGATGCCGTTTGAGGCGGACAAGAGCCAAGTCATTTATTTTGACAGCGGCACCAGCCACGAACTGAACCTTTTCGTGCGGTTGAATCTGCGTGAACTCAAGGCCATGTTCTTTAGGTGGAAACTTGAGTTCTGCTACATGCCTGCCATGTTTCGTGATGAAGCGGAGCTGCAAGAAAAGATCTTATATAGGATTCCTTGGTTGCAGCAAGTAGATTATGATTATATTGAGCGTCTTAAAGCCGTTCAAGCAGAGTTGATTGAAGATCTGACTCAAGCAAAAATCTCGGATGCTGAAGTCGTATTCCGCGAGAACCAAGATAAGGTTCTTATTAAGATTGACATCAGCAATCCCAAGCTCTATAGGGAACAATTCCAGCACATAGCCAGAACATATGGCCAAAAGGTTAGTAGAGACCTTTATGCCCAGGCGGCCGACGATCCGGACATCATAAATCTCTTTCGCGTCCTCTTGGAGAAGAAGCCGAAGGGCGTAGTACGCGAATTAATTGAGAAGGAACTTGCAAAAGAGGAGGTTTTGAGTCGGGTGATTATCAAGAAGAACTGTAATATCGTCCTACCAGAATATAACCGTACGATAAAACTGCATCCAATCGAAAAGACGCTGTTCTTCCTGTATCTGAGACATCCGGAAGGCATTGCATTCAAGGATCTTATTGATTATAAAGCAGAAATCTGCCATATCTATGGCCACTTGTCGAATCAAAGCGATCCCATCAAGATAGCGGCAGCTGTAGACCGTCTGTTTGAACTTGACTCCAATGCTGTAAACGAGCATAGATCCCGTCTTAAGAGTGCTTTTGAACGGGAGTTTGACAGCGCTTTGGCCAATCGGTATTACATCACAGGAAAGAAGGGCGAAACAATGAATATAACCCTTCCTCGCGAACTTGTTGATTGGCAGATCCAGTTTTGATTACTGAAGATTACTTGAGTCCTCGGTCAAGGATGAGCCACGCAAGTGTCTCGGCGAAATCATCGACGAAATGTTCGTCTTTCTGGTCCCAAACACTATGGCAAGAGTATTCTGGGACCGTAGGTAGTTTATCTTCTTCCATGCTCTGTTTCTTGCTGAAACTGTAGTCGATTTCGTATTTGTCAGATTCCAAGGACCGGCGAATGGAAAAAACACAATGAAACTGCTGTTGATACCACATGATAATGAGTTCCTCCTGTTCGTGAGTGCCATTCCACCATACGTGTGCATTCTCTAGCAGTTCTTCGTGGTCGCAAGCGGTTGCAAGTAATTCCATACATCGAGTGAAGGGCGTCATATTCACGGGTGGATGATGTCTCCATACCTGATCCATCGCCTCTTCAATGAGGCGGTAGTCGGATACCATGGGTTTGGTGGGCTCTACTCGGTTCTTCCGATGTACCGGAGAAGCATTGTCACCATCGCCATAGTTATAGGTTAGATTTATTTCATCCGGTATAATGTCCCTAACCGCCTTTGCATATTTCCAACCCTCTTCCTTCCAAGCGATATATTCTTCGGGCGTCCATTCGTAAGCGGGATATTTGTCGTCATCGTAACGGGCATACCACTCCCGCAGCCCTTTTATGTTGCTCAGGTCGATTACTTTTCCAGAATCGGTAATCAGGCTTCTGGAATCACCGCAGCAACCGCTTCCTTTGTGCCAGAATAGGGCGTCTCCGTATTCCGCCCACATAATAATGGTTTCTCTTTCTTCGTACATATCGATTGTTTTTAATATCTCTTTCCGCTGTGGTATTCTATGAGTGTCTCTGTTCCAAGATGCTCTTTCACATACCCTTTTCTCTTCCTGACAACCTTAACGCTTGCTCTTTGGAGTCCGTGCCATTCGTTCCAGTAGCAGTAGCGGACAATGGCTTCTTTGTCGGAAAGCATCTCCACAGAGGGCGGAATCCGGTTATCATTAGTAAACGCCTTTCCGTCCACTTTGCAGGAATCGCAGGCTATGCGAAGGGAAACATTGTCCACGACCAACATGCCGTTATTGTAGCACCCATGCCATACGTGTTTCAAGTAAAGCCGAGATGCTTCGGTAAGCAAGACCGCCTCCCATACCGCACCGGGAGTAAAGGGAAACTCCAGGTAGTCCAGAACGGGAGGAACGGTCCTGCTGGCCTCATGAGGAACTGTGTTATGAATAAACTGCCCTTCCTTGAAAGCTTTGATTGCAGACCTTGTTTCAACGTTCTTCCCATTAGGGAACAGCCCTTCCAATTTTCTCCAAATCACCCTTCCTTTGAAATGTTTCATATCCTCGGCCGAGACGGGAAGATACCTGTCCGTAGAACCAATCTTACTTGCGTACAACTTCATTACGGCATTTCTTCTGTCACCGGCATTATACCCATCCAATTCAAAACCTTCTCGCATATGTATGCGCGGTACGGCCACCATGAGTGGAGTAAGATTATCGAATTCGTTGAAGTTACATTTCTTGAATACGCGCTCGAAAAGATGCGCAGACGAGGCGAACTGATTGCGCTTTGTTCTCTTTAGTTCCATGTTTTCCGAATTGTCTGTTGCAAAGGTAATAGCCTCGTGAGAATCGGCCGAGACATTGCAAGGCTTGCAGAGATATGGTCACCTTAAATCGGGGGAATACCTTTGCACAAAACGAACAGTTATGGGTACAACCTTTCGTGATGTGGAGCGACACCTCGCAAATTGCTGCATAGGCTTTCTAAGTAAAGACTACTCAATCGCAATGGTCTCGAACCTGATAATGGAGATGGATCTCTGGAACATTGACATTCCCTTTGTTGAGGGGATGCGTTCCCTGGACGTGTTTGAGTTCAAGGAGGAAGAGCAGTTGAGTCTCGCGCTCCTATGCGACCATATTATCCACGAAGGACTTAAACCTATCGACTATGCCTGGTATTCCAAACATCCAGATTACGAGCGGATCCAAAAAGGCAAGGAAGGCCTTCTGAGCCGCGGCATCATCAGACGGGCAGGAAACAACAGCGACAACCCGGAACGCACCGGCGACCAGAGAGGGAAATATCTTCCGACACCGCGCGTGTTCGGCAAACTATTCAAGGGTAGGAAAGACCTCCTGTCTCTGGAAGCGTTGTCCAAGCAAGCTGAAATCATCGTTTCATCCACCATCCAGAAGAAGGATCTCTTCTTCAACGAGGTGAACAGGGAAGACATTGACCGCCTATATCTACTGATGAATTCAGAACGATTCTCGACCGTCATGGAACGCCTTCGTTCAAGAGGAAGGAAAGCATCCGCTGCGTGCCTGTTGTATGGTGCCCCTGGTACAGGCAAGACCGAACTTGCAAAGCAGCTCGCACTTACTACTGGCAGAGACCTGGTCATTGCCGACGCCGCCAAGCTATATGCATCCTGGCATGGCGATACGGAAAAGAATGTCAAGGAACTCTTTGAGACCTACCAATATGTCCAGAGCATCTCAAATAATGCTCCGATTCTGCTTTTCAACGAGGCGGATGGGCTCCTTAGCAAACGTACCGACGTAATGCGACAAGCTGTAGATAAGATTGAAAACCGTATCCAAAACCTACTTCTTCAGGCCTTAGAGGACTTTGAAGGCATCTTTATCGCCACAACCAACTTGTCCGATAACATGGACTCTGCTTTTGAGCGCCGCTTCCTATACAAAATCAACTTTCAGATTCCCGACCCGGACACTCGTGCGAAGATATGGCAGGCTATGATCCCCGACCTCGGACAAAGCGAGGCCGTAATCCTGGCTTCCCAGTATGTTTTCACAGGCGGCCAGATTGACAATGTGGCTAAGAAACGTGACATCGATGAAGCCCTCTTCGGAGAGACACCCACCTTGGAACAGATGCTGAACTACTGCGACAACGAACTCATCGCCACCTGCGGAGAAAGAGGTTACGAAAAAGTTGACTTTAACAAGACATTCTTTGGACATGGGGGAACGGTGAGCTGAAATAAATACAACCTAGAAATGACTTCTTTTCAAGAAAAACACTAACTTTGCTTATATTATGGTATAATGGGAGCAATTTTAGACTACATCGAAAATAATAACCAAGTCAATGTCCACTGCTATAAAACAAGGAAATTGACATTGGACGATGCAGACTACGAGTCAATCACCAGCGAGAATTCTGACACTGATACCATACCGATGGATACTAGTGGCAGAATTGCGGAGGATGATACTCGCAGAGTTCATACCGTAAGAATTTCTCATCATCTTATAGAAACCATGCAACCATGGTTCACTTATTTTTTGGATGGATCTCGCCATACATATAAAGTAGACGACATTTCTATAGGTTCAAAGATCTTCCCTGTTGTAGCTGGTCAGGTCATTGTCGGATGTTGTCACCGCCCGGATAGAGATACGTTTAAGATGGCGGACTTAAGGACCCAAATCATTTTGTCTTTACCAAAGCAGTTTCATGTTGGTGGTAAAGCAGAGGATTATGCCCGTCTTTATTGTGAACGCCTTAACGAGTATCTACGAGCGAATAATCGCTACATTGCAGCACGGGGTATTGGCGTAAGCCAGATTGTATTTTACCCAACTGATGGCCCATCTGTTGGTGATGCAACTGATAAGAATCGATACAAGAATAGTGCAATAGCGCGAATCCAGAATGCCATGACCGATGATGAGCAACTTCTTGTCAAGGAATTGTGTAACCAGAAGAAGCTCAACGATGAGAATTGGCTTATTAAGGACGGCTCTCTACAATACAATCCTCATTTTTCTTCGTTCGGATTTGCCGAGTGGCACAATATGCGCTCGAATTACAAGAATGTTGTGGGTGTGTCAAAATCGTTTGATCCAGATTTAATCAAGAATTTTGAAGGGCGAAAACTGTCATCCACTATAGCCAATCTCAAACCATTTGAAAGGACAAAAGCGTACAAATATACTTCCGAACATTCGAATGGAATGACTTTCGCCGTATGGTATTTACGCCTTCGCAAAGAGCACGGTTTTCGGGAAACCCACTTCTCTGATGTGGTTAAGTGTGAGATGATAATGTTCAACCCGGCGGAGCCCATCAAGAGCAGTACGATTGACGCAATTAGCGCCAATCTTATTCGAGAAGCTTACCCTGTTTGTTTCGGTTCTGATGTCCGGTGGGGCAATCATATTTATCCTATATATCTTACCGAGACATACTGCAAATCGCAATACATTGATAGCAACATATTTCTAAGTCTGTTTTAAGTATGAGTTCTGAGAGAATTATCGGCAAGGTTTCGGCGACTGAGAAGAATCCCTCTACGACGGATGACTTCTTTTTTTGGACGGATAAAGGAGAGATTCTTAGCCCTTTTGACATCGTTAAGGTTAAACATCTGCCCAACGACTCGACTATCACATACGGGATTATCGAGGAAATTAACCATGTCACCGATGCCCCCAGTCATTTCACTAGCTACATTTCCAGCGACTTCGGTTCTACTGAAGCGAAGGTTGGCAATATGAACAGACTTGGAATGAACTATGTTAAGGCCAAAGTGGTCAGTAATACGGGTAACATCTATACGCCCGTCCTAGATGGCAAGCAAGTGTCTTTGTGCAGCGCTGATGACGTTCGAACAGCTTTGGGACTCGACAAAGTAAAGAATCCTATTGTATGTGGCTATCTTCAGATGTATAAAGGCGACGAGGCGCTCAAGATCAAGGTGGAACTGAATGCTAATTTTCTGATTGGCCCAGAGGGTGCGCACTTAAATGTTTCCGGTATTTCTGGCCTTGCAGCCAAGACCTCGTATTCAATGTTCCTTCTCAATGCTATCCAACAGAAATTCCACGCGTCTAACGATGTTGCTTTTGTATTCTTCAATGTTAAAGGTAGGGATCTTTTAGCAATAGACGAGCCTAATTTAGACTTGAAAGATGAGGACAAACAGTTGTATAGTGAGTTAGGTCTTGAGCCAAAGCCGTTCAAGAATGTTAATTATTATTACCCTTTCTATAGCTTGAAAGGAGTGATGACCAATGCTGATCCAAAAGACGTAGAGAAGCAACGGCGCAAGGGGAAAGCATTCACATATAAATTCCCGCTTGATAGTTCATTCGATAAGCTAGATTTGATTCTTGCGAATGAAGATGATGCAACAGGGACAATGGAGAGTTGCGTCAATTACATCATCAACAGACAAGGAGATTTCAGGAATGTCTCGACATGGGAAACACTGAAGGAAGTAATCAAATCATATGCAGATAAGCAGGCGACGGGGAAGCAGAATGAAATTCTTCCAGCCTCTTGGAAGAAGTTTCTCAGAATCATCAATAAGGTGATTGACCCGAACGGCATTTTCAATGATAACCTTGCAGATACCGAGACGGACCTTTCTCTTGAAATCAAGAATAATCTTGTAGGTGGTCAGGTAATGGTTGTTGATATGACACTTCTTGATGATCTTGCTCAGAGTTTTGTTTTCGGAAGCGTTGCAAAGGCTGTATGGGAGATGAAGTTTGATACTGAAAGAGATAATGTCCCCAAGAAGGTCATCATTTTTGTTGATGAGTTGAATAAGTATGCGTCTAACGATACTCCTAAAAACTCCCCAATTCTTCATCAGCTTTTGGATATTACTGAGCGAGGGCGTTCTCTTGGAATTATCCTCTTCTCTGTTGAACAATTCCGTAGCGCTATTCATGACCGCGTTAAGGGTAACTGTGCCACATCGGCATATGGACGGACAAATGCAATAGAGGTTTCAAAACCGGACTATCGCTATATCCCCAAAGTTTACCAAAACATGATGACAAGGCTGCCTGCTGGTGAATACATCATATCTAATCCGGCACTTCGTTCGCTGATCAATATTAAGTTCCCTTATAACACATATAAACAGTTCCCTAACGGATAGTATCCATGGCACACAAGACAGAAATCGGGAAAGACATCCTTGAAATGTTGATGTTTTCGCTTTATCCAGAAGCCGAAACTATTTATCGTGAGTATCTGCAGAACGCCACCGATGCAATTCGTGAGGCTTGTGATGCCGGAGTACTGGATTCAATGAGTGACGGTCATATTTCGATCCGTATAAATCAATCAAAACACTCTGTAGTAATTCAAGATAATGGCATCGGTATCCCTGCTATTTCTGCGGAGAGCACGTTTAAGGATATTGCGAAAACACCCAAGAGAAAGAAAGACTATTTGGCTGGATACTATGGGATCGGAAGACTGGTGGGAGCCGGTTATTGCCGCCAACTCATTTTTGAAACATCAGCGAAGGGTGAGTCATTGGAATCAAAAATAGTCTTTGATGTCGACAAGATTCGCGAAATTCTTGAGGATGATGAGAATGATATGGGTGCGGCCGAAGTCATCGACTCCGCAACCGTTTTTTCTCAAGGTCCAGCTGCCGAAGAAGAACATTACTTCCGTGTACTGCTTAATGACATATTGATCGAGTACCCCGAGTTGCTGGACGAAGCATACATCCGGGATTATTTGAAGCAAATCGCTCCGATTGATTATCTTGCTGAATTTAAGAATAGTCTTATTAAGCCCAGCTTATCTGGAGATGACGACGAGTATCTTCCTTTGTATTACGAAATGAATCGTGTCAAGGTTAGCCTAAACGATTATGTCGATATCAGGAAGCCATACGGTTTACGTATTGATGGTACGGATGATCAGATTTACGAGCTTCGCTTTTTCACTATCAATAGCGATAAGCATGAAGCACTCGCTTGGGGGTGGTATGCTATAACCGAGTTCTCCACGCAAATTCCAGACAGAGATCCCAACAATAACAATCTGGTTCTAACAAGGGGTATGCGTTTGCGCATCCATAATATTCAAATTGGGAATCAAAACTTCTTTGATGGTACAGGGTATTTCAAGCAGGCCAGGAGCAATAAGTATTTCAATGGTGAAATACATATTATCCACCCGCGAATAAAGCCGACCACCGACCGCTCAGATTTAGCGCCGACGGCAGAAGCTCTAGAATTCAAAGAGAAGATTCGTGAGTTCTTCAATTATGAGATGCAGGATGTTTATCAAACTGCAAACAAAGTAAAGAAGCAGCTGGAAAGATACGAGGCTGCTACGGGGATTCTGTCCTCTTCTTCCTCAAGTTCTGCTGGTAATACTGAGCCGATTGCTTCTCCAGAACTGGCGAAGAAATTATCCGATGCTCAGAAAGAGCAAGAGAAAGCCTCTGAAGAGATACGTAAGCAATTAGATGCTCCACGTGCGAAAAAAATAGGTGTAAAGGCTATGCTGGGAGTCTATCAGCAGAAAATGGAGCAAATCCGCGAGGAAGCAAAAACACATGTTCTTGAAGGAGGTCCTTCTGTTCAATATGGCTCTGGTCAAACAGGCTTGCCTACGCCTAAACCCACCATTACTGAAGAAATGGAGGCAATGGCCGATAAATATGGTAGTGAAGGCGTCGGGATGTTGAAGAAGGTCTTTTCTCTTATAGATCGTCATACCCCCACTCGCAGCAAAGAAGTAGTCTCCACTATCAAATCGGCAGTGCTAAACGACCTGAAGAACGAATAGCATGCCGAAAGCCCTATTAATAGAACCGAACTACTCGAATAAATTTCCGCCAGTCGGTTTGATGAAAATAGCAACCTATTTTCGCAACCTTGGTGGATGGGAAGTCGTGTTCTACAAGGGTGACTTGAAGGCATTCGTTATCGAGCGCATCGTTGATCATCTTGTTGATAATCTGAATGCCAATGATGTCAATGGAACAAATTGGCACATTTATAAGGATATTCTAACAGAATATGTAAAAACCAGGAAAAAGATCCACCTGGGAAAGCTTCCCCAAGACGAAAGGGGCTTAAATTTACTTCAGGTTCAATACGTAGAAGATGCTAAAGATTCTTTTTGGAAAGGAACCTGGGAGCAAGAGCCAGAATGGGACTGGGTCGGCGTAACCACGCTATTCACTTTCTACTGGGACAAAACTATCGAGACAATCAATTTCGCTAAGAAGCTTGTTAAAGACCCAAAAAACCTGATGGTTGGTGGGGTATTAGCATCTATCCAGCCCAATGAAATAGAAGAAGCGACGGGTATTAAACCGCATGTCGGCATTTTGCGTCCAGGAGGCATCCATGAAGGAGATTGCCAGAATATCGATGAACTTGAACTGGATTATTCCATCTTGGATGAAATTGATTATCACTATCAGATGGACAATGCCTATTACCGCTACACTACTCGTGGTTGTATCCGGCATTGCAAGTTTTGCGCTGTCCCCACACTGGAACCAATCTACCAGACATTCATACCTCTTAAAGCACGCCTGCAGCGTGTTGACGAATTATATGGACCGCAGAAGGATCTGCTTCTGATGGACAACAATGTCCTCGCATCAAAAGATTTCCCTCGCATCATACAGGAGATTGTTGACTGTGGCTTCCAACGTGGCGCTTTGTTTAAACAGCCTAATCGTCTAGAAATTGCTGTAAGGAATCTTCGGAACAACATCAACGATAGAGCTTATATCCGCAAGACCTGGAAGCTCATTGATGAGTTCTATGACTCACTCAAAGGCGAAGAATCATACAAGGTTTATTGTATAAGAGAGAAATACCACGTTGATAAGTTCCTGACATCAACCAAGGATAATTTGTTAGCGGCATACGAGGAGCTAAAAGACCTTTACACAAAGCATCACAAGCCTGGCAAGGGTGTTCAACGCTATGTTGATTTCAACCAAGGAGTAGATGCACGACTGTTCACGCCAGAAAAGGTGGAGCTTTTGAGTAGAATCGCTATCCGCCCTCTTCGAATTGCCTTTGATGATCTAAAGACTGAAAAGAAATACTGCGACGCTATTAGGATGAGTGTGGCTGGCGGTCTGAAAGACTTCTCTAATTACCTCCTCTACAATTTTGAAGATTTCCCGGAGGATCTCTATAAGCGCCTTCGCATAAATGTAGACCTTTGCGACGAACTTCAGGTCAGCATCTATTCCTTCCCTATGAAATATCATCCTATCCGGAAGACGGATGAGATGAATCAGGATTATTCTCACAACCGGGACTATATCGGCAAGCATTGGAATAGAAAATACATCCGTGCTGTTCAAGCCGTACTAAATAGCACGAAAGGGAAAATCGGAAAAGGAACGCCCTTCTTTGAGAAGGCTTTTGGCCGGAATCTGGATGAGTACTTCAAACTGCTCGAAATGCCCGAGACAATGATTATTTATCGGCTGTTTTTTGAGTGGATGAGTTCGGAGGCCGCACATGCAGCCGCTATCGAACTCTTCGGGAATGACTTGATTTGCGAAAGCTCGACGGATGCTTGGTGGATGCTTTATAACCACTGCAAAGAGACGCTCCCGACAGAACTCTGGGAGCAGGTAAATGAAACTATTCATCGGAACGACTTTGATGAGATCGAGAGTCGTTTTCATAACACAGATGCCTGTCGCCTTCTATCATACTATTGCAACTTTAGAAAAGATATCGTAGAAAAGGGCTCTGATCTATATCAAATGAAACAGGTATATGATTCAGCACCTACAATAAAAGCCAAATTGCATTATGGAAAAAAATAAATATCTCGTTTTATATACCTGCGCATAAGTTGTTAATAATCAGCATAACAGAATAAAGATGTCTATTATTCCTCAGCATTTCCTTAATGCAGTAGTGCCTGTTGGTATTCGTACCCGCACATCTATCACATGGGTGGGTACGGGGTTCTTTGTGTCGCGAAAAACAGATAATGACGGCAACGTTCGCCCCTTTTTGGTTACCAATAAACATGTTGTGAAGGGGCAAAAGAATATTGTTATTAGGATGAAACGAAAACAGGACTCTGAATTGAAAGATATAGATGCTCCTCTAGAGAACGTTACTGGGGCAATATATAAACTTCATAAGGACTCCTCTATTGATGTCGCGGTTATCCCTCTTAATGGTAAGTTCATAGTCGATAACAATTTAGACTTCCCTGCTTTCGACATTGACTCTAACGCCATGACCTCCTCTGAATTAAGAGAAAATGGGGTTGATGAGGGGTCTCTTGTTCATATGCTTGGATTTCCGATGAGGCTAGTAAATGCGAATTCTATGTTGCCAATATGCAGATTGGGATGTGTTGCACGCATGAGTGAGGAGCAAATAAAAGAACAGCATAGTTTCCTTGTGGATATTCAGAATTTTCCCGGTAATTCTGGCAGCCCAATTATTCTACGCCCTGATTTGATGTCTATAGTCGGCACAAAGAACTTAATTAACTGTGTATTAATGGGGATTATCCATTCTTATATTCCATATAAAGAGACACTAATTAATGCACAGACTCAAGAACCTGTTGAAATAAGAAGTGAGAATAGTGGTTTAGCCAATGCCCACCCTGTTTACAAAATTCGGAGCATGACCACCCAGTCTCACGGCCAAAAATCCAGCCGATTTTTCGGAGCATAACCACCCAAAAGCGGTAAAATCCTTATAAAAAACGCGTGCGCGAGGCCGTTGACCGCCCCACTTTTCGGAGCATCACCACCCAGTCGAGGCCGCGAGGGGCAAAAAAGCGCCGGGCGCTCCTCCTTTTCGGAGCATGTGCACCCACCTTTGCCGGGGAACCCGCTGGTGCACAAGGCTTTTCGGAGCATAGCCACCCACTTGTTCGTTAACTTTGCAGCTCAATCATAAATTGAGCGAGCCATGGCAGGTAAATGCAAAGAAATGAACAAAATCAAGCAAGCGTTGCGTCTCCATCTTGACGGAGAATCGAACCGGTCGATAGTGGACTTGTACAAGGGTACAGTCAACAAATACATCACACTGGCGGAGTCCTGTGGCATCCCCATCCCGGTGCTGCTCACGATGGAAGAGCCAGAAATCGAGCGAGTTCTCACGGGAGGGAATCCGGCTTACAGCGACAGCCGGTTCCAGGACCTCAAGGATCGGCTCCCGTACATTGCCTCAGAGCTTGAGCGGAAGCATATGACACTGTATCTGCTCTGGCGTGAGTATCGCACGGGCAACCCGGACGGATACGGTTACACGCAGTTCTGTTATCATGTCAATCAGTATACGGAGGCGCAGAAGCCATCCTTTGTGCTGTCTCCGGACCGTGAAGGCGGACAGTACCTGTTCGTCGACTTTGCGGGAGACACGATGTCTTATGTTGACATCGAGACAGGCGAGGATGTGAAGTGCCAGATCTTTGTAGCTTCGCTCCCAGCGTCGGACTACGGCTTTGCGATGGCCGTCAGGTCTCAAACAGTGGATGACTTCCTATATGCCCTGGAATGCTGTCTGCGGCATATCGGAGGTGTCCCCAAAATCATTGTAACGGACAACCTCAAGGCGTCCGTCGTAAAGGCTGACCGGTATGAGCCGGAAATCAACCGCTCGATGGAGGACTTTGCCGAACACTTCGGATGTGTGACCATACCTGCCAGGTCAGGCAAACCTAAAGACAAGGCTCTGGTTGAGAATCATGTCAAACTTACCTACCATAACGTATATGCGCCGCTCCGGAACCGTCAGTTCTTCTCACTCGAGGAACTTAATGCGGCCATCTCGGAGCAGATGGTGCTCCATAACCAGCGGAGGATGCAGCGCCTGCCGTTCACCCGGGAGGAGCGCTTCATATCCATCGACAAGCCGGCTTTGAAGCCACTCAGGGCGGAACGCTTCGAGATCAAGTACCGCTGTGAGCTGCTTGTAAACCCTAACAGCTTCATCTACATGGGGCGCACAAAGAACTATTACTCTGTCCCTTACAGGCTGATAGGGCAGAAGGTCAAGGTCATATATACGCGCACCCTTGTCAACATCTACTCCCAGCAGGGGGAACGGGTTGCAACACATCTCCGTTCTTACAGAGTCGGAGAATATGTTCGCAATGACGCCCATCTGCCTTCTTACTACAATGACTACGTGCAGTTGTCACCGGCCAAGTACATCTGGCGGGCAGAACGCATCTCCGCCCAGTTCGCCGACATCATCCGGGGCGTCTTCGAACAGAACGCTGCGGCCCCACCGGAGACGTTCTACAAGTCCTGTGACGGTCTCTTCAACCTCCAGAAAACTACGGAGCCGCAGCTCTTTGACCGTGCCTGCCGGGCCGCCCTGGAGCGGAACCGCTGCAACTACGGCTTCATTCGGAACCTGATTGAAAGCAAGTGTGCCGGCCTCCCGGCGGAGGACGAGGAGCCCACGCTCTTCCCGGCCGACCACGACAATATCCGAGGAAGGGAATACTTCCAATAACCCACTAATATCAACGTACATGGAAAATCAAATCTTCCAGGACCTTAAGGGTCTACACCTCTCCGGCATGGCTGACTGCTGGCAGAACCTGCAGGAGACGCGGAAGCATCAGGAAATCGTCCTTCAGGACGGGCTCGTGATGCTGATCCAGGCAGAGCACGACCAGCGTGCCGCAAACAAAACCGCCAGGCTCATCAAGAATGCCCGCTTCCGCTACGATGCGAGCATTGAGCAAGTACTCTTTGATCCGGCCAAGGGCCGTGACCAGGGCCGCATCATGCAACTGGCAACCTGTGAATACATCAAGCAGGGAGCGTCCGTACTCATCACCGGTCCGGCCGGAGTCGGGAAAAGTTACCTGTCCACGGCCCTCGGCTACCAGGCCTGCCTCTCCGGCTTCAGAGTGCGTTACTTCAACATGAACAAGCTGCTGGAAGCCATGCAGATGTCCCGCATCGAGGCCAAGGCCGCCAAGTTCTTCGACCGCATGGCCGAGGTGGATCTGCTCATCATCGAGGACTTCGGAATGAAGGTTCTGGACGGCCAGCAGCTGCTGGACTTCATGGAACTCATTGAGGACCGCCATGCCCGGAAATCAACCATCATCACCAGCCAGCTGCCGGTCAAAAACTGGTACGATATACTTGCAAAAAACACCACCGTGGCCGATGCCGTGCTCGACCGGCTCGCAAAAACAGCACACAGAATCGAGCTCTCCGGTGACAGTATGAGAAAATAATATTACCTTTGCCAGACCAGGCTTGAAACGTTAACTCAAGTGGGTGGTTATCGCCGAAATGCCTGGGTGGTCATCGCTGAAATCCGCACCCTGTTGAATATATTCGAGAGATTATTGATGAAATACAGCCCAAATTAATCTAGACAGGTGCATTAATTGGGTTCAACGTGAAGTGAAAGGGTCATCACTGAATAATGATCTTGGGAATTATGCTTATAAATCTTTGTAATGCTATCAAGATCTTTTTCCCGTGAATCGGCAATAATGCCCCTAAGTCGCCAAAATGTCGCCAAAAATTGAGGCCCAAAAAGAGCTAACCGCTGAAAATCATACAGTTAGCTCTTTTTAAAGTGCCCCGGGCGGGAATCGAACCCGCACGGCCGTTTCGGGCCAAGGGATTTTCTTGCCACTATGGCTTTCGCCACCATCTCTGTTTGTGGTCTGGACTATTCCTTCACCGTAGAGCAGTGCTCTTTAGGTGTGCCGTGTCTAGTCTCTGCACCTTCCTTCTCTCAAAGGCTTGGCTCAAGATTGCCATCGGCCTTACCCGTTATGGTTTCCTTGAATTTACGGCATTCTACATCTCCCTTTTCAGAGAGTGCACTCAAATTTGCTCTTCCTCTGTAATTACCTGTAAGGGCTTGGCAATTTGGATAAAGGAGTTTTAGATTCTCCTGTCTAATTATTGTTTACAAGTAATTGTTTCAAAGAGCTTCTATAAGTCCCTCGTGTCTACCATTCCACCACCAAGGCTTCCAGTACTGTGGGTGACAAAGTTAGCAAGAAATTCTCACCATGTCCCACCCCAAGTACAAAAATCTTTTTACATATTCATGCCACCATCCACCTGGATGACCTGCCCTGAGACATAGGATGATAGGTCGGATGCGAGGAATGTGGCCACGTTGGCTATGTCCTCGACGGTACCGCCCCTTCTGAGGGGAATCCTCTCAATCCATTCCTTGCGGATGTCCTCGGGAAGGGCCTGGGTCATGGGTGTGTCAATGAAACCGGGAGCGATTGCGTTGGCCCTGATTCCCTTCTTGCCCATTTCCTGGCTGATGCTCTTGGCGAGGGCGATGAGCCCGGCTTTTGAAGCTGCGTAGTTGCACTGGGCTGCGTTGCCATGTACACCGACGACGGAGGACATGTTGATGATGGCCCCGCCCTTCTGCCTCATCATAATGGGGGTGCAGGCATGTATGAAGTTGAATGCGGATTTAAGGTTGACGGCAATGACTTTGTCCCACTGGTCCTCAGTCATGCGGAGCATCAGGCCATCCTTGGTGATTCCGGCGTTATTGACCAGGATGTCGATCTTGCCGAAGTCTGCCTTTATCTGTTCCACGACGGTGTGGGTGTCCTCGAAGGATGCTGCATTGGAGGCGTAACCTTTGACGCGGTGTCCTTCCTTTGCGATTTCGGCGAGGGTCTCCTCCGCAGCCTCGTTTATCACCAGGTCGGTGATGGCCACGTCGGCACCTTCAGCAGCAAATTTGAGCGCAATGGCTTTTCCTATTCCTCTGGCCGCCCCTGTGATGATTGCGACCTTACCTTCCAATAGTCCCATTTTAAAATCTTTTTAAGGTTTTGGTTTGACGTACAGTCTGTGGTTTTGAGTTGCAAAGATACTCATAGTTTCCTTATTGACAAAAAGCATACCTCGCATGCAGAATGAACTCTTCGGGGGACCGGAAAAGGGCGGAAAATTTTTTTACCTCTCCAAAAGGCTGTACCTTTGCACGCTCTTAATTGTGAAATAGAAACTTAATTATAAGCCAGTCTTATGAGTGAAATACGTAACCCTGAACTGTGGGAGAGCGGAGAGCTCAAGATCCAGTGGGTCAGGACCCACATGCCCCTTCTGTCTTCGCTTCATGAAGAGTTCATCTCGACTCGTCCCTTCAGTGGCCGCAAAGTGGCCCTTTCGGTACATCTCGAGGCCAAGACAGCATACCTTTGCGAAGTCCTTGCCGCAGGAGGAGCCGACATGTACATTACCGGCAGCAATCCCCTCAGCACCCAGGATGACATAGCGGCCGCTCTCGTCCACAAGGGCCTCAATGTGTTCGCCCTTCACGGTGCGAGTCCCGAAGAGTATGAAAGGGGCATACGCAGCGTCGTGTCGGTGGGGCCGGACATCATAATTGATGACGGCGGGGACCTTGTCAATATGATCCACACTTCCTACCCCGAACTTCTCGGCGGTGTGATAGGGGGATGTGAGGAGACCACTACAGGCATCCTGCGTCTGCGGGCGATGGACCGTCATGGGGAACTCCGTTTCCCGATGATGCTGGTGAACGATGCTGCCTGCAAGCATTTCTTTGACAATAGATATGGTACCGGACAGTCCGTGTGGGACGGCATAAACAGGACTACAAACCTGATTGTCGCTGGCAAGAATGTCGTGGTGGCCGGTTACGGCTGGTGCGGCAAGGGAGTTGCCATGAGGGCAAAGGGACTGGGAGCAAAGGTCATTGTAACCGAGGTTGACCCCGTCAAGGCCATCGAGGCCGTGATGGACGGGTTCACGGTAATGCCGATGAAGGATGCCGCCCCTATCGGGGATTTCTTCGTCACTGTGACCGGTTGCTGCGATGTCATTTCGAAGGAGCATTTCCCGCTCCTGAAGGACGGTGCGATCCTTTGCAACGCGGGACATTTCGATGTGGAAGTGGCTGTTGCCGCCCTCAAGGAGACTGCAGTGAAGACTTTCCCTGCCCGCAACAATATCCAGGGCTACGTGCTTCCTTCCGGCCAGACGGTCTATGTGATAGCCGAGGGCAGGCTCGTGAACCTTGCCGCCGGTGACGGACATCCGGCGGAGATCATGGACATGTCTTTCGCCATACAGGCGCTCAGCGCCAAGTACCTCCTTGACAACAAGGATACCATAGTCCGCGAGAGCGGAAAGATGCTGAACGTCGTTCCCGCCGAGATTGACAGGGCCGTGGCCCTTCGCAAGCTCCATAGCATGGGTGTTGAAATAGACGCCCTCTCCCCGAGCCAGGAAGTATATCTTTTCGGGGAATGATTTCTTCATACGGAAAATAACCTTTCTTTAAATATACAATGCCGCTGATTCCTATTTATCACTGGAACAAGAGTCTGGTGAATTTTGAAAATCGACAGAGGAGGTTCAGCAAACAGCCTTGGGCTCAAGGGGTGATCCTTCTTGCATGCGTAGTGCTGGCGATGCTCCTTGCCAACCTTCCTTTTACAAGGGATGCTTATTTCAACATACTTGAGACCGACATCGGGATAAACGCCATGTCCCCCGACGGGAACGGTTTCATGTTCCCCAGGGGAATGACAGTGGAGAAGTTCATCAACGATATTCTCATGGTGGTCTTCTTCTTCACGGTCGGGCTTGAGATCAAGAGGGAGATCGTGTTCGGGGAGCTCAGTTCCCCGCAGAAGGCCATAATGCCGGTTATCGCCGCTTTCGGCGGGGTTCTCATGCCCGCCCTCATCTATGTCCTCATCAACCATGGTACCGCCGCCTCGTCAGGTTGGGGTATCCCCACAGCCACGGATATCGCTTTTGCCGTTGGCATACTTTCCATACTGGGAGACAAGGTCCCGGTGTCGCTGAAGGTGTTCCTCACGGCCCTTGCCATTGCGGATGACCTCATAGCCATCCTCGTCGTGGCCATCTTCTACGGCGGGAAAATCAACCTTCTCCTTCTTGGTTTAGCCATTCTCATGATTCTTCTGATTCTCCTGATGAACAAGCTCGGGGAGAAGCGCAAGTGGTTCTATTTCATACCTGGGATAGCGGTGTGGATACTGTTCTACTATTCCGGGATACATGCTACCATGTCGGGGGTCGTGATGGCTTTCCTGATCCCGATGAAGCCCCGTTACAGCAAGGAGTATTACTACCATAAGAGGGATACTTACCGCCGTAAGCTGGAGGAGTACGAGAGCATACCCGAGAAGACTGGATTCCCGAACGGACCGCAGAGGCATGTCCTCCGTAAACTGAGCGCCACTTCAAAAAACTGCATAGGCCTCAGTTTCCGCCTTGAGCACGCCCTCGCACCCTGGGTCAACTTCCTCATCATGCCTGTCTTCGCCCTGGCGAATGCGGGAGTGCAGATAACGGACGTATCTTATTTCAATGTGTTCCATGTCGATCCCGCCCTTGGAAGCGTCAGCATGGGTATATTCCTCGGCCTTCTTCTGGGCAAGCCCATCGGCATCACCCTTGCAAGCCTGCTGGCGGTGAAGACGAAAGTGGGGCAGAAGCCGTCGGGAGCTTCCTGGAAGATGCTTTTCGCAGTGGCATGCCTGGGAGGTATCGGGTTCACGATGTCAATTTTCGTGGATACTCTCTCCTTCGGGGACCTCTCTCCCGAGGCCATGGCACAGCTTCGCGACATGGGTAAGATTGCCGTACTGATGGGATCCCTATCCGCCGGTATCCTGGGTTCCATCCTCGTCAATATTGTGCATCGAATCGAGAAGAAATAAATCTCATTTCAACATTCCCTTCCCCCCGTACTTCGGCCTACCCGATGTACGGGGATTGTGCTTTTCTGGTGAAAGGGAAAAGATGGTCCGGCTTTTGAGGGGGAAGATTTGAGGAGTATCCTACCGACAAAATTCACTACCTTTGTGCATATGCGGACATGGCACCCCACCGCCCGCAGTGTACAGACGAAATCAAATACCCCTGAAATATGTTTAGCAAGGATGTTTACATCAGAAGAAG
Source organism: uncultured Bacteroidales bacterium (assembly GCA_905235445.1). GTDB lineage: Bacteria > Bacteroidota > Bacteroidia > Bacteroidales > UBA932 > Cryptobacteroides. Next base: position 23,610 of record CAJOLJ010000016.1, read on the forward strand.
GGAAACCCTTCTTGAGAAGATGGCCGCCACGGCACCCCAGGGAAAGAGGGGAATAGCCCTCTTCATAGGCAATGTCGAGGCTCCCGCCCAGTACAAGGACAACTGTTACAAATGGCGTCAGGATTCATCATGGCTGTACTACTTCGGCCTGGACGATCCCCAGTATGCCGCCATCCTGGACCTGGACAGCGGGGAGCAGACCATCTTCGCCGATGACGTCGACATAGACGATATCGTTTGGATGGGTCCCCAGCAGTCAGTGGCATCGAAGGCCGCCCAGGTGGGTGTCCCACACACGGCTCCATACGGGGACTTGGATGAGGCGGTCGCAAAGGCCATATCCCAGGGAAGGAGGATACATTTCCTGCCCCCGAGCCGCTACTTCAATACCATGAAACTCTCCACCCTTACCCGCTCCACTTTTGACGAGGTCTCCACGGTTAAGTCCGGTGAGGGGCACCATGCCTCCGAGGAACTGGTGAAAGCAGTTATATCCATGAGGCTCATAAAGGAACCCTGTGAGATAGAGGCCCTGGATGATGCCGGTGCGCTTGGACAGGAGATGCACTCGGTCGCCCGTGACAGCATCGAGCTCGGAATCATTGAGCAGGAGATAGTGGGAAAGATGGAAGCCATAACCCTGAGCCGTGGCTGGGGAGTGTCATTCCCGACAATCCTTACGCAGCATGGCGAGACTCTCCACAACCATCTCCATGACAAAATCATCGAGCCCGGCAAACTGATGGTCATAGATGCGGGTGCCGAGAACAATATGCACTATGCATCCGATTTCACGAGGACATATCCCACAAGCGGCAAGTTCAGCCCCAAGCAGAGGGACGTCTATCAGATCGTATGCGACTGCAACGAGCTTGCTTTCTCCCTGACCCGTCCAGGCATCACCTACCGCGATGTCCACATCGCTTCCTCCAGGAAGATGCTCGAGGGGCTCAGCGCCCTGGGCCTTGTGAAGGGCGACCTCGACGAGATGGTCTCTCTCGGCATAGCAGGCCTGTTCCAGCCTCACGGCCTGGGACACAACATGGGCCTCGACGTGCATGACATGGAGGACCTCGGCGAGAATTTCGTGGGGTACGATCCCGACCAGACAAGGGCCCATCAACTGGGCCTTGGCAATCTGCGCATGGCACGTCGCCTGGTGCCCGGACATGTAGTGACGGATGAACCCGGCATTTACTTCATACCTGCGCTCATCGCTCAGTGGAAGGAGAGCGGCAAGGACTGCGGTCACGTGAACTATGCCCTTCTGGAGAAGTATTATGATTTCGGGGGAATAAGGCTCGAGGACGATGTCCTGGTGACCGAGGACGGGGCGAGGAGGACGGGACCGAACCGTCTGCCCATACAGCCTGACGATGTCGAGGCCGCAATGGCCCTGGCCAAGGAAAAGAGACTCTCCCGGAAGTAACCCACACCCCTGCCGATAGATGAATACAGTACTTCTTGTCGTTGCGATCATCCTCGCTGTCGTAGGCATAGTGGGGAGCGTGGTCCCGGGACTCCCCGGGCCTCCGCTAAGCTGGGTGGCCCTGCTTCTGATGTTCTTCCGCCACGGTCTCAACGGGGCGGGGGAGGCCATGACCCTCACGTTCCTCCTCATATGGCTTGCCATAGTCATCGTGGTATCGATACTGGACTACATAGTCCCGAGTTATTCCACGAAACTCACCGGAGGCAGCAAATATGCAGGCTGGGGAGCCATGATCGGGGTGTTCGTGGGAATGTTCTTCACTCCCCTCGGAGTGATTGCATGTGCTCTTATCGGAGCCTTCGTGGCTGAGCTGGCCCTTGGTGGCAAAGGGACTTTCGCTTCCCTCAAGTCCTCTCTCGGGGCCCTTCTGGGGTTCCTCTTCGGGACGGGACTCAAACTTATCTGCTCGGGCTTGATATTCTACTACGTGATAGTGTACATCTAGGCTTGGGCTACATACAAAAGAAAGGCCGGTGGACAGAGAGCGACTCTTCACCGGCCATTTTTCTTTCATCTGGGATTTCCGCCCCTACCCTTCAATCACCCTGCAGCGTTTCTTGACGTGGGTTTTGAGGTAGTTCACCAGAAAATCGAAGTCCTGGTCGTCCGCATACACGTACATTCTCTTTTTCAAGGGACGACGAAGTTCCACCATGTCCCGCTTAGGGTAGGCTTTCACGGTGGATAGGTCATCGAACTCCAAGGTGCTCTTCGTTACCTTTGGCTGCGAGGTCCCGTCCTTGGGGGGACGGGAGTTCCCGAAGACTTGGCTCAGACGCCTCGCATCCATCTCATAGGAGAGTATTTTCTTTCCGCGTACCGCGGCATAGATAAGGAATCCTATCGTGCAGACGACTTCGGCGACGAGAAGGGCGATCCCCACTGTCTTGAGGGCATCCAGGAGTTCCGTCCAGGAGAAGATGCCCTGGATGGAATACAGGATTTGCTGGAGTAGGGTGAAAGCAAGGAACAGGACAAGGACTATTCCCCAGAGGTCCAGCAAAGCGCCGAGACTCCCGAAGAAACCCCTCTCATAATGCCAGCGGTACTTTCCGTCCGGTGAGAGCACGATGTTCCTCGTTATCGACTGCGGGGCGCCTGATTTGGAGAAACGCCTGGCATCGGGCCCCGGGGCCTGGGGCACGGGGGCAGTCCTGCCTGAGCGGGCGGAGGAAGAGTCGCTCCCCACTACGGGGGAGCCGCAACTCTCGCAGAATTTGGCGGTGGAAGGAACATCCTTCCCGCAGTTGGGACATTTCATGCGGTGGAAAAGGGGTATCTGTGTCCGGCAAATAATAAACGACCTTCTAGTACCTTGGCAGGAAGCCTCTCTCTATCATGACTTCAGCTATCTGCACTGCGTTGGTGGCGGCACCCTTGCGGATATTGTCGCTGACGCACCAGAAGTTGATGGTGTCGGGGCATGAAGGGTCGAGTCGGAGCCTTCCCACGAATACGTCATCCTTGCCGAGGGCATATCTGGGCATGGGGTAGATGTTCTGCGAAGGGTCGTCCTGGACCGTGACCCCGGGAGTGCCTTCCCAGATCCTGCGGATGGCATCCAGGTCCACGGGCTTTTCGAACTGGACGTTGATGGACTCGCTGTGCCCTCCCATGACAGGGACCCTCACGGTAGTGGGCGATACACCGATCCTGTTGTCGGAAAGGATCTTGCGGGTCTCATTTATCATCTTGTGCTCCTCCTTGGTGTAACCGTCCTCCATGAAGGTGTCGATATGGGGGATGATGTTGAGGTCGATCGGGTACGGATAGACGGAGCGGTACTCGCCCCATTCCTTCCCGCTTCTTTCCGCTTCGAGCTGGGCCACGGCCTTGTTGCCGGAACCGGTAACGGACTGATAGGTGGATACCACGATCCTCAGGATGCGGTACTTCCTGTGGAGCGGGGCCAGGGGAAGGAGCATCTGGATGGTGGAACAGTTGGGGTTCGCAATGATATAATCGTCCGGAGTGAGGACGGAGGCGTTGATTTCAGGGATGACGAGTTTCTTGGTGGGGTCGTTTCTCCAACATGAGGAGTTGTCCACGACCCGGCAGCCCACTTCCGCGAATAGGGGAGCGAGTTCCCTCGAGGGACCCGCACCGGCGGAGAATATCGCAAGGTCGGGCTTTTTCTGGATTGCCTCCTGTGCGCTCACTATTTTATATGTCTGTCCACAGAAAGTCACCTCTTTTCCCACTGACCTCTCCGAGGCCACCGGTATGAACTCGCTTACAGGGAAATTGCGTTCCTCGAGAACTTCCATCATCCTCCCCCCGACGAGTCCTGTCACTCCTACTACAGCTACTTTCATGATTCGAAAAAAAAGATTGATATTCAGGTTTTCCCGCTTAAGTAATTAAAGCCCTAAGGCGCAGGGGGTTCCTGCGCTAAGGTTGTGCAAGATAGGAAATTAAATTTGATTTCCAATCTTTGGAGGGGAATTCCTAGGAAAGGAGTATGTCGTTCAGGATGCCGCTCGCTGTCTGGAAGGCTCCTGCGCCCCCTCCCTGGATAATGAGAGGTGAAGGGTAGAGGGAGGTCTTTATGATGGCAGTGTTCACGGAACCAGGCAGGTTGTGCAGCGGGGATTCGCTGTCCACGTCCTCGAAACCTACGCTTGCGCTGTATTTCCCGCTGACGGGATCCTTCTCCAGGGATGCCACGAACCTGGTTCGCAGTCCGTTCGCCCTGGCGGAGAGTATGCGTTCACGGATGGGACCTTCGCATGCGTCCACTGCCGCATAGAACTCCTCGCCGCTCTTGGTGAAGATTTCGTCGGGGAAGATGTTGGACCTCACTACGTCCTTCTCCTCCAGGGGAACCTGGGCCACGCGGGCCAGGATAATGAGCTTGCGCAGGACATCCCTCCCGCACAGGTCAATGCGGGGGTCCGGCTCGGTGTAACCTGCCGCTGCGGCATCGCGGATGACGTCCGACAGGGGCTTCCTGCCGTCATAGGCGTTGAGGATGTAGCTTACGGAGCCCGACAGCACGGCCTTCACCGAGAGGATATCGTCCCCGCAGTTGACGCACCGCTCCAGGGTCTCAAGGATCGGGAGGGCGGCACCTACGGTCGTCTCATGGCGGAGGGAAACCTTGTTCTTCTTGGCAGACTCCCTCAGGGCAAGATACTGGTCCAGCTCCCCGGCGAAAGGAATCTTGTTGCAGGCAACGATGCTGTAACCATGGTCCATCAGCGACTTGTACTTGTAGGATATGTCGGAACTTGCGGTGCAGTCAACGAAGATGCTGTTCTGCATGGAAGTGTGAAGCAGGGTGTCGAAGAAAGCGTCGTCCTTTGCGCTGAGTCCCTCCTTCAGAAGCTCCCCTGCCTTGTCAAGAGGCAGGCCTTCGCTATCCATCACGAAACGGCGGCTGTTGGAAAGGCCGCACAGATGCAGCCTCTTCCCAAGCCTTTCGGCTATGGAGTCCCGGTTGCGGGCCAGTATGTCCATGAGGGCCTTGCCCACATTGCCGTAACCTGCTATGAACAGATTGACCTCGGTGTAGGGATTGGCTTCGAAGAACTCGGAGTGGATGCAGCGGATGGCGGAGTCCATATCGGAGGACTTGACGATGACGGAGATGTTCCTCTCCGAAGAGCCCTGTGCCACGGCACGCACTCCGATGTTCCTTCTTCCCAGGACATCGAGCATCCTTCCGGTCGTGCCCCTCTGGTTCATGATATCGTCACCGACGAGGCATACTATCGAGTACCCGTCCTCGACTTTAAGGGGATTTATCTTTCCCAGTGAAATCTCATAGGCGAAAGCCTGGTCCGTGGCCTCCTTCGCCCTGGGGGCGTCTTTCTCCGCCACGGCTATGCACATGGTGTTGACGGAGGATGCCTGGGTGATCAGTATGATGCTGATGTCATTGTCCGCGAGGGCCTGGAAAAGTTTCGAGGAAACCCCGCTCACACCCGCCATCTCGCTTCCCTCCAGGGAGAGAAGGGCGATCTTGTCCGAGTTGGATATGCCCACGAGGTCGTTCTTGGCACGGGGAGGGTCAAGCTCTATTACGGTGCCTTCGGCCGAGGGGTCGAAGGTGCATTTGACGTATATGGGAATCCTCTCGGCCACGACAGGCTGTATCGTCGGCGAGTAGATGACCTTCGCCCCGAAATGGGAGAGTTCCTGGGCCGCCCTGTATGAGATGTGATGTACGCTCTGTGCCTCGGGTACTATCTTGGGATTCGCGGTCATCAGGCCGGGAACGTCCTTCCAGGTCTCGAGGGCCCTGGACTTGCTGCCCACTGCGAAGAGGGATGCGGTGTAGTCCGAGCCGCCCCTTCCCAGGGTGGTGGTCCTGCCCTGGAAATCGGATGCTATGAACCCGGGTACCACGAAGAGTTCCTTGGTGGGATTCTCTTCCACCATCTTGGCTATGTTGGCGTAGGTGACGGGGAGGTCAACCACGTTCCGGCCTCTCAGGAAGTGGGTCTTGATGATGCTGCGGGAGTCGACCCACCTGGTGGGGATGCCGGTGGATGCGAGCTTCGCTGCAAGGATGCGGGTCGAGAAGAGTTCACCGAACCCCTGGATGGCGTCGAGGGATGTGGAGGACAGTTCACCGAGGAGGAAGACTCCCTGGGCTATTCCCCTGAGGGACTCGAACTGGGTGGAAAGGAGTTCAAGTGAATCCGGGATCTTCTCTTCCGGGATGAACTCCCGCACCAGGTTCTGGTGACGCACCTGCAGGGAGTCTATCATCTCCCTGTAGGAGGGGTCCCTCCGGGAAGCTGTCTTGGCAATGTTGATGAGTATGTCAGTGCAACCGCTCACTGCGGAGCCGACCACGATGGTACGGTCCCGTTCCACGGCATCTGAAATGATGCTCACGCACTGGGCCATGCTGCTGGAGGATGCGACCGAGGTGCCGCCGAATTTAAGGACTTGCATTGTCTTTGGGGATTATGTCTATTTGTGTTCGTTGTTCTTGCGGGGAGAAACTTTGGGCAGGGGATTACAGCTGGGCCAGGATCGGGGCCATGATGTTTTTTATCTGCTCGAATTCGAGGAGGAACCCGTCATGTCCCCAGAGGGATTTCATCATCTGGTACGGGGCTCCGTTCTCTCCTACGAAGGGGGCGAAGGCCTCCATTTCGTAGGCGGGGAATATGAGGTCGGTGTCTATCGATACCACCCAGCTTTTAGCCTTAATGCTGCGAAGGGCTTTCTCGACCCCTCCGCGCCCTCGTCCGACGTTCTCGCTGTCCACGCTGTAGCTGAGGTACCAGTAGGAGTACGCATCGAAGCGGGCAGTGAACTTCTTGCCCTGGTAGCGGTGATAGGAACAGGCCCTTTCCGGGAAGAGGGTGTCCTCGCTGGGCTCGGACTGTTTTGTGTTGTAGCCTATCTCACACCTGTAGGAAAGAAGGGCGATTGTCCTGGCGCAGCCAAGGGCCCTTTTCCCGCCGTCGATATCCTTGGCCTCCAGGAAGGTGGGATCAGCTTCCAGTGCCATCCTCTGGCTTTCCTCGAGGGCGGTCAGCCACGGGGTCACACGGGGAAGGGTGGCCATGAATATGACGTTCTTCACTGTGTCCGGATACATGATGGACCATTCCAGGGCCTGGAATCCCCCGATGCTGGAGCCGACCATCAAGTCTATGTGGTCTATTCCCAGGCTCTCCCGTACGAGGTTCTGGCTGCGGACTATGTCCCTGACGGACACTTTCGGGAAATCGAACAGATAGGGCTTCCCTGTGTCGGGATTTATGGAAGTGGGTCCCGAAGAACCGTAGCAGCTGCCGAGCATGTTGCAGCACACTATGAAATACTCACCCGGGTCCAGGAACTTGCCGCGTCCCACCATCTCGGACCACCAGTCCGTCGGGTCGGAATCCGCCGTCAGGGCATGGCATATCCAGATTACCTTCTGCCCATGGAATCCCTCCTTGGAGGTATGGTAACGAATCTGGATTGAAGGTAGGATGCCACCGCCTTCGAACTCGAAGGGGTCCGTGGATATGTAGGTGTGTTCTGTCATATAATAGTCTTAATTTTCCCCTCAAGCCCGTTTGAGGACCGTATGGACAGAGAGGGAATTGCAAATTTAGTCATTTTGCCTTTTGTAGGGGCATAACTGCCGGTAAATCTTATTTATTGTGTCTGATACGGGCCCCTATCAGTATTCATTGCCCCCTGCACAAGCCGAAGTAATGAGGCGGATATTTGAATAGAGCCGAAAAAGGGCTACATTTGTGATGAAAGGAAGGCGTTGCAACCACGGCTGTCCGGGAATATGAACAAGAGACTCTCCGTCTCACAATAGCGACTTTGGGTATGAACATCTACGCAGACAGAATCTCACAAGTGCGTTCCCTCATGCGGGAAAGGGGCTATGACGCCCTCGTGATAACCGGGTCCGACCCCCACTGCAGCGAATATTTCTCCTCCCGGTGGTGCCAGGTAAAGTACCTGAGCGGGTTCGGGGGAGAGGCGGGGGACCTGGTGATAACCGAGGACCATGCCGGGCTGTGGACCGACTCGAGGTATTTCATAGCGGCTTCCCAGGTGCTTCCCGAAGCCGGGGTCGCCCTTCACAAGACCCGCCAGGTGGATTCCGTGATGATTCCCCAGTGGCTCTCCGGAAAGGACTTCGGAGAAGGGAAGGAAGGCCCCATTGTCATTGCCGTGGATGGGAGGAGCCAGTCCTACGGGAGTGTCAAGGCGATTGATTCCGCCATGAAGGAGGCTGGGCGTGAGTATGAGATAGTGAACGTGCCGGATATCCTCGATGAACTCTGGGAGGGGCGTCCGCCCATCCCGCAGACTCCCCTTATCACCCTGGGGGAGGACATCACCGGGGAATCCCGTCTGCAGAGACTTAATTTCCTTCGCAAGTTCCTGCTCATGAATGGCTATGACGCAGTGCTCCTCACCGCACTTGACGAGGTGGCCTGGGTGCTGAACGTGAGGGGAAACGACATCCCGTACAATCCGCTCGTCATATCGTTCCTCCTTGTGACGATGGACGAGGCCTACTGGTTCGTCCAGAAAGAGGAGATACCCCCCTCCGATACGGAGAGCGCGGACAGTTTCGATGAAGTCTTGGAGGACGGGGTGCAGATACTCCCTTATGCGGACACGGGAGCTACGATCGTGGACCTGATGGAAGGAGGTGAAGATGGGGAAGGTGGCATAGACAAACTCTTCCTGGACCCTTCCACACTTAATTATGACCTTTACTGTACCCTGAATGAACATGCCCTTCCCGGTTCCCTTGTCATGGGAGGCTCTCCCGTCCCGCTCCGTAAGGCGGTGAAGAACCCGGTGGAGATCGAGGGAATGAGGGAGGCCCACTTCGAGGACGGGCTTGCCATGGAAGAGTTCCTGTACTGGCTTGAGAAAACCGTGCAGTCCGGCCAGAGGGTTGACGAGTGGGATGCCGCCTGCTACCTTCACTCAAGAAGGGAGAGGATAGATGGATTCCGGGGAGAGTCTTTCGAGACCATTTCGGCATACGGCCCTTCTGCGGCCCTGCCGCATTATGTCACCCCGATGGAGGATGCCCCGGTTCTGGAACCCCGCGGGCTGTACCTTTGCGACAGCGGAGGACAATATCTTTTCGGGACCACGGATATCACGAGGACGGTCCCCCTCGGTCCCTGCACATATGAGGAAAAAGAGGATTACACCTTGGTCCTCAAGGGTCATATACATCTTGCCATGGCTGTCTTTCCCAAGGGTACGGCGGGATGTCAGCTCGATGTCCTGGCCCGGGAGGCCCTATGGAAAAAGAACCGCAACTTCGGTCATGGGACCGGCCACGGGGTGGGATTCTATCTGTGCGTGCACGAGGGACCGCAGGAGTTCCGCCAGAACTTCAACCCCCAGCCACTCCTCCCGGGGATGATAACTTCCGATGAACCCGGCATCTACAGGGAAGGCCTGTACGGAATCAGGCACGAGAGCCTGCTCCTGTGTGTGGACGGCGGGAAAAATGAGTTCGGGCAGTGGTACTGCTTCGAACCCATGACACTTTGTCATATCGACACCTCTCCCGTCCTCGTGGAACTCCTGACGGAAGAGGAAAGACGCTATCTCAATGAGTATAACGCGGGTGTCTATTCCAAGCTGAGTGGCTCCCTTCCGGAGGAAGTCAGGGTGTGGCTGAAAAAGAAAACCGAGAGACTATAGCCTCTCGATTCTTTTACGAAGTCTTCTGACAATGTCCAGCAGGTTCCTGTCATAGGGGACCTGCTTTTTGTCCGAGACCACCTGGATTGCTTTTCCCATCAGATTGATGGGAGTAATCTCCTCCCTCATCACCCTCGAGGAACGTACAATCTTCTTCTTGGCCTTTTCCAGGCGCTCGGAAAGCTCGTGATGGGCTTCCTGGAGCTGTTCCATGTTCTGGATGTCCTTGTATTCCATGGTACCTGCGGTTATTTGGAAGAAGGGGGAGTGTCACAGAGGGGTGCGGACGGCTCTGAGGCGGCGCCGGGGTCGACCTTCTTTCCTTCGACATCCTTGATGGGGGACCCTTCGTCATCGTCATCGAAGAAAATCTTCACGAAGATCTTGATGAAAGTGTTCAGGAAAAGGGTGTCCTTCTTCTTGTAGAGGATGAAGGCAGCCACGGCGAATATCGCGGCAATGATGAATGCCCCTCCCGCGTAGGAACCTATCAGCTTTCCCAGAAGCATGATGAGCCCCACGGCCAGGGCCAGGAGGAAGATGGAGGCGGTCATGACGACGACCATGAGGCTCAGGACCTGGTTCAGGGCTATGGAAAGCCCCTTGGTGGTCCTGAGCTTTAGGTCATCAACCTTCAGGTCGACATAGTCCCAGGTGTCCTGGGAGAGATTCTGGACGGGCCTGGTGAATTCGCTCATGTGGGGGGAATTAAGCTTCAGAGGACTCCTCTGCGATGTCATCGTCCTGAATATCAACCTCAGGATCGTCCACGTCCCGCTGGAGAGCTTTTTCGATCTGCGCGATCTTGTCAAGGATAGCAGTCTTGGCATCTTCTTTCATTTCTGATCCCTTTTCCTCGAGAATCTTGCGGAGCTCATAGAGCTGGCGGCGAAGCAGCCTTGCCCTGACATGGAGCTTGTGGGCGGTCTCCTTGCTGGAGTCCTTCAGGGTATCATAGCCCTCGGAAGCGCTCTTGCGAATCTTCTCCCTGGTCTCGGAGCCCTTGTCGGGAGCGAAGAGGATGCCGAGAAGTGCGCCTGTGGCGGCACCGGCTAACAGTGCGATTATTGAATCTCCTTTCATGATAATGGTCTTTTAAATTTGAGTGCTTTGTCTGTGTGGTCCCGTTCCCCGCTGCCCTAGGAAGAGAGGGACGGAGGATACTTTTCGAAAGAAGTTGACTGCAAAATAGTTGCCAAAGTCCTGCCGATGGACAAATTGTCCTGTGAAAAATCGAATATGTGAATAATGTCGGTAGGGAAAGGGGAGATTTAGCTTGGAAGCGCTCCCACCATCCCCTTCCCATAACGGGAACCTCCGCCCTGTCCCATCAAGGAAAAGAGCGGAGGCTAGACTTAAGGAGACCTTCCCTCTTATACGAGTCCCTGGGATACCATGGCATCGGCGACTTTCAGGAAGCCTGCGATATTGGCTCCGAGAACGTAGTCCACAGTGCCGTCGGGGCGGGTGCCGTACTTGACGCAGGCAGTGTGGATGTCTTTCATGATGCGGTGCAGGTGGTTATCCACCTCCTCGGGTGTCCACTGGATCCTCATGGAGTTCTGGCTCATCTCCAGGCCGGAAGTCGCTACGCCACCTGCGTTGGATGCCTTGCCGGGGGAGTAGAGGATGCGGGCGTTCTGGAATGCTGCGATGGCACCGGGCTCGGAGGGCATGTTCGCACCCTCGGACACGCAGATGCAACCGTTTGCAAGCAGGGTCTTTGCTTCCTCCTCGCTGATCTCGTTCTGGGTGGCGCAAGGAAGGGCTATGTCGCAAGGGACACCCCATGGCCTCTGGTCGGGATAGTATTTTGCGGAAGGGTATTTCTGGACATATTCCCTGATGCGTCCGCGGTATATATTCTTGAGAGTCTTCACGTACTCGATCTTCTCCGTATCGATTCCGTCGGGATCGTAGATGAAGCCGTTGGAGTCGGACATTGTGACCACTTTGGCACCGAGAGCGATGCACTTCTCAACGGTGTACTGGGCGACGTTTCCGGAACCGGACACGAGGACGGTCTTGCCCTCGAAACTGAGTCCACGCATAGCGAGCATCTCGCTGGCGAAGTAGCAAAGTCCGTAACCGGTAGCCTCGGGACGGATGTGGCTTCCTCCCCAGCCTATGCCCTTGCCTGTGAGGACGCCCTGGAAGGAGTTGCGAAGGCGCTTGTACTCTCCGAAGAGGAAACCTATCTCCCTTCCGCCTACTCCGATGTCACCTGCGGGAACGTCGGTGTCGGGACCGATGTGACGGCTCAGTTCCGTCATGAAGGACTGGCAGAAATGCATGACCTCGCCGTCGGACTTGCCCTTGGGGTTGAAGTCGCTCCCGCCCTTGGCTCCTCCCATGGGAAGGGTTGTGAGCGAGTTCTTGAAAGTCTGCTCGAAGGCAAGGAATTTCATGATGGAGAGGTTCACGGAAGGGTGGAAGCGCAGTCCTCCCTTGTAGGGACCTATGGCTGAGTTCATCTGGACCCTGAAACCGCGGTTAATCTGCACGTTGCCCTCGTCATCCAGCCAAGGGACCCTGAACATGATGACCCTTTCGGGTTCAGCTATTCTCTCAAGGACCTTCATGTCCATGAGGTGTGGGTGGTCGACGATGTAGGGGGCCAGGGAAACGACGACCTCGCCTACTGCCTGGTGGAACTCCTTCTCGCCAGGGTTCTTCGCAATGAGCTCACCCATGAAGCTCTTTACGTAATCTTGGGGTGAAATGAACATACTTTTAGTCTCTAGTTAAGTTCGTACTGATTCTTTAAGCCGGGTTAAAGATAGGGATATTTCGGTTGAATAACCATAAAATTTTGAATATAAATCGTTTCCAATTTGATTAAAACGTGATTTTGCCCGACTTTATGACAAAAAGAAAGACCCCGGCGAGCCGCTAGGGGGCTTCCGGGGTCCTGTCTTTCATTCTCCCATCTTACCGGGAGGGAACCGACCCTATATGAGGGCATGGGCCTGGAGGTAACCGTTGATGGCAACGGTGATGAAGGCGAGGCAGATGAGGGATGCCACAATGATGCCGATCACTTTGAGCCTCTTCATCCATACCTGGCTGTTCCAACCGACGCTCTGGAACATGCTCCAGAAACCATGGACGAGGTGGAACCACAAGGCAACGAACCATACGATGTAGAGGATTACGTTCCAGATGCTGCCGAAAGTCGTGGTCATGAGCATGTAGGGATTCTCAGCCTCTGCGCCCATGAATTCCCTCAGCTGCATCTTGGCCCAGAAATGGGTCAGGTGGAATGCCAGCAGGCCGAGAATGACGATACCCAGGACGAACATGTTCTTTGCGGACCATGAGTCGGTCTTTGCCTTGGAAGCCACTTCGTAGCGTTTGACTCCGCCCCTTGCCTTGTAGTTGTACAGGGTGAGGTAGATTCCGTAGCAGATGTGAATGATGAATCCGAGAGCCAGGATGGGGACCATGATCTTGATGATGCCCAGCGACATGAAGTCACAACCCTGCTGGAAGAGCCCGTGGGGTGCTCCGAACTCGCCCGTGAAGGAATCGATGACGGCGAAGAAATTGATGGTCGCGTGCAGGAGCAGGAAGATGATGAGGAATGCCCCGCTGACTGCCTGGATCAGCTTCTTTCCGATGGAATGTTGGAATGCGTTTGACATATAGTTGTTTGTTGATTTACGATGTGTGTGGCCTGCCTGTACCCACAGGCGGGATTTATGCAGATGTGCAAAGATAGGGGCTTTCTTGCAAGTTTCATAATAATTTCAGAAATTTGTTTCCCGTTCCAAATAGGGTAAAAAACCCTTTGGAAGGGGTGGGCGGGCAGAGTCACCGCCACGGGATAAACGAAAAAGTATTTGTATGTACAAAAGAGTCCTTCTTAAGCTGAGTGGAGAGTCCCTCGGCGGACCCGCCGGAAAGGGTCTTGAAACCTCATGCCTGAGGGCATATGCACAGGAAGTGGCCGAGGCCGCAAAGGCCGGCCTGCAGATTGCGATAGTGAACGGTGGCGGAAACATTTTCCGCGGCCTGCAAGGTGTGGGCAGCGGTTTTGACAGGGTGGACGGAGACAAGATGGGAATGCTTGCCACTGTCATCAACGCCCTTGCACTGTCCATGTTCATAAAGGAACAGGGCGTTCCCGCCAGGGTGTTTACCTCTACGCCCATGGAGCCTTATGCCAAGTACTACATGAGGGACGACGCAGTCCAGTTCATGGAAGGTGGCGGAGTGGCGCTGATTGCCGGGGGAACGGGCAATCCCTTCTTCACGACCGACTCGGGAGCTGCCCTTCGTGCCCTTGAAATAAAGGCTGACGCCCTTCTCAAGGGAACCCGCGTGGACGGAGTGTACACCGCAGACCCCGAAAAGGACCCTACCGCGCTCAAGTACGATTCCATTTCATTCGACGAGGCCATAGAGAAAAGGCTCAAGGTGATGGACCAGACTGCATATTCCCTGTGCAGGGAGGGCGGCATGCCCATCATAGTGTTCGACATGAACTGCCCCGGGAACCTCCAGAGGATCCTGCGCGGGGAGAAGGTCGGGACACTGGTACATGTCTAGATACGATCACCATATATATTAACGGACAATAAAACAAAGAAAATAACCATGTTACCCGAAATCGCCAAAAATATAGTCAGCAACGCTGACGACAAGATGCAGGAAGCCATCATGTTCCTGGAGGAGGACCTCAAGACATACCGTGTCGGCAAGGCCAATCCTTCCATTTTCAATGGTGTGACCGTCGATTACTACGGAACCCAGAGCCCCCTGAACCAGGTGGCTTCGATTTCCACCCCGGATGCCAGGACCCTCACTGTCCAGCCCTGGGAGCGCAGCATGATAAACAAGATAGAGAAGGCCATCCTGGATGCCAACCTCGGTTTCACCCCGTCCAATAACGGGGATATCATCCGCTGTGTCATCCCCGCCCTCACGGAGGAGCGCCGCCGGGACCTCGTCAAGAAAGCCAAGGCACAGGGAGAGGGCGTGAAAGTGGTCATCCGCAATGCCCGCAGGGATGCCGTGGAGCAGCTCAAGAAGGCCCAGAAGGCGTCCACAATCACCGAGGATGCCCAGCATGAGGGGGAGGATGAGGTGCAGAAAGTGACCGACAAGAACATCAAGAAGGTCGACGAGATAATCGCCGCCAAGGAGAAAGAGATAATTACGGTATAGGACACCGTATCGAGAGTGTTCTTTTTGGAATATGGACCCCGTCCGCTCCCAAAGCGGGCGGGGCCATGTTTTGTCCCGGGGTGAAAGAAATCCGCCGCAGGGACCCCATGGACCTGTTGCCTCCCTCACCTGGTCGTTAGAAACGATTTAATGTAATTTTTTGTTGTTATTGAGAAATAATCTCTTTTTCTTTGCAGAGGTTACTTGAAACACACAACAGACTCCTATGGCTGCACGCACTTTCGCTTTCGGGTTTTACTTCAGCTATTATCCCCAGGGATGATGGTCCGGAAGCCGCATACACAAGTAAGAGTGGGATTAAATAAACATAAGGGCTGTCCGGACATGGGATGGCCCTTTTTGTGTGGGCAAGGAAAAACAACTTAACAAATTATATGACAAGAGTAGCGATACAAGGATTTTCGGGATGTTTCCACGAGCAGGCCGCCAGGGAATTCTACCTGGGCCACGACGGGGCCCTCCCCGAGATTGTGGAATGCTCCACTTTCGAGGGGCTGTACCGGGCCATGCAGAGCGGAAGCGCCGATGCCGCCGTGATGGCGATAGAGAATACCACTTCCGGAGGTCTCATCCCCAACTTCGACCTCCTTCGCCGCAATCCCCAGACCATCAAGGGTGAAGTGTACCTTCACATCCACCAGAACCTTATGGCCCTCCCCGGTCAGACGCTCGCTGACATCAAGGAGGTGCGGACCCACTACATGGCGATCAACCAGACCAGGGAGTTCTTCGAGATGCGCTGTCCCTGGATAAAGATGGTAGAGAGCGAGGATACCGCAAAGAGCGCCGCGGACATTGCCAGGGAAGGTCTCATGGGTGTGGGCGCTGTGGCAAGCGAACTGGCCGCCGAGGAGTGGGGTCTGGAGATCCTCCAGTCCCAGATAGAGACTTACCGCCAGAACTTCACCCGCTTCCTCATCCTGGATGATTCCATAAGGATACCCAAGGAGGACATAGACAAGGCTTCGCTTTGTTTCACCCTCCAGCACAAGCCCGGGTCCCTGGCGCAGATTCTTACGGTACTGTCGTTCTACGACATGAACCTCACCCGTATCCAGTCCCTGCCGATACCTGGAAGGCAGTGGCAGTACTTCTTCTATGCGGACATAAAGTTCGATTCCTACGAAAGATACATCCAGGCCCTGGGGGCTGTCCGCCCCTTGATAGATGACCTCCGCATTCTCGGGGAATACGAGAGCGCCAAGGAATCCGATTGACTCTTTTTTTTCTGAAACCTCCCGCCATGATAATAAAACCAGCCCGCCGGACCCTCTCGGTCCAGGAATACTATTTTTCAAGGAAGCTCGCTGAGATTGCCTCGATGAATGAAGCGAGGAAGTCCTCAGGCCTTCCGCCCGTAATAAACCTCGGCATCGGCGCCCCCGACGGGATGCCCCCGGAGGGTGCATTGGAGGCCCTCAACAAAGAGGCCGCCCAAAGCGGGGCGCATATCTACCAGAACTACCACGGCATCCCGCAGCTTCGGGAAGCCTTCGCTTCCTGGTACGGGAAGTTCTACGGGGTCCAGCTTGATCCCACGTGTGAGATCCAGCCACTGGTGGGCAGCAAGGAGGGAATCCTTCTCCTGTCCCTGGCTTTCCTGGACAAGGGGGACAAGGTCCTCGTACCGGACCCCGGCTATCCCACCTATACTTCGGCCTCGAAGATGGTGGAGGCGCAGATCCTGACCTATGACCTTGTCGAGGAGAGGGGCTGGATGCCCGATTTCGACCATTTGGAGGCAATGGACCTGGATGGCGTTAAGTTAATGTGGGTTAACTACCCTCATATGCCTACGGGTGCCAGGGCCACGAAAGAACTGTTTTCCCGGCTCGTCGACTTTGGCAGAAGGCACTCCATTCTCATAGTCAATGACAATCCCTATTCCTGCATCCTCACCGAGGAGAGGCTCTCCCTCATGGCTGTCCCGGGAGCCATGGATTGCTGCATGGAGCTCAATTCCCTCTCGAAGGCATACAACATGTCAGGATGGAGGCTCGGGATGATATGCGGCTCCGCTGAGATGATAGGGGAAGTGCTCAAAGTGAAAACACAGATGGACTCGGGCATTTTCCGTCCCCTGCAGATGGCTGCCGTCGCGGCCCTCGGGGAGGGGGAGGAATGGTTCAGTTCCCTCAATGCATCCTACCGTGAAAGAAGAGAGGTCGCCGGGAAGATCTTCTCTGAAATAGGTGCGGCCTTCAATCCCGATTCCGCAGGTCTCTTCCTCTGGGGGAGGGTCTCCCCGGACAATCCACTCGCCTTGATGACACAGGATCCCCAGGGAAGCAGGAGCCTCGGGGAAAGGGTGTCTGACAGCATCCTTTACAAGGGAGGAGTTTTCATTACCCCCGGCTTCATATTCGGGAAGAACGGGGAGAACTACATAAGGATATCCCTTTGCGCCCCTCCTTCCGTCCTCAACCGTTCACTTCAAATCATACAGTCCCTGAAAGGGGAGTAATCCATCATTGCCATGGAAGCAGAACATAACAGTAACATAACCCCCACCACCGTAGGTGTCATAGGGCTTGGCCTCATCGGCGGGTCCATGGCCCTTGACCTCAAGACAAGGGGCTTCGCCTCCAAGGTCCTCGGGGTGGAGAAGGACCCGGTCAGTGCGGAAGCCGCCCTGAGGCTGGGGCTCGTAGATGAGGTCGTCACACTGGAGAAGTGCGTCCTCGCCTCTGAAATCACCGTGGTTGCAGTCCCGGTAGGGACCGCAGTCAAGATGGTCTGCCAGATCCTGGATACCTTCAAGGAGAATGGCTGGAAGGACAAGATAGTGATGGACGTCTGTTCCACGAAGGAGCAGATAAACCTCTCCACCCACTACCATCCCTGCCGCACCCAGTATGTGTCCACCCATCCCATGGCGGGAACCGAGTACTCCGGACCGTGGGCGGCTATGCCGAACCTCTTCGACGGGAGGGCCTGCATCTTCGCCAACCCGGAGGAGTCCTCTCCCAGGGCCCTCGGCAGGGTGGAGCAGCTGTATGATACGCTGAACATGAGACCGACTTACATGAACGCCTCCGCCCATGACGTGCATACGGCCTATGTATCCCACATATCCCATGTCACTTCCTTCGCCCTGGCGCTCACGGTCCTTGACAAGGAGAAGGACGAGAAGCACATCTTCGACCTGGCGTCGGGAGGATTCTCCTCCACGGTGAGGCTTGCAAAGAGCAGCGCAGCCATGTGGGTTCCCATCCTTTCACAGAACCGTGACAACGTCCTGCAGGTGATTGACACCTATATCGACAAGATGCAGCAGTTCCGACAGGCCATCTCCGAGTATGACACGGACAGGATAGAGTCCCTCATCAAGGAGGCGAACCGGATCAAGAAAATCATACGATAACGAACGACAATAGACAAACTTAAACAAGAGTATCTTCATGGCCAACAAACTTGACATAACCCCCATCGGGGAATGGGGCTTCTTCACGCTTCCCCGTCCTATGGTAATAGCGGGCCCCTGCAGCGCCGAGAGCAGGGAGCAGGTTCTTGAGACTGCGGCGGGACTGTGTGAGTTCGGCATACACGTCTTCAGGGCCGGCATCTGGAAGCCGCGCACCCACCCGGGCTCCTTCGAGGGAGTGGGGACACCCGGTCTGAGGTGGCTGCAGGAAGTGAAAGAGACCTTCGGCATGAAGGTCTGCACCGAGGTCGCAAGCGAAAAGCACGTCCATGAGTGCATCAAGTACGGGGTGGACATGCTCTGGATAGGGGCACGTACCTCGGCCAATCCTTTCCTGATGCAGGAGATTGCCGATGCCCTTGAGGGTACGGACATCCCCGTCCTCGTGAAGAACCCCGTCAATCCCGACCTGGACCTCTGGATCGGGGCCCTCGAGAGGCTGAACAGGAGGGGAGTGCGAAAACTGGGGGTCATCCACCGCGGTTTCTCGACATACCAGAAGATGGCATACCGCAATGACCCGGGCTGGAGGATAGCTATTGAACTGAGGACAAGATACCCCGAACTTCCGTTCTTCGCGGACCCCAGCCACATGGGCGGGGACCGCAAGTACATCCAGGAACTCAGCCAGAGGGCGATGGACCTTGGCCTTGACGGCCTCATGATCGAGTCCCACTGCAACCCCGCCGTCGCCCTGTCCGATGCCAAGCAGCAACTTACCCCATCCGCCCTCAAGGAACTGCTGGAGGAGAAAATAGTGGTGAGGGATTCGGATACGGACCTCAGGGCATACAGGGAGAACATCGACCAGCTGAGGGCAAGGATAGACGTCATTGACGAGAACCTCCTGTTCGCCCTCAAATCCAGGATGGACGTATCCCGGAGAATCGGTCAGTACAAAAAGGAACACAACATATCCATTATCCAGGCCACGAGGTGGGATGAGATCCTCACCGGGATGGTCGTCCGGGGCCGGGAGTACGCCCTTGACGAGGACTTCATCAAGGCTCTGTTCAACCTGATCCACGAGGAGTCGGTCCGCATCCAGGACAACGTCCTTACCGAGGACTAGGGCAGTCCTCACCCCTTACCCGCAAAGGGAAAAAAAGAAGAAGGGCAGGTCGTCAGCGATGTGATAACCTGCCCTTTTGTCCCTCTTGCGGTCATAGACTTTCTTGCTCTTGTGCCTGTGGCTTCGGAATGTCACCGGGTGGCCGTGCTCGAGGATCTCCTCCTGCCTGGCTGCCTTGCGGTTCGCCAGCATGAAATCCCCGATCCCGATGTGCAGAGTGCGCTTTCTCTTTTTCATGATGGACGGTGATTGTTTTTGGGGTTGAACAAGTGTGGAAATATATGTTAAGTAAGCAGTAGTGTCATTTGCTTCGAGGGTAGCGGCCAAGGGCCCGTACCCTTTCCCTAGATGCCGGGAAAGGGCTTTTTGTTGCATCGGAACAAAAGGAAAATTCAATTATCCCTGTTACTGGAAGCGGCTTCCCCGTTTCTCCCTGATGATATCCAGGAGTGCGCTAATGAACAGGCTTCGCTGTTCCTCGCTGAGGAAGCGGACTTTTATCGGGACCTGGAAAAGTCTCTGCCGCAGGGTGGCGGGAAGGTCGGGAAGGTCCCGCAGCCTTGCCGCATCCTTTTCCGTTGTCATCACGACAGCCGTGGGATTGGATTTCACGGCCTTCATGACAGCGGAAATGTCCCCACTTGAATATCTATGATGGTCGGGGAAGTCGAATGACTGGACGATCTTGTATGTGTCCGCAAGATAACGCCTCAGCGGGGTGTTCCTGGCAATGCCGGTCACAAGGATGAGTTTCCGGGAGTAGATGTAGCGGGTGTCCCCGCTATCGGGGAACACCGCCGTGGCCCCCTCATGGTTTATGAACGTGAAGAAAAGGAAGATGTCCTTTCCTTTCTTTGTCCTGGCGTGGCAGGTGGAGGGGTCATAGTCGGAAAGCCCCAGTTTCCTCGCCCAGTCGGACATCTCGTACTCTTCCAGGAAGGAAGGGCACTTGGTGACAATCAGGATGTCCGCGTCATGGATCCTGCCGGGAAGGTCCCGAAGCCTTCCGAGGGGGATGAGGCTGTCCTCCCTGGGGGGACGGTTGAAGTCGACGAGAACCACATTGCAGTCGGGGGCGAGTTTGCGGTATTGGAAAGCATCGTCCAGAAGGATGAGCTGGGAAGGGGCGTAGTCCTTGTCCTGGCATCCGGCCCCTGCCCCTGTCTGGGATAATTTTTCGGGGTGGGCCAGGAAGTCGCAGCCTTCCAGCCTGGACTTGTCCACGGCCACGGTAACGGCGGGGAACTTTCCCTTTATCTGGGCGCTCTCGTCCCCGAACATGGCTGCGCTCCCGCCAAGTGGCAGCACCTGGAACCCCTTTGTCTTTCTCCTGTACCCTCTCGACAGGACGGACAGTTCCGCTCCTCCCCACTCATCGGTGGAAAGAAGTTCCCTCAGTATCATCTCGGTATGGGGAGTCTTCCCGGTTCCTCCGGCCGTGACGTTGCCGATGCTTATGGTCGGGACCTCGCTGGGACGGGACTTGAGGATGAAGCCGCGGTTGTACATGGCGTTCCTCAGGGCGAGGGTGATGGAATAGGGAAATAGCAGAATCCTGTCTAACATCGTTATCGTGCGTCTCTTATGAAATCAGTCCACAAAGATATTCCATTGTCGGGAAAGAGTGAAGCGGTATTGATGAAAAAATACATTCAGATCCCGTAGACACCCCGTTGGGGTGGCATGCTTTCGTCGCCCCAACGCTCTGCGATATAGTCAAGCAGGTTGAATATCTCGGCGGGGGCGGTTTCGGTAACGAGGCGTATTCTCGTGTCCTTGAAGTCTTTCAGCCCCTTGAAATAGCAGCTTAGGTGCCTTCTCATCTCGTATACCCCTGTCCTGGGGCCCTTCAGTTCGAGGGACAGTTCCATCTGGCGCTTGGCGAGAGTGACTCTTTCCCGTACCCCGAGCGGGGGAAGCTCCTCCCCGGTCCTGAGGTAGTGCTTCACTTCCGTGAATATCCACGGATGGCCGAAAGATGCCCTTCCTATCATTATCCCGTCCACCCCGTAGGTGTCGAAGGCGGCCTTGGCCTTCAGGGCGGAGTCTATATCCCCGTTGCCGATGATGGGAATGTGCATGCGGGGATTGGCCTTGACCTCCCCTATGAGTGTCCAGTCGGCCTCCCCCTTGTACATCTGGCAGCGGGTCCTGCCGTGGATGGTCAGGGCCTGGATGCCGCTGTCCTGGAGCCTTTCGGCGAGGGGAACTATTATTTTGGAACTCTCGTCCCAGCCAAGACGGGTCTTGACGGTGACGGGCTTGCGCACCGCCTTGACTATCATCTCCGTTATCCTCACCATCTTGTCCGGGTCCTTCATCATGCCGGACCCTGCCCCCCTTCCCGCGATCTTGCTGACGGGGCATCCGAAGTTGATGTCGATGACGTCGCACCCGTGCCCTCCGGCCAGTTCGTCAGCACGGTCAGCCATGCGGGCGGCCTGGACCATGGCATCGGGGTCGGAACCGTATATCTGTATGGCGATGGGGGCTTCGTCCTCTGAAGTCTTCATCTTTGCTATTGCCTTCTGGGCATCGCGGATGAGCCCGTCGGAGGAGACGAACTCCGTATAGACCATGTCGGCGCCGCATTCTTTGCAGATAATCCTGAAGGACGCGTCAGTCACGTCCTCCATCGGTGCCAGCAGCACCGGCCTTTCACCTAGGTCAACTTCTCCGATTTTCATCTTTCATCCATACTTAAGGCTGGCCCCTACTTTCGGTGGACCCACCGCATGAGAAAAACTGCACCCCCTCCGCCCAAAAACGTTGGCTGGAGAGCTCAGCGTTTTGCAAAATTAGTTATTTTTGTGGAATCGGGTCCACGGCGACCCTGCACCAAAAACATAAAACGAAATACACAGATATGAGAGAACTCAAGAAAGTTGCCGTCCTCACCAGCGGGGGCGACGCACCAGGAATGAATGCCTGCATAAGGGCCGTCACCAGGTCGGCCATCTTCAACCACATGGAAGTGGTGGGCGTGTACAGGGGCTATGAAGGCCTCATCAATGAGGAGTTCCAGAAATTCACCTCCTCCTCGGTGAGCAACACCATCCAGAGGGGAGGAACCATCCTCAAGACTGCCCGCAGCAAGGCTTTCATGACTCCCGAGGGAAGGAAAACGGCCCACGACAACATGGTCAAGAACGGCATAGACGCCCTCATCGTCATCGGCGGCAACGGTTCCCTCACCGGGGCCCAGCTCTTCGCCAGGGAGTATGATATCCCCGTCATCGGACTCCCCGGGACCATTGACAATGACCTGTACGGAACCGACACCACCATCGGCTATGACACCGCCCTCAACACCATAGTGGAGTGCGTGGACAAGATCCGTGACACCGCCAACTCCCACGACCGCATATTCTTCGTCGAGGTGATGGGACGTGACGCAGGGTTCCTGGCCCAGAACTCAGCCATCGCATCGGGAGCCGAGGCTGCCATCATCCCCGAGGACAAGACCGATGTGGACCAGCTCGCCGAGTTCATCGGCAGGGGAGTGAGAAAGAGCAAGAACTCTTCCATAGTCCTCGTGTCCGAGGCCCAGAAGGACGGGCACGGCGGGGCCATGTACTATGCTGACAGGGTCCGCAAGGAGTATCCGCAGTATGACGTGAGGGTTACCATCCTGGGTCACCTCCAGAGGGGAGGCATCCCCACTGCCGCCGACAGGATCCTGGCGAGCCGCCTCGGCTACGCCTCCATCGAGGCGCTCATGGAGGGGCAGCGCAACATCATGGTGGGAGTGAGCAACGACGAGATTGTCTATGTCCCCATCCAGAGGGCCATCAAGTGGGACAAGCCAATCAAGAAGGAACTCATCGACGTTCTCGCCGTCCTGTCCCTGTAAGTGAGACCCCAGCATCCGCCTTCATGAAACTCGTAGTGATAGATGCCTGTGTCAGGGGCCCCCAGTCCAGGACCTGGAGAGTGGCGAGGGAGGTCATTGAGGCCCTCTCGCATAGGTACGAGGTAGTCCAGTTCCATCTGCCTGCAATGAAAATGGAACCCCTCTCCCCATCGGCCCTCTCGGACAGGAACCTGTGCGGGGTAGTCCCGCAGTGGGCCAGGGATGCCGCCACCCAGATAGCGTCCGCTGACAGGATCCTCGTAGCCGCCCCGTTCTGGGACATGTCTTTCCCTTCATGCCTGAAAGTGTTCATCGAGCACACTTCGCTCCTGGGGATAACCTTTGACACTGATGATAGGAAGTGCTACGGTCTTTGCCGCTGCACGAAGCTCCTCTATATTACTACGCGCGGGATGGACATCCCGACGGGTGACCCGCTGGACGGCGGCACTTCTTACCTAAGGGCCCTGTCACAGCTGTGGGGCCTGGGTGAGGTGGAAGTCCTCTCCTGCCGGAACATGGACTACGGCACCCCCGCTCAGATCGAAGGCAAAATCCAGGAAGCCGTCCTCAAGGGGCGGGAGATAGCAAAGACATTCTAGCTATGCCAAGGTACAAAAAGATAGATCCGACCGAGTTCCTGTCCTCCCTTCGGGGGAAGATACTCTCCGGGGAGGTCAGGAAGCAAAGCGAAGGCTGCATGCTTTTCAACAGGGAGGGAGTCATCATTACCGATGACATAGAGAACGAGTACATTTCGGTCAAGACCCCGCCCCTCGTGGTCGAGACTCCCTGCGCCCAGGAGGTGAGCTACCTCATGACACACCTGGGGGAGAACCTCCCCGAGGTGGTCATCCACTACGGCAAGGGGGATTTCTACAGGTCCCTGGCTAGTGGGGCGAAGGATGCGGTCCAGGCCGGGGCCGAGGGGACGGTGGTCCTGCTTTCGGTCCTTCTGTGCGCCTGGGACATGACGACAAGGCTCATCCGGGAGAGGTCCCTCGCCATCCGGGACGAACTCCTCTCCTGCGTCGGGGGACTGTCCGACCTGGCCGAGAAAATCCTGTAGAAGCCCCCCTTCAAGCATTTACAACGGGCAGGGCCCCGTCAGGCCGGTTTTACTTTTTTGAGGGCTTTTTGCAGAATTGAGCAAAATAATTGTTACCTTTGCGGTCCCTATAAAGTGTAGGGATCGCAGTTTTATTAGTATAAATCATTAAAGATCAAGACAGTGGACACACAAAGCTACAAAACAGTTTACCTGAACAAGGCTACTGTTCAGAAAGAGTGGGTCGTCATTGATGCTACCGATCTTCCGCTTGGCCGTCTTGCTGCCCGCGTTTCCCTTGTCCTCCGTGGCAAGACCAAACCGGGATTCACCCCCAACGTGGATTGCGGTGACAACGTCATCGTGATAAACGCCGAGAAGGTGGCCCTCAAAGGCAAGAAAATGACCGACAGGGTGTACACACGTTACACCGGCTATCCGGGTGGACAGCGTTTCACCACCCCTAAGGAGATCCTCGCAAAGAGGCCTACTGAACTAGTTCGCAGAGCAGTCAAGGGTATGCTCCCGAAGAACCGTCTTGGTGCTAAGCTCCTTGGAAACCTCCATATCTATGCAGGTCCCGAGCATCCCCACCAGGCACAGAACCCCAAACCCATCAAGTTGAACGAAATTTAAACAGAGCAAATGGAAAAACCAGTAAACGCCCTTGGAAGACGTAAATCAGCCGTCGCTCGTGTTTATGTGGCTCCCGGCCAGGGTAACATCACAATCAATGGCAGGACCCTCGATGAGTATTTCGCAGAGGATTCCCTCAAGTACATTGTGAACCAGCCCTTCGAAGTTACCGGAACCGCAGGTCAGTTTGACGTGAAGGCAAACCTCGACGGAGGTGGAGTCAAAGGCCAGGCCGAAGCCATGAGGCTCGGTATCGCCAGGGCACTCAGTGACATAGACCGCGAGGCCTATCGTCCCGCCCTCAAGGCCGCAGGATTCCTCACCCGTGACGCCCGTGAGGTCGAGAGGAAGAAGCCCGGTCAGCCTGGCGCACGTCGTCGCTTCCAGTTCAGCAAGCGTTAGTATTGTCTGTATAGGAATACAAGAGAAACTAAAGCTATTCAGGACTGCAATACACCTGATTTACAGGCACAGTCCGGTTTTGAAATCTTAGGATCGGAGCCTTGGATGAGAATCCAGCCCGCTACCGTGGGATTGACCGGCTGCGGAAAATCCAGAAGATCCCCTGCAGGGACTGCAGCAAGGCTACTTCGGATTGATGTAAAGAGCCCGATGGCCATAAAGGACCGGAGGGATAGTTTAGAAAAAAACAAACAACAAGAACAACAATGCCAAGAACTAATTTCCAGGAACTGCTCGACGCAGGTGCTCATTTCGGACATCTCGCCCGCAAGTGGAATCCTAAAATGGCTCCCTATATTTTCATTGAGCGCAACGGGATTCACATCATCGACCTGCATAAGAGTGTTGTCAAGATAGACGAGGCTGCAGAAGCTATGAAGGAACTCGCCCGTTCGGGCAAGAAGATCCTCTTCGTCGCTACCAAGAAACAGGCTAAGGACATAGTTGCCGAGAAGGCAGCTTCCGTGAATATGCCTTTCGTCACTGAGAGGTGGCCCGGTGGAATGCTTACCAATTTCCCCACCATCCGCAAGGCCGTCAAGAAGATGAGCAACATCGACAAGATGAAGGAAGACGGTACTTTCGAGAAGCTCGCCAAGAGGGAGCGTCTCCAGATTGACCGCCAGAGGGCCAAACTTGAGAAGAACCTCGGTTCCATCAAGGACATGAGCCGCCTGCCTTCAGCCATCTTCGTGGTTGACGTCCAGAAGGAGGCTAACGCCGTCAGAGAGGCAAACCGCCTCAACATCCCGGTTATCGCAATGGTTGATACCTGCTGCGATCCCACCCCTATTGATTACGTGATTCCGGCAAATGACGACGCCGCCAAGAGCATAGAGTACATCCTCAACGCTCTTTGCACAGCCATCCAGGAAGGCCTCGACGAGCGCAAGCTCGACAAGGACAGCAAGGACCTCGAGGATACTCCCGCACCCGCTGAGGAGAAACCCGCACGCAAGATGCGTCCCCGTCGCACCGCCCCCAAGGCCGACACAGCAAATGAGCCCAAAGCTGAGTAGAGCATAATCCTCTTTTCACAATTACTCTGTAAAACAAATACGGGCTGACAGTCGCATGGCATTATATGCAGTGGCTATCAGCCCTTTAAAGAAAAATCAAGATACTATGAATATCACAGCAGCTGACGTAATGAAATTACGTAAGATGACTTCAGCCGGTATGATGGATTGCAAGAAGGCTCTCCAGGAGGCTGAGGGTGACTTCAAGAAGGCCGTTGAGATTATCCGTGAGAAGGGTAAGCTCGTGGCTGCAAAGAGGGCTGACAGGGAGACCACCGAGGGTGCTGTCCTTGTCCGCAAGGAAGGTGAGAAGGCCGTTCTCGTTTGCCTTGGCTGCGAGACCGACTTCGTTTCCGCTACCCCCGACTTCAAGGCTCTCGCCGCAGAGATCGCAGATGCCGCCATCGCAGCGTTCCCCGCAGATGCAGAAGGCCTGAAGGCCACCCCTTGCAAGAACGGACACACAGTCGAGGAGGAAATCTCCGCCCAGACTGGCAAGACCGGTGAAAAGCACCTTCTTGCTTACTACGCTTCCCTCGAGGGTCCTTGCATCGCATCCTATGTCCACTTCAACAACAAGCTCGGAGCTATCGTCGCTTTCAACAAGGCTGTTTCCGAGGAGCTTGGCAAGGGCATCGCAATGCAGGTCACTTCCATGAACCCCGTTTCCATCAGCGCCGAGGATTGCCCTCAGCAGGTCATCGACAATGAGAAGGCCGTGGCTATCCAGAAGACCAAGGACGAGCAGATCCAGAAGGCAGTTGACGCAGCCCTCAAGAAGGCTGGCATCAACCCTGCCCATGTCGACAGCGAGGATCACATCCAGTCCAACACCGCCAAGGGTTGGCTCACCCCTGAACAGGCTGACCAGGCCCGCGAGATCATCAAGACCGTCGGTGAGGAGAAGGCCAAGAACCTTCCCGAGCAGATGATCCAGAACATCGCCAATGGTCGTGTCGCCAAGTTCCTCAAGGAGAACACCCTCCTGGAGCAGGAATATCAGCTCAGCGACTCCAAGGAAACTGTCAAGGCTGTCCTGAAGGCTTTCGATCCCGAGCTTAAGGTCGTTGCTTTCAAGAGGTTCTCACTGAGCGACTAATCCACTGTGATTCCCTTCCACTAGGGAATACGGTATCATGACATGCAAAGGACGGATCCCCCATAAAGAGGGTCCGCCCTTTCGTTTTCAATGAACATACGAAAAAAGCCGCAGGCCACTGCTTGCCACAGTGGAGTACGGCTCTTTGTGTATTTGTCAGGCAGCTATTTCTTGAAGAGACCGCCGAGGATGGAGGTTGCTGCACCGAGGATGGAGCTGCCTCCCGTGCTGCCCCCCTTGAAGGAGAGGATGATGTCGTTGAGGTCAACGTCACCGTCTCCGTCGCGGTCCTTGAATATGCCGCTCACCGAGGTGAGGATCGTAGGGATGAGGCTGGTGAGAGCGTTGTTGGTCGAGTTCCCGAGATTGAGCTTGCTGAGGATGTTTCCGGAGAAAATCTTGGTGGCAAGTGAAGTGATGGGACTTGCTGCGGCTGCAGTCTTTCCTGTTATGAGTTCCTTGACCAGGTCAACTCCGCCAGGGGAGGAGACAGTCTGGGTGAGGGACCCGAGAATGGAGTTGGACAGACCGTTTACGACAGTCTGTTTGGTATCCGTGGGGAGTTGGACTGAGCTGGTAGCCTTTGTTACCTGCTGAAGGATGATGTCGGTAATAGATGCCATTGTGTTATGAGTTTTTGTGTATTGATTGCGGTGGCTTTTGATGGCCCCCAAAGGGGAGCGCTTTAGTGTCGTGCAAAAATATCAAAAATTCGTTTATCGCTATCTATTTTTCCTCAAAAAAATATAATGGAGTCAACAAAGCGTATCCCGGGATTAGATGATTCCGAGTTCGGTAGCTTTTCTTATCATGTCGGAAATGCTCCGCACGTTCATTTTAGCATAGATTCTTTGGCGGTGATTGTTCACCGTATGAACTGAAAGGAATGTCATTCCCGGGGTTATCGAGGGGTTATTTCCTTACCGGTGATATGGTTATGGTTCTGTGGTAAGCCTCGGGATATACCCTGTAGCTTTGGAAGATGCCCCTTGCTGTACAACCCACCCCGCTTGTGGCAAAGTCAAGGTTGAGGGTAATGAAAGGACTCTTTTTCAGTTGGTACTGATAGACCGCCTTGGTGAGATTGTCGGTACTGAGCGGGTAGGCGTTGAAATTGAACCCTCCTTCAATGCTGAACCGTAGCCCGTCACCTTCCGCATCCGTGAGGGTGACCCACCTGTTGTCCGTCCTCAGGCCGTAGTCCTGGGGGATGAGATAAGGTTCGTACATGTCATCGATGTCATTGCTGTAAATGCCGACCCTGTAACCGGTGTTCCTGTCGGGATAGTTCGCCTGTGGACCGCGGCCGTACCAATTGACAAGTCTGAGAGACTCATCGAGAGTGGTTGTGAAACCGAGCCTCGGTAGCCATGG
This sequence comes from uncultured Bacteroidales bacterium, assembly GCA_905235445.1. Taxonomy (GTDB): domain Bacteria; phylum Bacteroidota; class Bacteroidia; order Bacteroidales; family UBA932; genus Cryptobacteroides. Next base: position 52,427 of record CAJOLJ010000016.1, read on the forward strand.
CGGCATGTTTCCCTGGGGCTTGACGTCAGTTGCAATCCTGATTGTCCCGTCGGGTGTGATGCTGTAGGAGTAGATGCACTCGAAGGCGTCGTAAGATACTCCCGATATGTAAGCATCCAGCTGCCTGGCATTGCCTTCCCCGATGGTTACGAGTTCCCTTGAGTCAATGTACACTGCATCACCCGCTTTCCTTGCCCTGCAGCTCATCGGGACAGCCCTTGGCCTGTCCAGGCCGGCGCCGTAGTAGATTCCTGCGAGGACCTGATGGTTGCCGATGCTCCCGTAACCTGGCTTGTAGGTGTAGTTGCCCGCACTGTAGGAGTTCCAGCTGTCCAGCTCATTGGCAAGGGGAGCCCTCCATAGGTTGAGGTTCAGGGGTGAGAGGAGCAGGGTCTTCCCTCCGACTTCCATCCCGGTGAGTTTTCCGTTCTCGAACTTGTAGGTGAACCCTTCACCGATGACCGAGAGGGTTCCGTCTTCTTCCTTGAAATCAATCCTGCCCTTGGGCGGGGGGCTCACCTGTGCGACCTGATTCCAACCTTCCAGTTCAAACTGGTCCCAGCCCACCTCGAAACCGGCCTTCGCCCAGGGAGTGTCCTCCTTGAGGCAGTAGGATATCTCGAGGCGGTACTCCTTGCCGGGTACTATCCTTGTTGGACGGGAGTATCCGATGGTGAAGGTTTCCCTCTTGAGAGGAGCGGTGTCAAGGGAGAGTTCACCGCTGTCAACAATGGAGTCGTCACTCAGAAGTTTCCAGGTCGTCCTGTAAGTGGAGGCACTGGTGAAATGGTTCCTGTTCCAGACTTCGACTACTCCGTTTTCAGGGTCCAGGAGATTGAAGCGAAGTGGCTGGGTGGTGTGCTTCATCTGCCACATTTCCGGCTGGGGGACCCTGTCTGGCCAGATGCTCCCGTATGTCCTGGCCCCTATTCCGTAGGAGTAGTAGGGACCGAGGTCGGTCTGCTTCTCGAAATCCAGATACAGGAGGGCCTCTTCTGGGTTTATGTCTCCCACTATGGCCTTGCCCGCTATCGCAAAGTTGTCAAGAAGTGCGTCGCAGATGTATTCCACGGTCTCCTGTCCATGTTTCTCCTCGTCCCTGCCAAGGCAGATGGATTGGGGATAATTGCGGATCCTGCCCGTTGCGGGGGTCGAGACGGCGGGGCCCTCATCGATGCGAAGAGTCATCTCGAGTCCGTCGTAAGTCGCCCTCACCTTGTGCCAGCTTCCCTCCCAGGAAGAGGGGAGGGGGCAGCGAAGCTCATATTTCCTGTCGGTTGTGAGGAAGAAGAGGAGATTGTCGGAGCCCTCCTGCTTCACGCCGAACTGGTTCTTGCCCTTCATTATGTAGTATCCGCCGCTTCTTGAGAAGAGCCTGGGATACACGTCGAATGAAATGGTAATCCCGTCAGGGAAGGACTCGAGTTTATCCTCGCGGTATATCTGGACCCACTGGTCCTGCTTGTTGAGGTCTATGGCATTGCCCCATGGACCTTTCACGAGGGTGGCGCCTCCCATTATGACTGCCTGGGCAGGAACGGGTGACTTGTCCTCAAGGGCGCGTGCATGTTTGAGAAGCCCTACGCTCACGAAATCCCATATTGCCCCGCCCATGAGTTTGGGGTGGGAATATATCTCGTCCCAGTACTCGTCCATGGCCCCGCCCCCGTTGCCTGCAACCGACAGATACTCGTCCATGAAGGAAGGACGCTTGTCGGTGGTGTCCATCCCGTAGCGGATCTCGTGCTCGATGGGGGAGGGATAACGGGGACCCACGATCTCCTCGGCGGGATGGATCGGGGCGTTGCCTCCGTACATCCAATACCTTGTGGAATCATATTTCTTTCCCTCCGCGATGACTTCGTATATGGCCTGGCCTTCGCCGCTTTCGTTCCCGGCGCTCCAGAACAGTACGCAGGGATGGTTCCTGTCACGCAGTACCATCTGGCGGGCCCGTTCCCTGTACATAGGGAAGAACTCCTCCATGCTGGAGACATACTCAGTGGCATGGGACTCGTCCCCGGTCTCGTCTATTATGAACAGGCCGAACTCATCCGCAAGGTCAAGGTACTCGTTCACGGGAGGATAGTGTGAGGTCCTGACTGCGTTGAAGTTGAACTGCCTCAGAATCTGCATGTCCTTTATTATGGTCTCCCGGTCCATGGTGTGACCGGTGAGGGGATGCTGCATGTGGGAGCACTGGGCGCTGAGTTTCAGCGGCACCCCGTTCAGGTAGAACACCCCGTCGATGATTTCCGTTTTCTTGAACCCCATCCGCTTGTCGATCCGGTCGATGACTTTCCCCTCGGGGGAGAGAAGCTCGATTGAGAGGTCATAGAGGTTCGGGGTCTCGCTGGACCACTTGAGGGGAGACTCCACCTTGGCCCTGAGCGGAAGCACAGCCTTCGATGAAGGCGAAAGGTCGAAGGGGGAGGAGGCCATGGTCTTTACGACGGAACCATTGCGGGAAATGGTCCCCCTCACGTTGAGACCTTTGCAGGAAGTGTCATAAGAGCGGACATCCACGTCAAGGCTTACGTCAGAGTCCTTGTAATCTTTCCCGAAATCCGTCACCACGTGATAGTCGAAGAGGCGAACCTGCCCGGTCCGGTACAGCCAGACATGGTCGAAGATGCCTGCGAGCCTCCAGTAGTCCTGGCCTTCCAGATAGTAACCGTCACTGTACTTGAGGACAAGTACGGCCAGCGTGTTGCCCCCAGTCTTGACGAAAGAGGTGATGTCGTACTCGGAGGGTTCCTGTGCACCCTCATTGTAACCGACAAGTTCCCCGTTCACCCATACGAAGGATGCGGATGCCACTTTCTCGAACCTCAGGAATATCCTCTCTCCCTTCCAGGAGGAAGGGACCGAGAAGGTCCTCCTGTACGCACCTGTGGGGTTGAGGTCCATGGGGACAGAGGGGACATTGACTGCGAAAGGATCTGCGGAATCTCCCGATTGGAGCTGGTACCTGGCCATTCTGACATCCCTTTCCGTCGCACTGGGGTTTTTGCCCTCGGCGGTCCTGCGAAGTTCCTCCAGTCTCTTCGCTGGCATCTTCTGGGGGAAAGGGGTGGTGACATTTCTGAAAAGCGGTTCCCCGAACCCCTGCATCTCCCAGTTGGAGGGGACAGTTATGCTATCCCATTTCCTGTCGTTGAAGCCTTTGCGGAAGAAGTCCCCGGGGACATCGAGGGGACTCTCGTAGTAGCTGAACTTCCACTGCCCGTCAAGGGATATGGCATCTGAAGGGATATACCATGCCCTGGGGTCTACCTGCCCCTGCCCGAAGACAGAGGTGTTTTCGACATAGGAGGAGAGCATCTCCCGGGAGAGGACATCCTGTGAGTTTGCCTGGATGGACAATAGTAGGGACAATGCCCCGGCAAGCAGGAAAGAAAGGCTTGGGTTGAAGATACTGTGGCTCATGTTCCGTCAATTTTGATACCTCACAAAGGTACGAACTCTAGCCCCACGATTGTCTTCGGCCCCTGGCAAATAATATAAACGGATATTCAAAAAATTTAACTTCTGTGCCATGAATCCCTCACCTCGTGGAGTATGGTAAAGGAAACAGCCTTTTTCTGGCATCTATACAGTCCCCACTTTTGGAAAAGTGAAAATGCAACCGAAAATCACTTTTGGAAAAGTGAAAATTTCGCCTTTAATAACTATTGCGGAAACGATCACTCCCTGGGCCACACATGTTATCGACATCGGATGCTATTGGGCCTTTCCAGAAAAGGATGGACTTATTTCGAGAATTGCCAGGTATCGATACCGATTCCTTTTTCCATGACAATATAGAGGGTGTGCACACCGGCTGCATCCAAGGTGCATGACTCCGTCCTATCTGTCCATTCCTCCCCGGAGGAGCTGAGCGTGACAATGTCCTGCCCGTTGTAGTCATCAAGGCGGAAACTTACGAGTCCCGTCCCCTTGACCCGGCATGTGACGCTTTTCGCGCCTTGGCCGAAATCCACCCCCCGGACCTCGATGATGCCGACCTTGGGCTTTGGGGCAGTGAGGCTGGGAGTCCCGACCTGGGCAGTGACGTGCCCTTCTTCACCGGTCTCACTGAATACGATTCCCTCGGTGGCTGCGGTCGTGGATGCAAACTGACTCTCAAATGGATTCAGGTTCTTCAGGGCCTTCACTCCCTCATGGGAGGGAAGGCATTCGCTTATGGATACGTTTTCCTCGTCCACCTCTATAGTATCCATGTAGATGCTTCTGAATCCGCCTTTGGTGTCAAAAGCTGACTGGAGGAGACCTGTGTGATAGAGCAGATACCATTTGCCCTGGAACTTGTGCATATGGGTATGGTTGTTCCCATAGCCGAAGCCGTTGTAACCGGGGTTCTTGAAATACATCCCGCCATAGGTCCATGAATCCACGGCGAGTGGAGAGGTGCTTTTCATGTACACCATGCTGCACTGTCCAGGAACCGTCCCGCCGAGGGTCCAGGGAGTATGGTCTGACCAGTTGTTGTTGTAGGTGTATACGTAGGTGCCTCCTATGTAGTTGAGCTCGTTCGCCTCGAAATGGTAAGGGGAAAGCAGCTTGACGGGGGGATCGGCAAAGGATATCATGTCGGGATTTAGTCGGGCCAGCCATCCTTGGGTATTGCCGAATGCCAACCACCCGTTGCCGCCATCATCTATCACGGCCCCGGGATCGAATATGTTCCCGCTTCCTTTCACCGTTTCGTTGTTCCCGTCAATGAGGCTGGTGGACAGGGGGGAAGTCCAAGGTCCCACAGGAGAGGTGGACTGAAGGACACCCACGCCCCAACCGCTGTTGGAAAAATACAGGTAGAAACGCTCACTTCCGTCCTCCATCCTCCGACACACCACACTGGGTGCCCATGAGGCCACTATCCAAGGGGCGATATCTGCGGTGGGGATGGTTCCATGGTAGGTCCAGTTCACAAGGTCATCGGTGGACAGCATCACCAGGCTCTTAATCTTTTCGTAAGTGTTCTCGGAGGAGAGTTCATACTGCTGGTGGTCATTCGTGCCGTACACGTAGAGCCTGTCGCCGTAAGTGATGGCGGTGGGATCAGCGCAGAATATGAAATCGACGAGGGGATTCGCCCGGGAAGTGCCCAGCTTGGGGGAAGTGACGCTGAGGGACTGCGTGTTGATGCGTGGGAAGCATGCCTGCCTTAGGGTCAGTTTGATTTCAGGCGCATCCCCGCAAGAAATGGTTACCCCTGCAGAGCGCTCTTTCCCGGAATCATTCCGGGAAAGGGTTATGGTCATTGAGTGTGTGCCGGCCTCGCTTCCCGAGCGGGGATCCAGGTTTATCCATCCCTTGTCCACCGTCCCGGAAACCGTAGTCCTCCATGCCCCCGAAGTGTAAAACGAGATTCCTTCTATCCGGGACCCCGCAGCCTCGACATCGTACAGATTGGCCCCGTCGACCAGTTGGAGTTCAGATACCTTTAAATCGGTGGGCTGTTCCTTCACGGCGCATCCTCCGAAGGGGACAAGGACGAGGGAAAGAACCAGGAGGGACAGATGCTTATGGGACATATTCATGTGGAAGGGATGATTATTCAATATGATTATCCGCAATCAGCCGACATATTTCTATTGTAGATGCGATGCTCAAAATCCGCTGTACAGGCGACGGATGCTATCATAAGCCTGTCAAACA